>PSRA01000122.1 GCA_003175695.1 Bacteroidota bacterium | reverse complement strand
ACTACCATTGACAGAGAATTAGGATATGCGCAATCAATCGGACTCAACTGTATGCGTGTTTTTTTGCATCACGCGGCCTGGCAAATAGATCCGGACGGATTCAAGAAGCGCATGCATCAGTACCTTGATATTGCCAATAAACATCATGTTGTCACTCTGTTTGTATTTTTTGATGATTGTTGGAATGATACTTACAAAACAGGAAAGCAACCTGCACCCAAGATTGGAATTCATAACTCAGGTTGGATTCGTGATCCGGGAAAATTGCTTACAGATTCTCCTGCCATTGTCAAAACGCTTGAAGTGTATGTGAAGGACATCATGGGAGAATTCAGACACGACAAAAGAATCCTGCTTTGGGATCTGTATAATGAACCTGGCAATTCAGGATATGGCAACAAGAGTTTGCCACTGCTGGAAAAAATTTTTCAATGGGGACGTCAAATTAATCCGGAACAACCCTTAAGTGCCGGCGTTTGGAGTCAGGACCTTCATGATCTGAATGCATTCCAACTATCGCAATCTGATGTAATTACTTATCACAACTATGAAAATGAAAAAGGACATCAACATTGCATCGATACTCTGGAAAAATATGGCCGTCCTTTGATTTGCACAGAATATATGGCAAGATTGCGTGGTAGCAGATTCGACAACATCATGCCCATCCTGAAAAATCAAAATATTGCAGCTATCAATTGGGGCCTCGTTGCAGGCAAGACCAATACTATGTACGCATGGGATACCCCGATTCCCAGTGGAGAGGAACCGAAAACCTGGTTTCACGATATTTTCCGGCCAAACGGAGCGCCATTCGACGAAAAAGAAATAGTCCTGATAAAATCACTGACAGGAAAGAAATAAAAAATCGTGTGCGGGCTTCTTCATCCGAAAAAAACGGCCCAAGGTAAATTATGACCGTACAAAGAGTACTCACCATACTTGCATTTGCCTTTTCTTCTCAATCAATGGCGCAAAGCCCGACTATCCAAACCTGGATAAGAGTCAATCAACTTGGCTATACTTTGAAAGGTAACAAAACAGCTGTCTGGGGAACTAAGCTCGAAAATCACATCGACAGTTTCCTACTGGTGAATGCGGAAAATGAAAAGCAGAATTATTCATTCCCTTCGGGTAAGGCATTTGGATCTTACGGCCCATTCAGGCAAACCTATCGCCTCGATTTTTCCTCCTTTGGCAAACCAGGACACTATTACATTCAAACCAGTAAAACCCGTTCTGCGGTCTTTGCTATCAGTGATACCGTTTATGATCATACAGCCGATTTCTGCCTGCGGTACATGCGCCAGCAGCGTAGTGGGTTCAATCCTTTTTTGAAGGATTCCTGTCATACTCATGATGGTTTTACCGTATATGCGCCTGTGCCCGATGGTACGCATATTGACGTCTCCGGTGGCTGGCACGACGCGACAGACTATCTTCAATATTCTGCTACGTCCGCCAATGCAACCTATCACCTGCTGGCAGCTTATCGTGATTTCCCGGAAATATTTGGGGACGACAAACTAGCCAATGGACTTGAGGGCAAAAACGGGATAGCGGATGTGTTGGATGAAGCAAAGTGGGGCCTTGATTGGCTTCTTAAAATGTTTCCAAAGGATGACTGGATGTTCAACCAACTAGCGGACGACAGAGATCACAAGGGAATGCGCATTCCAAAAGAAGACACAAACTTTTATGGAAAAGGATTGGAACGACCCGTTTATTTCTGCACCGGTGAACCGCAGGGTTTATTAAAATACAAAAACAGGTCGACAGGCGTGGCATCAACTGCAGGTAAATTTTCGAGTGCATTTGCGCTAGGTGCTAATCTCTTCAATTCTATCGATGCCGAATATGCGAAAAAGATTTTTGAAAAATCAGAACAGGCATTCTTGTTAGGCATTCGAAAACCGGGCGTTTGCCAAACTGCACCGGGCGGAGCGCCGTATTTTTATGAAGAAGATAACTGGACAGATGACATGGAATTGGCTGCTGCCGAAGTGTTATCAGCAAAAAATAAAGATGCCAAGAATTTTCAAGATCGTTCTCAATTAATGACTCAGGCTAACGGATGGGCCGATGAAGAACCTGTAACGCCCTGGTTCGGCCAGGACACTGCCAGGCATTACCAATGGTATCCATTCATCAATCTCGGACATTATGAGTTGGCCAAACTTTTGTCAGGAGAACAAAAAGAAAAGCTCATTGGATACTACCGGGAAGGCATAGAAAGAGTTTGGAAAAAAGCAAGCCGGAACGCGTTCTATCGGGGCATACCTTTTATTTGGTGCAGCAATAACCTGACCGTTTCATTTGCTATTCAGTGCTATTGG
The DNA here is from genome assembly GCA_003175695.1 of Bacteroidota bacterium. GTDB lineage: Bacteria > Bacteroidota > Bacteroidia > Chitinophagales > Chitinophagaceae > Puia. Next base: position 40,947 of record PSRA01000122.1, on the reverse strand, counting down.
TATCGACAACTATCACATGACACCCGGTACCTGCCCTTGGAACAAGCTTGTGTAGATTGGCTTTTTGGCTGCAATCCCTGGGGAACCAGTATGGTTTATGGATTGCCATCCTGGGGTGACACCCCCGAAGATCCGCATTCTTCTTTTTCCCATCTTAAAAATTATCCGGTAGATGGCGGTATGGTGGACGGCCCGGTCTACACCAGCATTTATAGCCATTTGCTGGGCGTAGAACTGCATAAACCAGATGCCTATGCGCCATTTCAAAGTGATTTAGCCGTATACCATGATGACTACGGCGATTACAGTACCAATGAACCCACCATGGATGGAACTGCTTCATTGATTTACCTGCTTGCTTCAAGGGAAGGCGAAGCTAAGAGGGAAGGATCGAAAGCACGAAGGATTCATGATCATGGGGCGCTTGTTCGTGGCGACTCGCTGGTTAAGAAAGTATCTATTGTTTTTACCGGAGATGAGTTTGGAGAAGGATTGGATACCATCATAGATGCACTTCATCGGTTCAACGCAAAAGCTTCCTTCTTTTTTACAGGAAATTTTTACTCCAATCCTGCATTTTCCTCCGCCATCCAAAAATTAAAATCAGAGGGACATTTCCTCGGTCCACACTCAAACAAACATTTGCTTTACTGCGATTGGAAGAACAGGGATCAGTTGCTTGTAACGCGTTCTTTGTTTCAAAAAGATTTGAAAGAAAATCTACTGAAAATGAAATTGGCGGGGATTGATCTGGAAAAGGCAACATTTTTTCTCCCACCCTACGAATGGTGGAATGATAGTATCGCGAATTGGTCAGAAAAAATGGGCATGAAATTGATATGTTTTACACCAGGCATCAGAACCAATGCGGACTATACTTATCCTGCCATGAAAGAATATTTGAGCAGTAGTTCCATTTGGCAAAGTATTTTGGTGGCAGATCAACAAAAACAGGATGGATTGAATGGATTTATCATCTTAATACATGCTGGTGCTGATCCAAGGCGTAAGGATAAATTTTATAATAAATTGGGGTCATTGATTCAATACCTTTATGAGCACCATTATATGATCTCGGGCCTCGAGGATTTGCTCAATGAATAATCAGTTTTTTGATCCCGCAGGTGTGTACACAAAACTTTGTTTATTATAGAGGATGGGGCCACAAATAAATTTTTGTGAACATTGTCCGATTTGGATTGAACCACTCGTCATAACCCTGTAACTCCACTGATTAAAAAAATCTCTGCAATGGAAAAATTCATGTTTCTTTTTAGGGGAGGAAATATCAGAGCCCTTTCACCTGAACTCATGCAGCATCACATGAACAAGTGGCTGGAATGGATGGAAACATTGAGGTCGAGGAATATATTGGTAAGAAGCGAGCCGCTGCATCCGACAGGGATGGTGGTGAGTGGTAAGAACAAGGTTGTTACGGATGGCCCGTTTATCGAAGAAAATGAAATGATTGGAGGATATACAATCATACTTGCCCGTGATATGGAAGAAGCACTATCAGTTTCAAAAAATTGCCCCATATTCGAAATGGACGGAAAACTAGAGATCCGTCCCCTGCGGGAAATTACCAGGTAACCAGATTCTCCATATATATTGGATATACAGTTCTTTTAAATTCAAATGTCCGGATTCTGCCCTTGGAAACGTCATTCGAAGCAAAACATTCGTAATCATTAAAAATTTAAAAAATGGAAAAGTTCATCTTCTTATTTCGCGGACCCGGTCCAAGAGAAATGGATCGCAATTCTGAAGCCGCGCAAGCCGAAATGCAAAAATGGTTTAATTGGATTGACGCCATGAATAAAAAAGGCACTTATGTTGCCGGCGATCCATTGCAGCCTGTTGGCAAACAAGTAAACGGAAAAAAGAAAGCTGTTACGGATGGTCCGTTTGTCGAAGCCAAAGAAATGGTCGGCGGTTACATTATTGTTAACGCTAAGGACATCAATGATGCAGTAGAAATATCGAAGGACTGCCCGATATTCGATAATGATGGTAAGGTAGAAGTCAGGCCGATTCAGAAGATGTAAATTGCATGAATTGATGAAAGGCTTTCATGTCAAATACCGCACATACCGACATTAACCAAACCATTGACCATCTTTTCCGTCATGAAGCGGGAAAGATGGTTGCTGTATTAACCCGCCTGTTTGGCTTTCCCAATATCGAACAAGCAGAAGATATTGTTCAGGACACCATTTTGAGAGCTTTGGAGTCCTGGCGATTCGGAAAAATTCCCGAGAATCCCCGCGCCTGGCTATATGTGACTGCCAAAAACAAGGTCATTGACATCATTCGGAGGCAACAGGTTAAGCACAAAATTGAAAACGAAATTTCCTTTCTTCTAAAATCCGAATACACACTCGTTCCGACAGTCAACGAAATGTTCAAAGAGGATGAGATCAAGGATAGTCAGCTTCGCATGATGTTCGCATGCTGTCATCCCAAATTCTCTACAGAGGCCCAAATTACTCTTATCCTGAATACACTTTGCGGTCTCAGCGTCCATGAGATTGCCGATGCTTTTCTCAGCAATGAAGAAACGATTCAAAAAAGACTGTATCGTACAAGGGAAAAATTAAGGAAGGAAAAAATTCCTCTTGATTATCCCGGTAGCCGGGCTATGCCAAAGAGAATCGATACAGTTTTGAAAACACTTTACCTGCTCTTTAATGAAGGCTATCATTCCTCACATCCCGAAAAATTAATCAGGGAAGATCTTTGTGAAGAAGCGATGCGGTTGACGCTTTTACTAACTGAAAATCGCAGAACTAACCAGCCGCAAAGTTTTGCCTTGCTAAGCCTGATGTGTTACCAGGCTTCCCGCTTCGATGCCAGGATCGATGAGAATGGCTCAATTGTGCTTTTAAAGGAACAGGATCGAAATCGTTGGAACCATTACCTGATCCAAAAAGGAAATGAATACTTGGAGTTTTCGGCTAGTGGAGACACCATGCACGAATTTCATATTGAAGCCGCAATTGCTTCTGTTCATGCTAATGCCGGCACGTATGAGGCGACAGATTGGAAGAGAATTCTTCGCTTATATGATCTTCTGCTCTCCATTAATTTTAATCCTGTGGTTGCTTTGAATCGTTGCCTCGTCCTTGGAGAAACGGATGGATATGATGTTGCAATCCGGGAATTGCGGAAAATTAGTGAGCTAAAAGACAATTGCCATTATAATGTGTCTCTTGCCGAAATGTACTTCAAATCCGGAAATAAAAATTTCGCAAAAGAATTCTTCTCTATTGCATTAACTCAAACCAAGTCGAGAGCAGAAAAAAAATTGCTACAGGAAAAAATACTTCATTGTAATTAGAATACTTTACAAAAAAGGCTGCCTCCAAAATTGGAGACAGCCTTGAAGAATTCAATCTAAAGAATTAACTCTTCTTGCAACTACCAGTCGGACAGGCCGGACATGGTTTAGTGCAGTGTTGTGATGGGCATTTCTTGCAGCCTTGCTGCTTGCCCTTGGCCAATGCTACAGATCCCGATAACAGGATACCTGTCACAGCCAATAAAAATATTTTCTTCATATTTTAATTGATTAATGTTTAATAATTAAATGTATGTGGGAATATTAAGCCTGATTAGGTGGCTTCCAGGCTTTTGAATAATATCCTACAACATAATCCACTTGAACAAAAGGATATTCTTTCTTCGATCGCACAGGAAAATCAACAATGTGTGCCATTGCAAATATCACTCCGGAATAACATAAAGGGCAATTGTTACAATCAGAAAGCGGATCGTCGCAGTTAACCGGGCAACGCTCAGGCAGGCGATTATCATGCTTTTTGCCATTTTTACTCGAACAACAATAATGCTTATGAACTCTTGATTCCAAAAAGTTCTTAGGTAAAGCAATGCTTTCAAATAACCAGGCAAATAATACTACCAACAATATGGATGCCTTGCACTTCAAACACATCAATTTCAGTTCAAAGATAAAAATTCACTGGCAGTAATCAATTACCTTCCAAAAACAAATTTCTTTTGAACGAAGTAATTATAAGTGAGGCCTAGCAGAATAGAAGTAATTGTTTTGGAAATGATAGGATCCAGTCCTGCAAAGTGAGTGAGCAGGAATACGCCACATGCAGACAGTAGAATATTGCCAACAAAAAACAAGATGTATTTTATGATTTGAATTTTAATTCCTCCTCGTCCGCCTTGAAATGCCCAGCCCCTCGAAAGTATAAATTGTACTGCGCCTCCTGTAACATTTCCAGTGAAATTAGCGGCCAGGTACCAGAAATGAAAAATCTTCAGCAGCAGGATCGTAATCAGGTAGTCGGCTGCAGAACCAATTATTGAAGCAGCTTGCACTTTCAAGAAGGTTCGCATACGTAAATCTACCAACAGAATATTAATTCAACATTAACTTAAATTTTGAAAAATATTTTCGGTTATTGCTCACTGTTCGCTTCTTTTGCGTTCTTGCGATAGTAATTTTTCTATCGAATCTGCGTTTTACCGTGAATTCTGCAAGTCCTGAAAAAATTTCAATTAATTGTGTATATTCCAAAAAATCAATCATCCATAAATACAATTGTTATGAAACCTCAAGCTCTTCTTGCCGCTTCTGTATCCGCTTTCTTACTTTTTTCATGTGTAAGCAACAAGAAATTCAAAACAATGGAATCCATGGCGCAGGCCAGGTTTGATTCGCTGATGAAGGAGTATTCCGCCTTACAACGCGACCTGAAGATTTGTAATGATACATCTGCCAGTGTCACGCAACAAAGAAGCGATCTTCAAAAACAGGTGGACGACTTGAATAAACAAATCGCATTCCTGAAAGAAAATAATACGACGGCTTTAAAACAGTTGCAGGACATGTCCGTCATTTCCAGTGCACAGGCTGCAAGCATTAACAAATCACTCGAAACGATCGGAGCCAAAGATGCATATATCATGGATCTTCAAAAAGAAATGGCCCGTAAGGATTCGCTGAATATGGCACTTGTCCTGAATTTGAAAGGAGCTATTGGTGACCTGAACGACAAAGACATCAACATAAAAGTTGATAAAGGCGTAGTGTATATAGACATTTCAGACAAACTCTTATTTAAGAGCGGTAGTTACGTTGTAACCGACAGAGCCAAGGAAGTCCTGGGCAAAGTTGCTTTGGTTTTAAAGGGCCAGCCCGATACGGAATTCATGGTTGAGGGCCATACCGATAATGTTCCTTACAACAGACCTCCACTTATTGACAACTGGGATCTCAGCGTAAAGCGTGCAACGGCTGTGGTAAGGATTTTGCAAAACAAATACGGCTTGCCACCTGCACACATTACGGCAGCAGGTCGCAGTGAATATATTAACGTGGCTTCCAATGACACAAAAGATGGCCGCGCGGCTAACAGACGCACGCGGATTGTTATACTTCCTCAACTCGACCAATTTTTTAAATTATTGGAACCAAAGTCAACTCGTTAAAAAAGATTTTTTAACTTTCTATTGTCCTGGTTGTAACATTTATTTGCATGTTTCAACCAGGGCTTTGTTTGCGCCCTCAGCTAAAACACCTAAAAATATTGGACATGGGCTACAGTCGGCAGGTGAGATATTCCCTTCTATTCATCTTGTCATTGTTTTTGTGCGTCCAAATCCTGGCACAGGACAGTGTTTTTAAGGTTTTTCTTGTGGGAGATGCCGGCGAAGATGCTTATACAGGGGAAACCTTGAAGAACCTGGGAAAAGAACTGGCTGCAAACCCAAATAGTGTAGTCATTTTCCTTGGAGACAATTCTTACAAAAGCGATCTCGGAGGCGTTATTCCTTATGGCTTCAAAGGATTCGACAGCAGCGACCTCACTCAAAAAAAAGTCCGGTCGCAGCTGGATATCCTGGAAGGCTACAAAGGACATGTATATTTCATCCCTGGCAATCATGATTGGTGGAATATAACGGACTATGAGAAAGGAAAGGGAAAATTGAAGATGGAGCAATCCTTTATTGAAGCCAATCTTGCACAGAACAAGTCGATAGCCAATCCTGGTCAAACATTTCTACCCAGGGATGGGGAGCCTGGGCCTGTTTGGGTAGATCTCAATAATAATTCGATCCGAATAATTTTTCTCGACTCCTACAGGCTAATCATTGACGAGTTCAAGAAAAAGGATACGGCAGAAACTCCATCGGAGAAGAAATTTTATGCCACCCTAGATAGCGTGATTGCCGACGCATTTCAGCACGATAAAAAAGTAATTGTTGCAGCTCACCATCCCGTATATGCGAAAGGTCCCAATAGCGGAATTCTGAAAAATCCGAATCTCTTTGGAAGGATAAAGGCTTCCAATAGCAATTTCCCTTCAAACCATAGAATGGCTGAACGAATTCTCGGCATTCTCACAAAATACCCGGGCATATATTATGCGTCCGGGCATATTCATTCCCTTCAATATTATTTATCCCCTGAAAAAGTTCACTATATCATCAGCGGCGCCGGAAGTAAAACCGCCCATGTATCTGAGAAAGAAATTCCACATCTTCAGCCAGCAAACAGTACAGATTTAGCACTCTGGAATCTAAAAGGCTTCTTTGAAATTGAATTTGGGGGGGAGACTGACAAGATATTCACTTATTATGATGACGGGACAAAGAAACGGGAGCTGCAATAATGAGGCTTCACACAAAGGCGTAAAGGAAGCGCAAAGATTCAAAGACAGCACACTGCTGACTCTGCGTCTTTGCGCTTCGTTGTCCACGGTGGTGGATGAAACTATTTTCAATAAGTATATTCGGGAGGCGTTATGCCCTTACATCGCAGGTAAATAGTTGCCTGCCCCCGGTGATGGGTGATGTGATCCAGCGTCGCATGAAACCCTGCAAATAAATGCTGACTCTCTTTTGAGTCCATAACTGTTTCTCTCAGGGAGTCATAGGCATTTTGGATCGAATCCATTATCTCCTTTTTCTTACCCTTGGCAGGCGCCGGATTCCAGTCCGTTTTTTTACCTTTTACATAATTGTCTTCCCACCATTGAATGCCATAGGCAAGATGATGAAGCAATTCCCGGTATTCCCAGGCCGCTCCCATCGGTTTAAAAGAGTATGCCTCGGCAGGCATACTCTCCGCTACCTGCATGGTGTAGGTACGTGAATTCTCCAGCGTGGTCAATAGATTTTCTTTCATAAAATGAAATTGAAAGCAAATCTATCTTTCCTGCCAACGCTCCATCTTAGGAATCTTGCTAAATGTTAGGCCCGCAACCGCAGTATCAATCTATCTTAAAACCGTTCCTTTAATGAAAAGGAAATCAGGAGAAAAATTCTTCAGAAACTATTTTCCCATTCTTTACATTGTACACACAGATCTCCTTCATGTGTGTGCGGCCACGATCCTTCATAGTGACATCCATATCCATTGAAACAGCAAAAGCATCTCCCGCAATCAATGGGTCAGACACAGTCATTTGATGTGTCTTTTCTACCATGGACTCCCACATTTGTCCCTTCTTTTTGATTGCATCTAAACCTGTTGTTTCTTTTGGAAATGCAGGTGTAGCCATCGTTTCGATGCTCTTCGCGTCTTTGGAATACAGTTCATTATGCGCAGAGTCAAAATTTCCCTTGCGGCATAAATCGACAAGCTTCTTGGCAATTTCTTGTGTTGTCATAAACAAAAATTTTAGTGCAACAAGCTGAAAGATCACCTTAGAGGCCTCAAAATGGGTGCCGGAAGCCACCTGTCATACCAGAAATTCGAGTTCAGGAATTTTTTTCATAATAAAATTTCACACAAAACGTTATTGGCAAAAACTCCTTAAGATGAGCGATCCTGATCAACGAGGGATTTGCCAGCAATGTAATTCGGCCATAGATGCCCTCCATTCAGACAAATCCGTAAAAAAGTATGGCTATTCATTGTGCGAGGACTGTCAGATTTGGTTTATTACAAAAGTCTTTAATACAACCAGGGAAACCATTCAACTCTATTTTGCACTGAAGGCCAGAGGAATTCATCCGGTGTTAGAAGTGAAAGAAGGGCTTAAGAGAAATGAGATCATCTTCCCTCAATTTGACATACACATTGAAGTTGATTGCCACCAACACCATCATTATCATCGTGACGAGGCTCTGAAAGATTTGGAAAACATATGCCAGGGCTACCAGGGTGGCATATGCGAATTACAAATTCCGCAGGCACTCATCCGCTGGAATTTAAATGAGACCGCTGATATCCTTTCTGTCTTCATTGTTGCCGCGGAATCAAAGCAAAACAACAGCAACCGAAGAGCTTAAGACTTCCCCCCTCTTCACTTATTCAAATTTCTGCTTGTCGAATCACCTTCCGGTTATGAATAAGAAGAATTTAGGAAACCGTGATCTGATAAACGATGCGAGCAAAAATGTCAGGTATAGCACCCCAACCAAAGAAACAACCTGAAACAACAAAGTGAAATATTTGTTGTGCAGGAAGTCGTTTGCACCTAATCTGAGTAAAGCTCTTTGAACTATGGCGAACATGAACGTATGTATGGCAAAAAGAAAGAATGAATAAACTTTATATTTCTTCAGATAGGTGAATAACAAACTGTTTTGGTGCGAGTCAAATAAATTATAGATACAAAATACAAAGAAGAACACGATCAGGATCTTCAAAATGATCACCGGGATGCTGGAATATTCAAGGTAAATTGTTTGTGATGTAGCATAAAATAGCAACGGAATGATAGCTATTGAATAGGCATAATTAAGTCGAATCCGCGGCAGAAATTTTTCGTGATATCCAAAGAAGCATCCCAACAAATAATACGGCAAAAATCGCGGCTGAAAATAAATATTAAACCACTTGAAAGCATAAATGCAGATGATGAGGGAAAAGAAAACAGAGAAAATATACTTATTTCTGACAAGGTAATAGATCAGGAAATTGAAAGGAATGATCAATATCAGGTTTTGCAGGTACCAAAAATTTACAAGCGGAGGATCAGCCAGTGATGCCAACAAGTTACTGAAATTGATTGGCTGAACGGGGTTATACCAGTATTTTACGTGGAACACGTGCAGGGATATCTCTTTCATCAGGAAATAAATGACAAAAAAGATACAAGTCCAAAATAAGTACGGTACTATCAGGCTATGAAACCTGGATCTCAGTTTTTTTGGAAAATTAAAATGGTCCTTTGTTTTATAAAAGAAAAGATAACCGGAAATAAGAGAAAGCGCAGGAGACGTTATTTCGAAAAAAAAATTGACGAAGGTATTATCAAAACCACTCTCCGCAAGATAAAGGCTGTAGGTCCAGTGATTAATCAGGATCAGGTGGATAGTAAAAAACCTGATCTCATCGATGTGCTGCAAGTTTGCTTTCATATGAGTAAATGAACGAGGGCCGACAGGCCTAATAAAAATACCTATAGGATAATCAGGGACAAATTCACCGGGATATTAATGGGATTTTAGGGGACTAGCCGGAAGAAGTGTAGCAGGATTCCAGCCCTGCGAGAGAACCTCTAAATTATAAAAAAATCAGCAAGTTTTACAACTATTTAACTCTGTAATTTTTTATCAAATCATTAATTACTGACGTTCCCTCATTTCCTTATGTTTTCATGCAAATCTGAACAGCAGGTCAGCACGTAATTAAGACCTAACCAGGGTCTTTTCAATCCCATATGAAGCTCGAAGGATAAGCGCTATATTTGATTACCGTGATGGACAATCAAAAAACTAGCAATGAGAACCTCGCCGGCGCTTCCGAAGACGAGCGTCTTCTCGCATCACTTGGCTATAAACAGGAATTAAAAAGAAGCTGGTCTGCCTTTTCGAATTTTGCCATTTCCTTTTCCATGATATCCATTTTGAGTGGTTGTTTTACAACCTTCGGGCAGGCATGGAACAACGGAGGACCTATCGCCATTTCAATTGGCTGGCCCCTTATTTCATTTTTTATCCTGATCATTGGATTTTGCATGTCCGAACTGGCTTCTGCTTATCCTACATCGGGAGGCATATACTGGTGGGCTTCAAGATTAGGAGGTGCGAAAGCAGGTTTTTTTACGGGCTGGTTGAATCTGATAGGCCTGCTCGCTGTGAACGCCTCGGTTGTTTACGGAGCAGCGACATTTCTGAACATTACCCTGAGCACTTACAGTGGCGACTATGCGACACATTTCCTGGGTGGCAACTACATATTTCAACAATTCTTCTTGTTCATGTTGATCATGTTAATCAGCACCCTGTTGAACAGTTTTGAAAGCAGGATTCAAGCTATTATAAACAATATATCTGTTTGGTGGCATGTATTGGGCGCTGCTGCTATCATCATCATTCTTGTAATTGGACCTTCTCAACACCAGGATTTGAATTGGGTATTTACCAATCGCATCAATAACTCCGGTTTTTCGAACGGGATTACTTATTGGATCTATATTTTACCATTGGGATTTCTCTTAACTCAATATACTATCACGGGTTTTGATGCCTCTGCTCACCTATCTGAAGAAACTCAACAAGCCAATATTTCTTCAGCCAAAGGAATCTGGAAATCTATCTTTTATTCCGCTATTGGCGGATATGTGTTATTGATAGCCTTTTTATTTGCCGCGACGAAACCAGCAACCGTCAGCTCTTTTGATCCGGCCGTAAATCCATACGGAGCCGGATCCGTCATTTCGATTCTATTCTCAGCGTTATCGCCTCTCCTGTTTAAGTGGGTACTGATCATTTCCACCATTGGCCAATTTTTTTGCTCGGTCGCCTGCCTGACTTCTTGTTCCAGGATGTTATATGCTTTTTCAAGAGATAAAGCAATCCCCGGACATCGATATTGGTCCAAAGTAAACAAAAGACAAGTGCCGGTTCATGCAGTCCTTATTTCGTCGATCATTGGAATTGCCATTACATTGCCAGCCCTCTGGAAGAGTCCAAGAGGGATACCGACTGCTTTTTATGCGGTCGTTTCAATCAGTGTTATCAGTTTATATCTTTCATTTCTGATCCCTATCTGGCTCCGGTGGAAAATGGGTCAACGATTTGTGCCGGGTGCATGGAGCCTGGGAAGAAAATACAAATGGATGAATTTGGTGGCGGTTCTTGAAATTGCGGTGACTTCAATATATTTTCTGTTGCCATTTGAACCAGCAGCCGTTCCAGGCAACAAAGATTTTACCTGGCTCGCTGTCAATTATGCACCCATCCTGCTCGGAGCGACTCTCCTCGTATTATGGCTATGGTGGAATTTATCAGTTAAAAAATGGTTCAGGGGACCGGTTCGAACCATCAGTAATGAAGTGGTGACAGAGTCAGCTTTCGCTGTTAAGGATTTTTGAACCTGCCAGATAGTACGACAGGGGTGAATAAATAAAAAGACATGTTCCGTTTTTTATTACATCGATGATATCCCTGCTGCTTTCCATCGGTACTGCCGGGCATCCCCAACTTCTTCCCAGAAATCCGTTAGAGTTAATGTAATTTTCAGATACATAATTTGCGCCATGCAAAACAATTTCTCTGCGTGATGCATTGCTGTTGAATCCATTTTCCATACCATTCAACCGCAATGAATATCCATTGGAACCTATATATGGATTAGCAGTTACATAAAAACCAATACTGCTTTCTAAAGACCTGGGTCTGTTAGAAAAATGATCAGCGGTTTCTTTACCAGATCTCCTCCCATGAGCAACATATGTGTTGAATAGTAGTTCCACGTTGGCAAGGTCGATGATATAAAGTCTCTTTTTATTGGATGGTTGACTAAAATCTACGATCGACAATATGTTTTCGTTAGCAATAAGACCAGCTATTTTCAACTTCTGCCATCCTATCAGCGCCAGGTTGAATACCTTTCTGGACAGGCCCACCTGCAAAAGGTTCAGGCTGTCATATATACTTTCCACCTTGACCAGTGAAAGGGCAGGTGCATACGAGATCGTCCTAATTTCTTGTTTTTGAGAGGGTTTATGCCAGTTAATAGAAGTATGAAAGAGCGAAATGAAAAGCAAGATGTTCTTCATAGTTATTCTAATTCGGATTTTGGTGACAAAAAAACTTAACTGGCGTTTCAGGGAAAAAATAAAAGTATAGAAAAATCCATTCTCAGATCAAAATGAACTAAAATTTTAACCGTGACTTTACATTTTTAGACCTTAGGGGGGAAGGTTCGGGCTTTAGCGGTTATTTTGATGACCCTTAATAACTGGATGTTGGCCGTTTCAATTATTGAAAATATTTCTTCACGGCCTTTGGATAATCTGCTAACGCAATTTCGGGTTCCAATATTTCGGGATGCCACAATTTTTCCCATTCAAAACTATAGTAGCCGCTGTAGTTAGAATCATATAATAATCGGAGCGCCTCCCCGATTGGAGACTCTCCCTGGCCCAGCAAAACGTAATGGATCTCGCCATTTACCAATTTGAGGTCCTTGATATGCGTATGACGAATATATTTATTCAATTGATTATAAACAGCAGACGGTGGTTCTTTTGTAACAGTCCACATATTGCATACGTCCCATATCATGCCCGCATGAGGATGTTCCGCATTTTGCATGACACGTATTAGATCATTCGTATGTGTCAGCTCCCCATGAGATTCCAGCAATACTGAAACCTTTGAGTCTTTCGCGTATTCTGCCAATTCATGCAACCCCTGGCTGACCAGATTCAGGGTCGCATCCCGATCCTGATCCTTAGGCAATGAATTTGGAAAAACGCGAATGAATGGACAGTTGATTTTTTCAGCCAGGTCTATAAATTTTTTTGCAGCATCCAGATTGAATTTTCTTTTTGCCGCATCCATGTGATGCAATTCTGCCGATGAACCCAAGTCTACAAACCTGAGCTGTTTGTCTTCCATTTTTTTTAGAGTGTTCTGAATTTCTCCCGCACTGAATTCAGCACATTTGGTGAGATCCAGTTCGCCGGCAATTCCTCTTAACTCGATACCCTGGTATCCGTTGGCAGCCGCAAAATCGACAACTTTCGAAAAATTCCATGTAGGACAACCCAGAGTTGAAAATGATAATCGCGGAGTGGTTTTATTCATGGAAAAAAAATGTTTCGAATAGGCGGCACCGGTGATGGCGATGGAAGAATGTTTCAAAAATGATCTCCGGCTAATTGACGACATGGAACGCTTATTTTACTCAAATTTAAGATAGTTTGACGCATCAATTTAAAACGGCAATTGCCTAATGATTATCCAATTGACAATAATGAGTTCTATGGCAATTGAAAACAGGGCGACAAAAAATCCTTTCACCATGGATAGAAAAGTGATCTTTCCGTCGAAAAGTCCCGCGAACGCCCATGCCACATATACAACATAACCAACTACAAAAAAAAGCTTCAAAGGCTTCGCCCAGGTTTCCGTCTGAATCAGTAATTGAATGGGAGAAAAAAGAATCATGAAGAGACTTACTTCTGTTCGAATGTAAGTTTGCGCTATTAAGTGTTCAGAATAATTATAATCCTTATTAAAATAAAATAGTCGCGAAATCAGCGCATAAAAGGGGATAAATAATAATAGGCGCAGGGAAAAATGTTGCAGAGATGAATTCCAGGCATGCTGGTCAGCCGCCTTTGGTGCGATAATCCCCACATCAAAGAAAAAACTGGTCCAATGCAATCTTGGAAGAACAAAAGCACCAAAACCACCAACAAGTAATAGAAATGTAAACGGATTGAAATAACGGATCCTCTTTCCTCCCAAATAATCGCGAAGGACTCTTCCTGGATTGCGAAGGAGTTCCCAGGCCGTGTAGACGATGCCATGATCAATATGAAAAAATCCATGAATGAAATCATGGATCAGGTGCTTATGGTTGAAGCGGGTGGTAGATGTTTTTTGGCCGCAATTCGAACAGAAATTTTGAGCAGCGGGCTGATTACAATTTTTGCAGACGGTTTCCATTGTCAATAAATATAGTCAAATTATGAAATCCAGGCTTGAGTCATTCTTGTCGCGGTAAGTTCTCACATTATTATTTTGTCGCAGGATTCTAAGTTAGGGGAAATATGCAAGTCTGGAATAGGAGTAAATGCTTTAACCGTATAGTGTCATTCCACATAACGGCAGGAAAGTAAGCAAAGACGCTAAGGATGCACCCTGTTACCTCTGCGCCTTTGCGTGGAAGACCACACTTACTCGGCCCGCAAATTCTTCACTGGATTCATTAATGCAGCTTTGATTGACTGGAAACTGATGGTGATCATGGCAACGAGCAATACCAGCATTCCCGCGTACAAAAAGATTTCCCAGGAGATGGTGATTCTATAGGCAAAATCCTGCAACCATTTATTCATAGCCCACCATGCAATGGGTGAAGCTATCGCAATGGAAATAAACACAAGTTTCAGGAAATCCTTCGAAAGCATTGTTGTAATCCCGCTGACTGTTGCGCCCAATACTTTTCGAATACCGATTTCTTTGGTTCGCTGTTCTGCCATGAATGCTGATAAGGCGAATAACCCAAGGCAGGCAATGATTATGGACAGGGTCGCAAAGCTGGAAAATATCTTACCCATTCTGCTTACATCTTCATGCATCCTCGCAAAACTTTCGTCCAGGAACGTATAGCGAATCGGCTGCGAGGGAGAAAATTTCTTCCAAACAGACGTAATCGAAGCAATCGTATTGTTTACATCTCCCGCTTTTATTCTCGCAGAGATGATTGAATTGCTTACACCAAGATGAAAACACATGCTTCCGATCTGGTCGTGGAGGCTTTGAAAATTGAAATCTTCTATCACACCAACTATGGTAAAATCCGCCCACCGATTCGTTATTTTTTTCCCAACAGGATTGTTCAAATTCATTTTCTTTGCCATCGTTTGATTGATAATCACCGCCAGTGAATCAGATTTGATTTGACTAGAAAAATTCCGGCCTTCGACCAACTTAATGCCAAGTGTTTTAATATAGTCTTCATCTACCGTCCATGACTGAGCGAAGATTCCGCTCTCTTCCCTGGTTTTGCCTGATTTCCAGAATGTGTTGCCATTTCTTTTTGTGCCTGAGATGGGTAGGAAGTCACTTATTGTCACATCTTTTATTTGCGGGAGCTTCGACAATTCATTTTTAAAATTCGTGGCTTCGTCCCCTAGTGTATTAGTCCCCTGTATAAGAATGACATGATCTTTATCATATCCCACTTTCTTGTTCAGGATGTATTTTGTCTGGCTGTATATAATGAAAGTCGAAATGATCAGAATTATAGAAGTGGCAAATTGAAATATTACGAGTCCGTTGCGAAGAACAGAATTTCTGGCACCCCGGCTCACCTGCCCTTTCAACACACTGATGGGTTTAAACGCAGACAAATAGAAAGACGGATATAAACCCGCTAGTATTCCAACTATCAATGTTGAACCGGCTAAAATTGGATAAATCCACCATTGACTCCATGGGATATATAGTGACTTAGCCGCCATAGCATTGAAATATGGAAGAGAGATCCAGGCAATCAATAATCCGAGCAAAAAGGAAAACGCGCTTAAAAGAACCGATTCAGTCAAAAATTGTTGAATGAGGCTAACCCGGAGGGAGCCCACAACTTTTCTCAGGCCTACTTCCTTTGCGCGATTACTCGATTTTGCGGTTGCCAGGTTAATAAAGTTGATGCATGCAATGATCAAAATAAAGCAGGCAATCGCTCCAAAAAGCCATATGAAACGGATATCACCGTGCCTTAAGTCGTCTTCAATATCATATGATTTCAGGTGAATGTCCCGAACCGGTTGGAGTTCAAATTTTGCGTTTTGCAGGAGTTTGTCTGCCTCCACGTCTCCGGATGCCCTCATTATAGGTAAATAATATTTAGTCAGGATGAGACGCATCTTATCCTGTAATTGTTGAACATTCACTCCGGGTTTCAACATCACATAAGTATAATAGTTGCTGGCCATCCAGTTTGTCTGTTCATCGTTCCATAATTGATAATCGGTTAAAGAAAGAAGGAAATCGTAGTGAATATGCGAGTTTGACGGAAATCCCTGCATGACTCCTCCAATCTTATACTCCCGGGTCTTGTCGTTGTTGAGAACTAAAATTTTTCCCATGGGATTTTCGTGAGCGAAATATTTATCAGCTATCCGCTTTGAAATCACCATAGATTTAGGTTCTGCCAAAGCTTTTGAGCGGTCTCCATAAACCATCGGGATCTTCAATATGTCCAACATTTCCTGGTCAGCGAATGAAAATCCTTCCTCATATGTATTTTGAACCTCGTCAGATCTTCTCACTTCATTACTTCCGGCACAGTAAAACAATTCATGCGGCATAAGACGGCCAGATTTCTCTACTTCCGGAAAATCTGCTTTCATTGCTTTTGCCATAGGTGCGGGCCAATCTGCACCCGATTCAATCTTGCCGTTGTCATTGTAGTCTTCAATCACCCTGAAAATCCGGTTACCATCAGGATAGGATTTGTCATAGCTCAACTCATCCCTTATATAGAGCGTGATGAGCATACAAGCTGCAATGCTCAATGCGAATCCCCCGATTTTAATGAATGAATACATTTTTTGTTTGGAAAATTGTCTGAACGCAACAATGAAATAGTTCTTTAACATATGCTGATTTTACGGGTAGTTCGTGAACGGTATCGCGCAATACAATCTAAGAATATGCCGCTTTCCGAACTAGCACGGTATCAATGACATAAAATTAATTGAGAAGTTGCAATTGTTCGATTTTGATACGCGGGTTGTGCGTTTATAAGCCGGCAAGCTTTCCCAGCACACAGATTCATAGGGCCCTATAGATTTTCTATTTTGAAACAGTTTGATCTAATATAAATTCTATTTGTGCCTGTGTCTCTGTGTGGTGGAAAATCATGCCAATACTAAAGATGACATTAGACGCACCCCAAAAATTTCACGTAACTTCCCTCAAACCTCATCACTCAAGCCGAATTGATTTCCACAATCAAAAATCCCATTCTATGCGCTCGATTTCAAAACCTCATCCTGGAGATTACTCCGAATATGCCAGCAGGTATATCGATCTCTTACCTGACGATGGAAAGATCATTGAGCATCTAAAAAATAACTTCGAAGAAACCAGAAGGCTCATTTATTCATTACCAGAAAAAGCTCTCTATTATCGTTATGCGCCTGGAAAATGGAGCATTAAGGAAGTGCTGGTTCATATTATTGATGATGAAAGAATATATGCCTACCGCATATTACGATTTGCCCGTAACGACCAAACCGGCTTGCCTGGATTTGACCAGGAGCTGTTCAACCAATATGCAGATGCAGACCAGCGGAATATCGACAATATCTTTGAAGAATATGAAGCTGTAAGAAATGCCACCATTGCGCTTCTAAAAGGATTGCCAGAAGATTGCTGGGAAAGGAAGGGTCAGGGTATTGGAAGTTTCACCGGTTGCACTGTTCGGGCGCTCGTGTACCATTTGGCAGGTCATGAATTATACCATCTCAATTTGATAAAGGAAAGATATTTACCTGGAATTTTCGATATTTAAAATAATTTAACAGTCTCTATCACTCCAGCGTGTATTGAATTTTCAGTTTCTTATGCAGCAGAACTAGTGTCAAAACTGTCAAATGGCAACTGACAAATGTCAACCTATGAATTATTTCTAAATTCAAATTTTTTTTATTTTTAATGAAATTCATCCAACATGAAAAAAATTGCTTTTTTAGTCGCCTTTGTTTCAGTTCTATCCGCATGCGAAAACAAAAAAAATACCATGCCCATTGAAGGTACCTGGCAATTAATCACGGGAACACTTATAGATAAAAAGGATACAACGGTAACCCAATACACGAAGGACAAAAAGTTCATCAAAATAATCAACAACAATCATTTTGCTTTCCTTAGCCATGACCTTAATAAAGGAAAAGATTCTGCATCTGCCTCCTTTGGTGCTGGAGGTGGGAAATATACGCTATCCGACAGTACATACACAGAACACCTGGAATATTGCAATGACAGGGTTTGGGAGAACAATGATTTCAGCTTTACCATCACTATTCAGAATGATACATTGACCCAAAAAGGAATTGAAAAAGTTGCGGGTACGGGAATTGAGAGGTTGAATATCGAAAGATATGTGCGATTGGCAAATTGAGTTGAAATGGATTGTAATCAAAAACTATTACCATCTTCATCGGATAGATTAAGGTGCATCCTACATTTCAACTGTTATTTGTTGGGAGAAAGTATAGTTTGGAGCATTCCTTCCGAATATTTTTACAACATAGCTTCCCGGTTCAAATCCGGAAATATTTATTATAAAGCGGTTTAGTCCTGCCTGCATCCGGATCACCCTGCTTTGAATCATGAATCCTGTTGAATTATATATGACCACTCTGTCAGTGTCATTTAGTTCACAGGAATCTATTTGCAAATAGAAAAATGAATTTCGATGTACAGGATTGGGCTCTACGTGAATTTTTGCCGTGGGTTGACCATAAAAGACCGGGGGGACCGGCTCAATAGTGAATTGCTGCCCCTGGCATGTCAAGAATGCCATGAAAGGCAGAAGAATGCATGCTGCCCTGAAAGAATTTTTCATGACTGGCTAATTAAGTGAATTGCAAAACTCCTTTCCCTATAAATTTATCAAATATCTCTCCAAAAGAAGGATGCCACTCATTAAATTAATAGAGAGTTTTTTTCCTTCTGTCGCAAGAGTATGCACCCTGCTACCCTCCGCGCCTTTGCGTGGAACTCTCTAGTTCTTCAGCATCGCTTTCTTGAAAAACTCACCCATTGGAGTCAATTCATAAGTATCCCAGGACTTGAGCATTCGCGGGCCCCATTCGGGATCGAATACCCAGGCTGTCCAACTGATGTGCCTGTCTTCTAAGAATTTTATAATCTGATTTCCATAATGATCCGGGCCAATTGTTTCTCCTGGTTTCACACCAAATCCAATTTCGGTTGCGATAATTGGATAATTGCTGGCTGCAAAACCGAAGTCCTCTTCCCATTTTGGTGGCCAGGGCTCTTGGCGTTTCCATGGATAAGGATGTGTGACATATGCAATTCCTTCCGCGTTGATCGGCTCTTCACGCAAAGGAGTAAGATCATATGCCCAGTCGAGGCCGGCCACCAGCGGAATTTTTTCTGCATCGTATGCCCTGATCAAATGAATTATATCTTCATTTAACTTCTTCCAGTCAGCCCAGCTGACGCTTCCTAATTGTCCACGGTAAGTCGTTGGCTCATTAAATATTTCATAGAAGGCTACAGTATTGTTTCCAGCAAAATGCTTTGAAATCGTTCGCCAGAATTCAAATGTTTCTTTTTGCGATGTGTTGTACATCGGATCCTGGAACAATTCCATTTTAAGATTACCAATGCTATGCCAGTCGATGATGACGTACATACCAAGGTCTGTACACCATTCAACAGCCTGATCAAGCAATTGTAGGTATTTTACAGCTGTGCGTTCCCGCCAGGCAACCGGGTGGACAGGAATCCGAACCAGCATAGTCCCTAATTCTTTTATTTTTTGAAAATGGTTCTTATTCCAATGGCCTTCGTGGTCAATCTTGTCTGGGTCTGAAATCGATAATCCCCGAAATAATAAAGTGTCTCCCTTGGCATTTACAAATCGATTCTTGTAGACATGAATCAACGGTAATAATTTCGCCTTGGGATTCTTTGCAGGTTGTGGCGGATAGCCCTCATTCCACCAGCCGTGGAAACTCTTTTTCGCTGTGTCCTGCGCAGGAGCAGAAAAAATAGCCGCATGGAGCAAAATAAAAATCAATAAAATCGTTGGATTGATTGGCGTTTGGCGAATCATGTAATGTGTTGATGGTTGATCAGGGTGTAAATATAACGAGCATGTTCAAACTACATCCAATATTTAACCACCAACCGCATTAAAATATCTACTCACAGCAACGGGGTCAGCAAAAAAATGGCGGCCGCTGACGATTTTTCCGCCTTCTATGGTCCACAAAACTGCAACATGATGGTCGACATTTATTCCGTCAGGTCGGTTCGTTTTGATATGTTGGCATTCAATTAAGTAATTATCTTTTTCGGCCACAATCAATTTCTCTACCGTTGGTTTTGACTGACTCATTATCGCGCCCATGCCGTCAAAAAATTGGATAACTTCTAGTAGCCCTTTTTTGATGCCTGCTACTTTATTGTCGCCCAAAAAGTACCAGACTATATTCTCCGATACGACTTGCTTCATTCCTTCAAAATCACGTCGCTTATAAAAGTCAAAAAATTTGTCAATGACTTCCTGGTTTTTCATGAATGTATTTTTGAATAAAATCAAAAGACGGATATCTCTGATAAATTAAGATCACATGCCAGGGATTGGCAAAACCTCATATACTTCAATACTGCAATCAGCGTTCCACCCGCCCAGATGTGGGTGACCTTGCAAAAGGTTGATCGCTTCACTCATGTCATTCGCTTCCATCATGGAGTATCCGCAGATATCCTTATCGCTTTCTGATAATGCTCCCTTTGGATTGAGTGATTTTCCATTTCCAAGAGGGCTGCCCAAATCTACCAGGTGCTTTTCCGCTTTCTTCGACCATTGCATCCAGAGTTCCATGCCCTTTGCTTGTTCTTCTTTTGGAACTGCAGCCATTTGTCTTACTGCCTCAATGGGTGCAGCGTAAAGAATGATGAATTTTTTCATAATCAAATTTTTAATGGTTTGATTAAACCAGTCAAAAGAATGCCTACCTGGTGGCTCCAATTATTGCTGTCTTAATCTGTTTTTCTTAACAATCCAATTCCCAGGGTTATCAGAGTCACTATCAAAATAAAAAATCCTATATACGCCAGATAAATGAGTCCATTGGGTTGCTTGTCGCTCGGCCGCAACATCGAAAAAAAGAATGCCGCTGGAATTAGTATAGCTGTTGAAGGCACGCCCCATCGAATTAACTGCTTGGTCCCTTCCGAAAGTCTTGCTTCGTCAATGTATTTAAGGATAACCAGCGAAAGTATAATGAGCACACCAGCATGTGCATGGCCAGCTCGCCATAAATTCTGGCGAAGAGGGTTATCCATGTAACCTGAATGAGCATCTAACAAAAAACCTAGAAGACTAAATCCGCCATAGGCAACTGTAGGTAAAAGAATAAAAAGAATGCCAGCGGATTTTTTAGATTTTGGATCCATGGTGCTGTTTTTGGTTGAATTAAGAAAGGATAAATGATTGCCAGGGAACGGGAAGGGCTCCTTTTGGCGACTAGACTAGAGTTTGACAAGTTACTAAATCATTTGCGATGCGCCTGTATATGTAAGCCTTCTATCTTGCCGCCAAATGCTTGCCCAGGATCAGTCAAAGATTCAAGGAAAGCCACAACAGCTTTTTTCTCACCATCAGTTAGTCCTAGCGACTTATCAGGCAAAGTTTGATTTGTTACCGGCAGTCCAATCCCCAATCCGCCCCCCTTATCATAAAATTCCAGAACCTGGTCCAGTGATTTAAATGCACCATTATGCATATAAGGGCCGGTTCTTGCAATGTTTCTGATAGTTGGAGTCTTGAATGCACCTCGATTAAACCAATTTGGAGATACGACATAATATCCACTGTCATAATCGAGTGATGGATTTTTAAGATCACTTGTTGCCGGCACTCCCAGGACTTCAAATTCGCTTCGGTTATACAAGGGAGGAATCAAGCCGTTGAAAAAAGGAATAAAGTGACAACTCGCGCATTGGGCCTTTCCCGCAAATAAATTAAAGCCCTTTTTTTGCAGCGTTGAAATGGCCTGATCATTCCCTGTCATGTACCGGTCGAAATTGGATTGCATAGGTGAGAGACTGCTCACAAATGAAGCGATGGCCACACAAACCTGGTCCATCAGAATTCTTTTGTCGTTTTCAAGATGGAATACCTTTGCAAATTCTTTTTTGTATTCCAGGTTGTTATTCAATTTCTCCTCAATCTCTCCGGCAGAAGAATTCATCTCAGAATTTCCTGTCAAAACAATTTTTATTTGATCTTTAAGGCTCGCCGCCCTTCCATCCCAAAATTGCCTTGATTGATGCTGCGCATAAATAAGTGTAGGAGTATTTCTCGGAAGAAGAGAATCTTTGCCCAGCACAAAATTTTTCGCCAATCCGTCGGTAAAATATTTTGAAGGCACATGACAGCTGGCACATGACCTTGACTGGTTCCCAGACAGTACCTTTTCAAAAAACAACTTATTTCCTAATTTCTCCAGCGCCGTATTCTGTGAATTAGAGTCAGCAGAAAATTTCCGGTCGAAGATACTCCGGTAGTGCCTTTCAGGAATTCTCGCATTGATATAACTGTTGAACCCCGCATCCAAAGGCAACATAAAGTCCCGAAGAAATTTAAGTCTATCGAAGCTCTCAAACTCGCAATGGTTTTGCAAATATTGAATTCCATGTTGAAGGCCGCGACTAATGCTTTTTCCCGCGACATCCCGATGTTCTACATAGTAACTAAATATTTCGCTGATGCTTTCTAATGATTGGATGGACTCGGATATGCCACTTTTTAGGAATGGTGCATCATATCCTTCAGGGTAAAGTGTCATGACCCGAATGAGCTCAAGCCTGATACTTTCGAAGACCTGGTCATAAGAGGGAGTCCAGTGATAAAGAAGTGATTCCATATCCCGTGCAGATTCCATAACGATTTTTGCCTCTTCCAATATTTCATTCTTTGATTTTGCAGGATTCGAACTGAATAACAGGGATTCGATCTGCTGAAGCCCATGAGGTGGTTCATATTCTGTGGAAGAATTTTCTACTTCAAATTTGGCGGGTGAATTATAGGCTTGTGCCTGGATTGGGAAAAAGTATTCCAACCAGAATGATAATTTTTTGTATTGAAGGCGGCAGGATTTCAATAATTTTTTCGAATCAGATATCGACACAGAATCATTATTCAATCTTTCGATAGACTCATGTAACTTCTTGGCAGATTGATAAAATGCGGGGATCTTAGTTTTCAGAAAGACTATCGTTCTGTTCGTAGGTTCAGGTATACCAACGTTACTCCACCGGGCGGCCGCCATCGTGCCGCCTGCAAAAAGCAGGATGATGATTGAAAGACGCAATTACTTTGGATCAGATTAGCCTTAATTTAATGAGTTTATTTCTTAATCATACTGAACTGATCTCGAATTTTCCCGTCCGAACAAATCCACTTAAAGTCAAGCCTGTCTCCATTCACGACAATCAAAGACGAACCCCCATGTTCTGCATCAGAAAAATACATGGCGTTGTGCGGAAATTCTGGTTGCATTCCTCCAAGCTGTCCTGCTGATCCGGAAACTACATAAACGGTTCCTTTGCCATGCAATTTTGATTTCGTATATGGCTGACTGTTGGGAGACCCATCCCCGCGGCCCGAAGAATTACTGACCAGGAATTTTGTACTATCAAAGGATGCCTCATTCCCGTAATAACCTTGCATAAGCCGGGAACGCTCGTAGTCGTGACTATGACCACAAAGAACGATATCCACGCCATATCTCTCCAGGATGGGAATAAAATTTTCCCTGATCTTTATCAGCTCCTCTTCCTTATCGCCATTGTGCGATCCCATGGTATAAGGAGGATGATGCCAATATGCTATCACCCAATCAGCATTTCTGGTTTTTTCCAGATCCTTTTTAATCCATTGCACTTGCGGCCCTAAAGTATCATAGAGCCGCATTCCTTGTTCCATACCATATGAGTCCAAAGAAAGAAAATGAATATTTCCAATGTCGAAAGAATAGTAAGATGGCTCACGTGAGGCCACTCCGCCAGCTTCTCCGTCTACCGGCATGCTGAAATTTTGATAGTAGGCAACCTGGTGCGTTTGTTGAGCAACGGCCGCAGAAAATTCAACATCGTGGTAGTCATGATTTCCCGGGCTGGGATATAATGGAACATTCTTCAACAGGCTATCCTTATAGACATTAAAAAAATTGGATTGAAATTCTGCATCCGTTCCATTTGGATAAGTATTATCTCCCAATAATATCCAGGCGTTCAGGCGATCCCTGCCCAGGTAACGCAGTAATTGATCCCTGACATTTCTCTGATTTACTGAATTATTTCCGCAATCACCAAAAGCTGCTATTCTGAACGTACCCTTGCTACCGGCCCGAGGCAATGTGAAAAAATAATTGCTTGAATCGCCTTGAAGAACTTGCTTGATGGCGCCAATCTTATAATAATATTTCGTATTGGGTTGCAGGCCATGAATGGCAATCTTGTGTTCTGTTACAAGTAAAGAATCTTCAACACTTGAATTCAAAGATTCTTTATCTGTTCCGAACCACACTTTGCTTCGGTTGAGCGCGTCCGTGCGCCACCTGATCATTATGCTATTGGGAGTTACTTTTTGAAGATAAGGACCTCTGATCAGGACGGGCATCACCTCAGAAGGATCTTGATCCGATTCTTTTTGGGATTTTTTATGTTTCTCCTCTGCCGCGCCCTGTGCATCACAAACAACAGAAAATACTAACAGTAAGGCACATATGTTTACTATATTCCAGAACATATAGAAAAATATTTCAGATTCGGTATTAGGATTGTAGCTTGTATACCAAAACCCTGAAACTGCCTGGAATTCGGTTTTTGGTTCCTTTTTCAAATTCCGGCGCACTCAGATAAATCTTGTGCGTGCGCAGGTCAATTGCCATGGTCTTGGCTCTGTATTGGGTGGTAAGGGTTTGAACTACGTTGTACTGATCAGCTGATTCTTGTTTGATAATTGTCGTCGTGCCGTCACCATTAGAGCAAAAAATAAATTTTGTCACCGGATCGTATGTGACTGCATCAACACCGGCGCCTATAGGCAAGGTAGTGATTACTTTTTTCGAAGCAAAATCGACCACACTCATTCCCTGGTTTGTACGACAGGCTGAAAATAGCCTCGCATTCGCGCGATCAAGGTAAAGGCCGGTCGGTTTTCCGCATGGAGTTAGTGGCAAATGGTCGATTACCTTCAGAGCCCGCGTGTCGATAACACACAACTCGTTTCTGTCTTCGATATTGTTATAGATTTTCCCTTGTCCATCAGGCACAGCAAACTCCGGTGCGCCTTGCAATTCTACGGTTCCAATTTCCTTCAGGCTATTTGCGTCAATTACAGACGAATTATGGCTGTCTCCGTTAAATGTGAAGACCCGACCCGAATATTGGTCATAGGTAATTGCATCGGGGTCCTTTCCGCTGACTGGAATAGTAGAAATCTTGTTCAATGTCTTAAGATCAAAAACAGTGACGGCATTTACTTTGCCGTCACTGATAAAGCCTTTGTTAACGTCGTAGGCTATTGCTATGCCATGAACTCCTTCCATTCCATCAATATTTCCGACGGGTTTTTCGGTTTCAAGATCCACCACATCCACCTTATTTCCGTGTGAAACATATAACCTTCTATTGACTGTGTCTATTACCAGATAATCATATCCACCATCCCCGGGTAATTCAATCTTCTTGTCAAAAGTGTAAGGACCAGTTTGTGCAAATACTCCGGATATCAAAAGCGAAAGAAAAAATAAAGACACCGATGCAAAAAGACGCTTAGCCATATTTTAAACAAATGGTTTATTAAAGGTTAAAAAGATTATTCAGCTCACACAAAAACTCTCCATCAATGTTGATTGCTCTTTGTTGGATCTGCGGAAGAAGTATACGCACCAATATCATTATTATAAGTGGGATTTCCCTTACCCAAGGCAGGAGAACCAGGCTGCAAATGAAAATCGTTACTGGTAGGTGCTCCATTCGGAGTCGCCACTTTCCCGTCGAATGCTGTAAAAAGAGGGTCTTTATCTCCCACTTTTGTTGATATAAGATCAGTGGGTTGAGGTTTTCCTACGCCATCACCGGGATAAAAATTATTCCTGATATTAATGGCAAGATTTCCGCCTTGTGTTGTGTCCTGGTAAGTATCGACAGATGCGTAGAACAAATTATTTCCATAATGAGTATCCGCAGCTGAAGTATCCGCATCCTGGAATATTTCCAAGCCCTGGTAGTTATTCATCATAATATTGTTATACACATTGGCTTTCGCATTCAGTCCGATAGAAACACCTCTGCCGGGTTCCGCCTGTCCTCTTCTCCATCCGTTACAGACCAAAGTATTATTATATACATCAACTGAAGTTTGCGGAAGCGGTTTCGTGCTGCTGGTTTCCAGTTTTACTCCTGTTCCGGCCTGGCTATACACAACGTTGTATGCGACGGTTCCCGTTACGCCACTCTTTAAGTTGATAGCTTCACCATCCGTGCTGCCAGAACATAAAATTGTATTCCTTAAAATTTTGATCGTGGCTCCATTTTGACACCTAATCAGGTCATCCTGTCCATTGGTGAACCAGGAATCTTCAATGTCGACCGGGATCGGCGCATTGACAAAAACTGTCTTTCTCGGGCTTGCGGATGGATCGGGACCACCGGTATTGTCCACGTGGGTCCATTTAATTGTTACAGATTGCGCACTATCGCACTGAAAACCTCCCCAGGATCCTGGTTGTTTGGAAGAAGAATTAAATGAAATGGGCTGATCTTTGGTTCCAACAAGCAATAACACTCCTTGTATATTGATTTGAGCATCATTCGAAACGATCACGGTAACTCCTTGTTGAGAAGCAAGCGTATCCCCTAATTTAACGGTGAGATCTCCAGTTATCGTGTATGTGTTACCGGTAGTCAACGTTCCTTTTACAAAACCCGTTATGTTACCGGGCGAGATTGGGTTAGAGGCCGGAACTGTGGGTTGAATAACTTTGGTTGTTTCAGTACTGCTCTTGGAGCAGGCTGCAAATGCAAAAATCGTAACAACAATTGCCAAATGCGAAAGTCTTTCTTTCATTTTATTTTTTTTAAGGTTATCGATTTTATCTCTGATATCTGAATCCAATACTGAAATTGAATTTTGTAATATCATTCACCACCAGCAGGTTATTGATTTCGTTCTTTACCGGCGTGTTGAGAATATTATTGATCTTGGTGAATAAAGTGAAATGGTTTTTTAATTCCTTTTCTGCTGAAAAAGCCAGATTGTATTGAGGTTGTTGATAATAATCGTAACCAAATATCGGGTAGACAAGAGCGATAGATTTACCCAGGTACTGGAAGGCTAATTCAGCAAAGAATTTTTTCGGAATACTTTTGTATAGCAAAGAAACATTCAAGACGTGATTGGTCTGACCTTGTAAAGAACGTTTCTGCAATGTGTCAGTATTGATGTATCCGGTATTCAAGTCATAGTAAGATTTAATAGAATAGATCTTAGAGTATATGTAGGTATAGTTGCCAGTTATCCCGATTTTTCCGAAGTAATGCGTCCAGCCCAGCTCCAGGCCATAATCTGTAGCATCGCCATAATTTACTGGTTGTATCTTAGTTCCATTGACATAAGCGTATTCGATAGGATCCATTAATTTTTTATAAAATACACCTGCGAATGCCTGGTCTTCTTCCCGTGGAAAGTACTCATACCTCAGATCGAAGTTGTCTGCAACCGTATGTTTCAAATAAGGATTACCGGTGGTCGAATTGGCAGTAGTTGTGCTGATACGTTCTGCTGGTACCAAATCATAAAAATTTGGCCTGGCTATGGCCTTATAGTAAGACGCCCGAATATTTGTGAGACTATTCGGTTTAAATTTTATGTCAATACTCGGAAGAAAATCGGTGTAGCTCTTGTCCACTCCATTGATACCGGTCGCATAAAACGTGAACAACTGGTATCCCTGTTGGGTATTTTCAACACGCAGGCCACCGGCAACTTCAATGATCGGAAAAGCAATTCTGAATTGTCCATATCCGGCAGCAACATTTTCATGGAGTTTATATTTGTTCTTATCATAGTCATAAGTTCCACTACTATTATATACTAGCCATTGAGCCGAATATATATCGTTGAATTGTTGTTTGATACCACTACTGCTCGTTGTTGGCTTGAGGTCATATTCATCCTGGATGTTGGACCTTGACTTATGGCGATACAGACCTCCAATTTTAAATTCAAATGATCCATTTGATGCAATTTTTTGCCTATACGCCAGGTTAAGGATCCCATCCAGATCCATATCTTCGTTATGTTGCCAGATCCTGGTAATTTGATCGAAATAATTAGGCGTCTTAACAAAAACATATGGCCCATTAATATCATGAGTAGTGTGCATGGTGTCGATCTTACTATTTATAGCGAGATTGGCGAAATCAGGAGTTCTTTTGGCTGCATATGACCATACTCCAGCCCAATCAAGCAAAAAATGATTGGAAAGAATGTGCTTTCCTTCAAGTTTCAGATTTTGAATGATTTGCTTACTGGTCACAGACGTAAAATCTGTTGATACAGGACCTGTACCTGGAACTGTTCTACCACCATTGCCACCCAGGATGGAAGTATCAATGATATTCCTTGCCTGCGACAGAGAAGTGTATAAAAATATATTGGTAAGTAGAATCTTATTTTTTTCATTGAATTGATAATCTAAGTGAAGCGTCAATCCATTGTTTAATTCCTGTGTAGAGAAGTATCTATTTGCATAATCTGATACGATCGCGGCACCACCGGCATGCACGTCAGGAGCAACCTGGTTGAAGATTGAATTGCTCCCGTAGTATTGGTTTTGGAAGTTATTGGCGATCATAAATCCCAGCTTGTTCCTAAAAAACCTTTGACCGAAAACAATACCCGCCACAACATTTGGCCATGCAGTTGTTTCTTTAAAGTCAAGGTTGGTTCTGCTGAAGTCATTTGGTTGCGCGATGTAAGAAGAGCCGTATTTTTCAATCAGGCTCTTTTGTTGAATATCCTTTTTGGAAAACGTCAGGAAAGGCCGATCCATAAAAATCTTGCTGTAGCCCACCGAGGCGAGAACCTTAAAGACTTGTTTTTCCGGCGCATCTTTCATTAACAAATTCACGGATCCGCCAATTGCATCCCCTTCCATTTCAGGCAACAAGGTTTTATGCACCTCGATACTTCCCAGCAAATCTGAAGGCACCACATTCAAAGGCACGAACCTGGATTTATCATCCGGACTCGTAATTTTTACGCCATTGACTAACGTGTTGCTGTAATTGGGATCCAGTCCACGAACGATGGGAAATGCCTGGTCCCCACCTCCACTCCGCTGGATGGTAAGACCGCTCATTCTCTGCAAAACATTGGCAGCATTGATATCCGGAGACCTTTCCATCGCCCTGGCCGAGACCACATTTACAATATTATTTGCGTATTGTTCCCTTTGTCTTGCCCCGGCTTCAGTCTCCTGGCTAAGTCTGCCAAATACCGTAACCTGTTCCAGGCTCTTTCCGTTTGGTATAACAGCTATATCCAACCGCAAAGTCTCGTTTGCCTTCAGGTGGACACGTTGGGTATAAGTTGTAAATCCAACATATTCAACGGTTAATTCATATTCATTTGCGGGAACATTTGCTAATGTGAACTCTCCCGAATTATTTGTGAACTTCTTATATTTCGAATTTGTGAGAGAGACTACAGCATTGGACAAATTCTCCTTACTCTGACCATTGGTGATCTTTCCGGTGATAGTTCCGGTTTGAGAGGAGGCATTCAAAAACAAAAAAAGAAATGGAAGGAAAAAAAATAACCGTACGGTCAAATCAGCTGGCCTTGGTCTGGATTGCATCTTGTAGTAGCGGGTGTTGTGATGTCCGACAAATATGACTTGAAGAGAAGACTGAAAATGTTAAAAAAAAGGAATTAAAGATTTGATTACTATTCTATGATCAAATTATAATGGCAAATTAATTTGGAGGTAATTAATTTTTCCTATCTTATTTTGGGCTTTAGAATATTTACAGAATTTCTTCAGAATCCATTGAGTGCTCCTTTCACACAAGAGCGACCGATGGAAGAACGAACTTTTTCCGACCTGCATTTTGAGAGCGGCAATAGGATCACAAATTAACCATGCACGATTTGTATCAAGATTTAATCAATTACCTTGACGCCTAAACGACGTGGCGAGGTATTGCGCATAAAGCGCGGGGCTCAATAGTTAAGTTGTATTTCTATTTTGTCTTAGCAGTACTCATGGTCACCACATATTTTAGAACAAGGCTTTCCTGAACGCTATCTAATTTTGCTTTCTTTGCCATTTTTGGAATTACCATATCCCATTTCATCTCATCCCTGGATTCAGGAACCTTAAAACGGTGACACTTGTTGCAATGAGCTTCATAGATACTTTTGCCTTCATTGAGCTCACTAAGCGAAAAACCCGGGAATTTCTGACTGCCCCGGTCAGCATCAGCTTGGGTGGGCTGAAGGAGTTTGACAGGTGCGCAAGCTGCTATCAGAGCAAACGCAAAAACAATTATTGTTTTTTTCATATAGCTAAATTTAGTCTGGCTTACAACAAAAATACTATGCAAGGGTAAGAATGACCTGTCCTTTTCCTTTAGGAATGCGATGAAAATTCAGAAAGTTGCCGCCAAATACAGACCATGAAGAGGATTATTTATATACTGACAACAACTTTCCCAGCTGCTAGAAATTCAAATTCGTGCTGAACCTTACACCCAGCGTTGAAATATTAGGATTGCTCAAAAAACTAAATCTTTTGACCAGGTCAATACGCAAAAAGGAGAAGATATTATAAATGCCAAATCCAGCCTCGAAATAG
Source organism: Bacteroidota bacterium (assembly GCA_003175695.1). Lineage (GTDB taxonomy): Bacteria > Bacteroidota > Bacteroidia > Chitinophagales > Chitinophagaceae > Puia. Next base: position 10,357 of record PSRA01000122.1, on the reverse strand, counting down.
AATCTCCCTCCCAATGGGAAAGACGAGGTCATTCCGTTAGTAGTCGGAAATTGCATTTGAGTGGGATTAACGGCCGGATTATTTTCATCCCGCAAGCCACCAGTGAGAACTTTGGCTTCTATCACTTCTCTTAGCCTCAGTTTCTTAATTAAAGGAATTTTGTTGAAGAAAAAACCATTAAAATAATGGTCGATGCGCATCGATGCGTAGTGATCACTCAGGAACTCTCCATTATTCATCAGGTTGTAAGAATTAGAACTGTAAAAATAACTCTGGTTTCCTGGATGAATAATCAGTAAAGGATAAGGAAGGTTACCGAACAGATAGCCGGCATTGAGACCGATATCTGAAAATCCCAGAGGAGCAAGATAAAACCGTTTGAATACGGCTAAATCAAAAGCGTCATAACTATACTGGCCACCGAATAATCCGGGAATTCCTTTAGCATATTGCAAAGTGATAATGGGATATTTGTTGATAACATCCCTGCGGGTTGCCTTGCCCTGGTAAAACTGCTCATGCGGTGCCCATCGCACCGTCAACGATAATTCTGTTGTAGTTATCTGTTCCAGTGTATCGGCCTCGCTGTTGTTGCCTTTAAAAACATAATGGAGTGATCCCGTCGGCTGTTGGTACCAATACTTCATTCCAATTGTATAGGAGAAATGATTTTCAAGTTCGTGCACATATGATATCCTGAAAATGTTATTATATAACCATGAATTATTAATACCACGGTTAAAAGAACCAAGGAAACTATTTGCCTGCGTAAAAACATCCTCCTGACCCAATATCCGGGTGTCATGCATGTAGCTTGCCTGTATATAGTTAAAAGGAAATGTGTAAATGGATTTGTGGTTGATTGAATAGGTGCCACTGACAAAATATTTCCAGCGCTGATCACCGAATCCATATGCTACGTAGGAACTCAGAAAGTATCGTGTGCTTAATTTAGGTTTTGACCTGATACCGAATTGCAGTCTGTTCCCTTCAACGCTGTTAAAGGAATAGAAACTACCGACTGGGCCTATCTCAAATTTTCCAACTGATTTATATCCTGCTGTAAGCAAAGTGGCAATATCCATTAGCCTGGTGTATGGCCGCATCCTGACCAGGCTGTCTGTAATTATGTAAGTATTGGCTTCAACCTGGCTGAGCGCAATCGGACGCTCTGTTTGCCAATAGTCATTTGGTTGCGCATAAGCAAGTGCCAGAGTATCTATCTCTTTTCCCTTCATTGCATCTTCCGCAATGACAGAGTCCGTCACATTCTTTGTATCAATAATCCGTTCTCCATAAACTGCAGGTGTATTGGGGAATGGACTGAAAAAAGCGACCATGCGGGATGATGCCAGATAATAATGGTTCCCGGTACCTTCTTCAAACTCCTGTTCCACTTCAAAATGACGGATGTAGTTGATGTTAATATGCTTACTAACATCAAGCTTTATCCGCTTCACGGCATACCTGCCATCCAATGTAATGTATAATGTCCCTTTAAATAGCAGGTCTTCGGGATTCCGAGGCATAAAATCCAGTTTCACGATTTTGATGCCATTCTCTTCGACAGTGTCTACAATAAAATACTTATAAAAAGTGGGAGCAATGTCCGCTATCGGGCTTAAAAACTGCATTGTGAAGATATCGACAGAATTGTCATAGATATTGACCTCTTCATAAAGCCTTTTTAAAATCTGACTGATTGCGGTCATGTCAAGATATTCGCCCAAATCAGTTGATTTTTTCGCCGTTACAATCTTTTTTTTCTTTTCTGGTTGTTTGCGAAAATGATTTTGAGAAAATACTTCTTCAAGATAAACGGGTACGAGCTCTTTTCCAGGGATCAGCGCAGTATCAATATTTTCAGTCACAAATTGAAATTTCTTCATGACGAAGTTATTCATGATGAAGTCCGGTGGTTTGTCTACTAATATCCTGGCTTTCTCATATTGGTCATAAGATAAATAGGCGGCCGACCTGGGGCCATTTTTCGCTTTGTTGGCAATTACCAACCGGATCAGCTCGACAGCGGGATTATTCTTATTTCTGTAGCGGGTTTTTTTGGCTTCCACTACCACCGGGGCAAGGGTAGTGAATGACTTGGAAAGCATGACAAGGTGGTCAGTATCCGACGTATCAGTTAGGATAAGATGGTAAGGCTTATATCCGGTCGCCGTGATGACCAGCTGCTTTGTTCTATTATCAATTTTGATATTGAATTTTCCCTTCGCGTCGGTAATTGTTCCCCTGGTCTTATTCAATTCAACAACGTTCACATTCGCCAGCGCCGCATGCGAAGCAGAATCAATAACAGTTCCCCTGATGAGCCTGGTTTGGGCAACACCCTTACTGAAAATCAAAACAGTCATTAACAATATGCAGATACGATGATTGATTTCGGACGCTTTCTTTTTTAAAAATGAAACGGAACTCAAATATGGACAAAATTAGAATACATCTTTCTTATGTATTTTATTGTGCAAATAACAGCCCACTCTTCAAATTTTTTTAAAGTAGTGTGCACAGGAGGGCCTCAGATAAACATGAAGGCACTCTAAATACTTGGGGTGCCTCCGTTTATCTCTGTGGTTAAAAAGTAATAAGAGAGGGTAGTAACCTACTGCATCGACAGTTTTGCTTCCAGGGTATTTTTTATTCTAACATCAATATCCTGCAAATGATATTTATTGATATCATCCTTAAGTTTCGGGATGGCTTGGCGCACTTCGTTTTGAAGTCGAATGAAGTCTGCCCTGGCAATCGAATACACATCCGTTTCAGTAACTTCAGGTTTATTGGAAGTGAGAATTTCCTGCAAAGCACCTACATAAGATTTCTGCAAGTTTCTCCGGTAGGGATCAATAGTCTTGCCTGTTTTCAGTTCTTTCCAGATAATTTGATGTATGGTCTTAAAATATTCATCAACCGATAATGCTTTATCACCAAACTGTTTTCTGTTCGCGAGAATCTGGTTTATCTTACCGATGTCAAGTAATTTATTTAAAGCTTTTATCTGAAGGTCTTCTACAAAATTAGGTTGTGATGGCATCGAAACTTTGCTGATCACGTTGCTATCCAGTATCCAATAAGGTGTCGTGAAGAGCTGCTTGTCGAAAAAGTCAAGCGCACCCCGAACTTTAGCTGCGGGCACGGCCTCATAGACAGCGATTTTTTGCCCCTCACTCTGCCGCGTAGTGTATACGCCTCCGATATTCATCATGACATGCTGCATATATCGGAAATATTGGTTTTCAAGTGCCCGGTACATTTGGTCAAGACCGTCATAAATTCCGCCTTCTTCCTTAGTCCATTCAGGCAGGTTGGGCAATATCTTTTGTAAATTCTTTATGCCGTATGTGCTCGCCTTCATCGCATCATCCCCAAGATCTTCGGTCTGACAGCGAGGATCAACATTGTTTTTAATTTCTCCGTTACCAAACCACAACCGAGGGTTGCTGCTGAGACTGTCAACAATAAGCTGGCGCATGATTTTTTTATCTTCTTCAAATCCCGAAACGTTGCTGGATTTATATCCCCATTCGATTGCCCATTTATCATATTCGCCAATTCTTGGGAAAAGGTCATACTCCGGGATATCATCTTCGGGCTGCGCCACATAATCAAACCTTGCATAGTCCATGATGCTGGCAGTGTGCCCATGCGCTTCCAGGTAAGTTTTGCTTCTTAAACTGTCAACGGGAGTTTGACTGCTGCTGCCGAAATTATGCCTGAGGCCAAGTGTGTGTCCTACTTCATGACTACTTACAAACCTGATCAGTTGACCCATTAATTCTTCATCAAATTTCGGATGCCTTGCTCTTGAATCCGTAGCACCTGCCTGGATAAGATACCAGTCATGCAACAGTTGCATCACGTTGTGATACCAGCCTATATGAGTCTGTATAATTTCGCCGCTGCGTGGATCGTGGATATTCGGACCATATGCATTTTCTGTTTCCGAAGGCAGATAATTGATAAAAGAATACCTCGCGTCATCCATCTGCATGAGCGGGTTATATTCCGGCCACTCTTTTCCCATTATTGCATTTTTGAAACCGGCCTGCTCGAAAGCCTTCTGCCAATCGTTGATTCCTTTGATCAGATAAGGCCGCCATTGTTTTGGTGTGGCCGGATCAATATATATGATAATAGGATTCTTCGGCTCAACCAATTCTCCTCTTTTCCATTTTTCAATATCCTCATCCTTTGGTTCCAGGCGCCAGCGGAGAATGAATCTACGGTCTTCAGTTTTTTGCTGGCGGTCGTCGAATGCGTAGACCTGGTCCGCAAAATAACCGACCCTGGGATCGAATGCCCTTTGCTCCATGGGTTTTTCCGGAAGCTCAATGAAAGAAGTATGGGTTTCAAGCGTAACTGGGGTACCTGGAGGTAGTCCCTGTATTTTGCTGTCGGTATTCTTGCTGATCGAAATTTCCACGTTGATGGGATAGGCGTGCACTGACTCGACATAAAAATCCCTGAGTCCATTAATGTTAACACTTTTAGAAATAGAACTACCCGGGTCAATGCTGTTTACAAAGGTTCTGTCTTTGAGAAATTTCGACACATTTATTACATAGCCCGAATCCGGGCTGAATGCTTTTATTGGAAATGAAATAACTATTGGGTTCAGGTTTGATTTTTGAACAGCCTTATAGATATCGCTCCCGCTATCAGCCTGGCTCACTATCAAATCATATCTAATCCTGATAGTAGAATCCGGGCCTTTTTCAAACTGAATGGTATGTTCATCCAGTTCTTCTCCCGAGAAAACACCCGTACCGCCGGGCCCTTTTATTAGCCGGTTAATTACCATAATATCACGGTGTAATATTGACTCAGGGATCTCAAAAAATATAGTATCCTGCAACTGATGCACCGTGAACAGGCCCCGGTGGGTTATATAGTTATTTGTAATAACCTTATTGTAAGGTTGAATTTTTGACCTGGAGTATATCTTGGGAACACTGTCTCTTTTGGCCAAAGTGTCTGATGGCGCTGGTATCACCTGGCAGATCGCAGAAAAAGATGCCAGAACAAGGACGGGGACAAGTAATAGATGCGGCTTAATGTGATTGGGTTTCAAAATATTTGCTTTTTGAAGAGTGACATAATATTCGATCTCGATTTTTACTCCTGGTCAAAGTCTGGTTGGACAGGACTAAAACAGTCGTTCCTGCCAACTCCTTCGACCTGGCGGCTTTCACTTACAAGGCTGCACTTTATGTCAGGCATTGAGGCTAGCGCGTTAACGAAATAATCATATCTGTATGAAGATGATGGATCCCAGATAAATATGATTGGGATCTTAAAATTTGGATTATCAGGCAGGCTTTTTTTCAGAAGAAAATCTGCTCTTTGGATGTTGCTGCCCGTTGTGGTTCGAAGATCTATTAAAATGCCTTTCTTCTTTTCCTTAGCCCATTTTTCAATTAATATAGAGGCAAAAGGCTGATAACTCTCGGCCATGTGGACCGCGACTGAATCATACATCGGATCGGCCATTGTGATGGATAAAAAGCTGGCGAATTTGCCACCTTCTGTGATAGTAGTGTCACTCAGATAGAAAGGAACTTTATCAGCCTTTGGTAAGGGTGTGTCTTCCCATCCCTCAAGGCTAAAAAAGTCAGGTAATTTTTTTCTTTCAGGCCTGCCTTCACATCCGTAAAATCCAATTGCTAATGATGCCAGCAGCGCCACCAATGTAAAATTGTAAACTTTCATAACTCACTATACTTGTCAATAGGTGCAACGCTGCTTGGTATTGATTATTTCACGGCCGCGTTTACGGATTATTCACATTGCCTGCGCAATTTATTTCAAAAATTGAACATGAGCTGATCCTAATAGTGCAACGTCTTGTTAATATATTTATTTTATTTGAGTTATCCACAAAAAAATGTCGCCTTTTGAGGGGCGACTTGAAAATCCAAACGATAAGATTCCAGAATCCTGAAACCGACTTATTTCTGCAGGCTTATTTCACCCACGTCGGTGGCCTTGCTATCGGCAACTTCGATTCCTTCTTTTTCAAAATTTTTGTATGGCGGAACGGCTTCGATGACAAGTTTATAAGTACCAGCCTTTAATTCTTTGATCGCAAAAGAGCCGTTATCAATAAGGACTTTTGATGTATCCGTTCCAGAAATTGCCATGGCGCTTACAGCCGCAGCAGTAGGAGTAACTGTTCCTTTGATCGCTCCTGGACTAAAGGTTCTAAACGCAAATAATCCAAACGCTACTACCATGGCTATTGCTGCTATTTTCAATTTTGTTGATTTCATAAAGAATAAAATTTGATTGTTAAAAATTGCTTTGTTAATGCGGCGGGTTAAACCAACTATTTCTGCAGGTTTATTTCACCAACGTCAGTTGGCATGTCATCGGCAACCATCACCCCTTCCTTTTCAAAATTTTTGTACGGAGGCAGAGCCTGGATGACCAGTTTATATGTGCCGGCTTTTACATTATTTATAGAAAACGAGCCATTGTCAATAAGCGCTCGAACTGTATCTGTGCCAGAAATTGCCATGGCGCCCATAGCTGCAGCGGAGGGTGTAATTTTTCCCTTGATCGATCCGGAAAAAACGGTGGTAAATGCAAATAATCCCAGGGTCAGGACCGTTCCCAATGCTCCCAATTTCAATTTTGTGGATTTCATAAAAATTAAATTTGATAGTAAAATATTGCTTTGTAATTGTGAAAATATTTCCACAGCAACAGGGTGAAGTATAAATTATAAAACAACTATTGTGCCATTAGAGAAATCGTCCGGGCGAACCCATTTCAAATTGGTTGGATATTTTATCAACAGGGTGATAGGTAAGTATCGCGATTCTTTTAACGGACTCACGAAAAAGTCGCTTTTTGCAACAACTATTTTCGACTACACTTAAACGTTAGACACTGGTCAGCCGATTACGGCCTTTGCAAAACAAGCTACCGTAGCAGCCAGGATTTTATTTTTATCGATTTTTTTATTTCAAAACTAATCATCGCTCTCCCCTCTTTCAACCGTTGCCTCCAGCTTCGCTTGCGGTTAAAAAAATGCGCGAAGACAAAGTTTATAATCGCACAGAAAGTGTTCACTTTTGGTACATCCGGTTGGCTTAAACACTGGAAAACTATTGCCCAGTAAGGATTTCCGCGTTGGCACACGCTTTGAGCACTTTTTGAGCAAGGCAAAAACATCTTCTCAAACGGCTACTGGGAATTCAACAAAAAACGTAGAATCACAAAAAGATACCAGGATATGCCAATCGCGTCGCAACCAAATATATTATTCACTTAAATCCAGCTTGACCAATGATCAAGAACTACTTCAAGACCGCCTGGCGCAACATCATCAGGAATAAGACGCATACCATCATTAACGTTGCCGGGCTTGCGCTTGGATTAAGCTGTTGCATCTTCATTTATTTATGGGTTCTTGATGAAAAAGGCATCGACAATTTTCATGCGAATAAAGACAATCTTTATGTTGCCTACACGATAACCACAACTAATGGTAAATCAGATGGCTCATATGCTACTCCTTTACGACAGGCAAATGGAGGCGTAGTGCCGGATTTTGTGCTGGAAGATGTTCCTGGCGCGGTTCCCGAGATAAAGCACCTTGCTCTTTATGCCACCGGGTATGAGTTGCCCTGGGGACATCCGGAGACTTTCCAGGTCGGTGAGAAAATAATTAAGCTGGAAGGATCGCGCGCAGGGAAAGATTTTTTTAAAATTTTCAGTTATCCGCTTATCGAAGGCAATGCATCAGGGGCTTTATCCCAAATGAATGGTATTGCTATTTCAAGAAAGATGGCAGAGATTTTTTTTGGCAACCCTCACCTTGCCATGGGCAAGACTGTCCGATATGAAAATAAACTTGACTTTACTGTCACGGCTGTTTTTGAAAACCTTCCGTCAGAAAGCTCGCTGCATTTTGATTTTTTATTCAACATGGATGCGCAAAAGAAATTACTTGAATTTTCCAGTCCCAATATATACGCTTACGCAGAACTAAGTAGTCATGCTGATCCCAACAAAGTGGAAGTAGAAATAAATGACTACCTGCGACCGATCCTGGATAAAGAAGGCAATTCTAAAACGACTATCGGCTTACAATTATTAGGAGATCAATATCTGCACAACATTTTTGTAAATGGCAGACCAACCGCCGGAAGAATTGAATATGTGCGCATTTTTAGCCTGATTGCTTTGTTTGTGCTCATCATTGCATGCATCAACTTCATGAACCTTACAACCGCCCGGTCAGTGAAACGGGCAAAAGAAGTAGGACTGAGAAAAGTAGTTGGTTCAAATCGTGGTTACCTTATCGCGCAATTTTTTGCTGAATCATTGCTTTTTGCCTTTCTGGCTTTGCTAATCTCTATTGGCTTTGTCTACGCTTTATTACCCGCATTTAATGCCTTTACCGGAAAACATATTGTTCCGCCTATCACACAGTTATCTTTCTGGGCTTTTTTGCTGGTGGTTGTATTTGTCACGGGTTTGATTTCCGGAAGTTATCCCGCGTTATATCTTTCATCACTCAAGCCCGTTCAAGTTTTGAAAGGAAAACTTCAATTCACGAAAGGCTCCGTTTTATTTCGAAGAAGTCTGACAGTTTTTCAATTTGTGCTTTCAATCATTTTAATCATTTCAACTATCGTTATAACCCGCCAAATAGGTTTTATTCAGAATTCCCATTTGGGATACGACCGCGAAAATCTTTTGTACGTGCGGATTGAAGGTGAGCTGGCAAATAAGAACAAATACCTGTTGTTTAAAAATGAAGCTTTAAAAATGCCCGGCATTGCTATGATAGATAGGAGCACCGAAACTCCGCATGACATGAGTTTTGTGGTGGATGATGCCATAAACTGGGAGGGAAAATCGCTCAATGATAAAGTAGGTTTTTTGCCTTCATCAGTTGGATTTGATTTCATCAAGCTGATGAAGCTGCAGGTTGCTGAAGGAAGAAGCTTTTCAAAGGACATTGCCACTGATTCAACTGATGCCTTTATGGTGAATGAAGAAGCGGTAAGGCAGATGGGTATGAAAAACCCTGTCGGAAAATGGATTTCCGCCTGGAGAAAAAGAGGACACATTATTGGAGTATTGAAAGATTATAACACGCAATCGTTGCGTGAGAGAATTAAACCTGTGGTAATTGATGTAAAAGAAGGAGAATATTTTGGAGTGATAATGGTACGCACCAAACCCGGCGAAACAAAACAGGCGATCGCAAGCCTGGAAAAGGTTTATAAGGATATCAATCCGAAATATGCTTTCGGTTACCAGTTTGTGGAAGAGGAATATGAAAAAATGTACCGTGCTGAAATGGTCATTTTCAAATTATCCAATTTGTTTACAACACTTGCCATCATCATTTCTTGTCTCGGCTTGTTGGGTCTTGCCATGTTCTCAGCAGAGCAGCGCGTGAAAGAAATCGGCGTTCGAAAAGTATTGGGCGCGTCGGTGAAGGAAATTGTGTCCCTATTCTCGCAAGAGTTTGTAAAATTGGTCATGATTGCTTTTTTAATTGCCACGCCTGTTGCATGGTATTTAATGAGCAGATGGCTGGAGGGATTTGCTTATAAGACATTGCTTTCCTGGTGGATATTCGTACTAGCCGGCATTGTTTCGATATTCATTGCACTGGTTACTGTATGCTGGCAGGCAATTCGGGTTGCTGTAGCAAATCCGACAAAGAGCCTTCGTGCTGAGTAGCTTCGCTTCTTGAAAAGAGTCTGAGTTCAGTGAGAATATCTCATCGTGACAAAGTTGGCAAAAAGACTGTCGGGATTTCGAAAACTGGACCGTTGCGTAAGAGTCATGGAGTCTTTAGTCAGCAGCTCAATCTTTGCATACCCGGGTAATAATCCCGTTGTGTCGGAAGGCAATCCAAATGAGCTCAAGCTGTCTGGAGAAGAAAGCCAAATCCCGTGCACTGGAAGGCCGCAAGAACCCGTTACAACATAATTACTATCGCTTTTGATTGTGGCTATATTAAAGGGCAGGAATCTAATCGTATCCGTCCGGGCGCAACCGGACGCAGGAATTCGAACCACCTTGTAACCCGAACCTGATATAGCAAGGGTATCTGTATAACGAAGCAGCCAGGGCGCAGTAGACAGGAGGGGAGGCCCCTTGTATCCACTGTTTTGAGATTTCGTACAACCAATAATCAAAATGGCAAACAGAAATATGCGCTTGACCTTACAGAAATGCATAGGTGCATCTTTAGTTGATTGACGCAATTTAGTTAAGTCAAATGCACCATTGGGAGAGAGGTACCCGGGACGGGAGTTGAACCCGTACAACCATTTCTGGTCACAGGATTTTAAGTCCTGCGCGTCTACCAGTT
>PSRA01000005.1 GCA_003175695.1 Bacteroidota bacterium | reverse complement strand
ATACTTGTGAAAACAAAATGGTAGCCAACACTTGGGAAACACCGGATGCAGTATTTATGAAAATACTACCGAATGTCGATACGGCCGATATTCAAAGCGTTTCAAAAAAAGTAATTGATTCACCTCCCACAAGTGTAACAGATATTTTTGACTCATTCAATGATCACAAACCTGCTGAAAATTACGCCCTGATTATTGCGGTGAAGCAGCCACTGCCGGGAAAAAGAAAACCGTTTACAGGAATCGGGAATGTCGGTCACGTGTTTGTAATCCTTATTAAATATAATTCAGATCAAACCGTTGTTTCCAGATCATTTGGTTTCTACCCTGAAAAGAATTCTTCTTTTGTTGCAACGCCGATTCATCCTGGGTCCCGTTCAGTCTTTAAAGATGATGCACTGCACGATTGGGATGAACTTGCAGGGAAATTTATATCCCGCAAAAGGTTTGAAAAAATATTGAGGCTCTTAGGAGCCTACGAGAAAAAGCCGTATAACCTCAATCAAAACAACTGCTCTGATTTTGGATTATCTGTAGCTGCAATCGGGGGAATTGATATCCCATTTACGAACAGCAAATGGCCATTGGGAAGAGGAAATAACCCCGCTAATGTCGGTCAGAGTATTTTAGAAAAGAAAATCAAGAATTTGGATACAGGAAACATTTCAGGATTATTTATATGCAGCAGTAAAGGCCTTGATGAATAAAAGCCGATAGTGGAAACTACCGGCCGCCATTCACTCTAACTGTCAACGTAGAAAGCGTATTCTCACTGCCATAACATACCAATACATCAGTACGGAACGATATCCGGATCATATATAATATGTGAGAAGTTGGTACTTCATTGAACATCTCTTTTCAAATAATTATTTTTCATCTGTTCTTTGATTGAAATAAGAATCGGTTTGATCCCCTTCTTAAACTCAAACTGCCCGAGTTTGTGATACAGGGGAGTTGGGCTTTCCGCATTTTTGGGTTGATAAGATCCAGTAATTACAGGGAAATAGATTACACGCCTCCTACTTTTTTCACCTTTTAACGGCGATTGCTGTACACGATGCCACAATCTTCCGTCATGCACAGTAAGATCGCCTGCTTCAATATCAAAACCTACCTCTTTTTTATCTGCAGCATTATCGATAAAATATTTTTTCCGGAATAATAAACGGAATACATTTTGCTTATGTGTGCCAGGCAATACGCGAAGACCGCCGTTATCAAATGCACAATCATCCAAATGCAAACCTACATTAAGCATGGGTAAGATACGATTGCCAAGAAACAGATCACGCGGGCTATCTGTATGCCATCCCAATTGTTTGAAATTACTTTCCTCTACATTCACATAATGATTAAATACCAAGCCGTCTTTTTCATGTTCGCCAATCCTGCCCTCATATTTTCCCAGTAATTGCAGAAGAAGCTTGAGGCGTTCGTCCTTCAATAATTCAGTCAGGGTATTACTATAGTAGGATGTAAAGGCTATGCGTTGTATCAGCGGATCGCCATTTGCATCTTTTCCAAACTTCAATGGTATTCCATTTATTTTTTTTATATCGCTCTCAAGAAGAAAACGCTGCACCCGGTTGAGCTCCAGAAGCAAAATCGTTACGGCTTCCCTGCTAATAAAGTTTTTAAACTGTATAAAACCATGTTTATTGAAAAAATTGATTTGCTCTTGCAGAAGTTTGTCCTCAAGTTCATAAAAAGGGATGCTAATCTTTGTCATGACAAATGTTTTTTAAATGTGTTAGTTAACAAGTGCCGTATTTGTGTTATTGTTGTTTTTTACAAACGCGCCGTTTTTTAGTATCCACTCAACCTCAACCGAAAATTTTGCTGTATATGCCTTATTTAGGTCGCCAAATACATCATCAAACCCTGCATGATCGGTTATTTCAAGCACGCGCGTATGAACATTAACCTGCAGCGCTGATGCCAATAAAATGGCTAATCCCGAGCGTGCCTGGCGTTCAGCCCAGTTCTCTCCCAAATCACCTTTTTTGTTGATAGACTCTTCAAAGCCTTTCCTGTATTTGTTCAATGACACTGCAAAATATTTTTTGCTTTCACTGACATTATTCACGAAAAGATCAATATCAGATCTGGTGATCTGATTCCGGACTGCAATAATCAAAGTCCAGTTTTCAGCTGGTTCCTTATCATCGTCGATTGTATGAAACAAATGGGAACCGTGATTGCGTGAAACAATAATCCTGAAAGGCTTCAGGCCGAATGAATCTGCAAAACTTTCAACAGGCTTCAAAAACAAGCGGATTTTTTCTGACGGAGCTTCCGCATTAAAATAATGTATGGATTGATGATGGCTCATTATTTTTACAATTTTTGATTATTTAATATACCCGGGCATTTCCTGAAAACATCAGAAATATTTACCCTGCTATCGCAACAATAGATTAAGTGTACAAGAAAAGATTATGGAACCTATTTTCCTTTCTTCAAAAGGAGTTACCAGTGATGCAACAACATCGGAATGAATAATAAAGTATTGTAAACTGCAAAAGATGCATTGGAGCACGAAAATAAAGAATTCTTATTACTCTACCAAATTAGTAGACTAATATTGGGAAAAATTATTCTCTGTCCAATAAAGAGGGATGATTTGATAAGGATTGAAACCCCTCTTTTTCTCATCTCCCATCTTAGAAAGGTTAATACGTGAAAAACATAATTCCCTACTAATTTGGTAATTTATCATTTTTTATTGGGTAATGAGATGTTTGTATATTCCTGCGTCTTCGCAGAATTTGAAGGCGATCTAAGGGATTCGGGCCTACAACATTTGAAGTATTCTAATATATAATTATCCAATATTGATGAATAAAACATTTTGCTTCCCCATCCTTCTTTTTTCATGCATTATCTCTTACCGCACTTCAAATGGCATTCATAACAAATCAAAACAAAATTAATATTGGGCTTAGCGGGGTGGCCGCATCATCTTAGATCAAAGGCAAGATGAACCATGAGCAACTTTTATTTTTTTATCAAGATTAACTTTCTACATTTATTTATGTAAAACCTAAATGAAATGGCCGAAGAAATCAAAAAACAAACCGCACTCGGTGATGTAGCCGCCCGGCAGCTTGCCATTGCTACTCGAACTGTCCCGCAAATGATCACCATCACACCGAGATGGCTTACACATTTGCTAAGCTGGATACCTGTTGAATCTGGTGTTTACAGGCTGAATAAAGTAAAAGATGCAAACAGCGTTGAAGTAGATTGCTCTGCACGCGACGAGCGTGTGCTTCCTGAAACGTATGTCGATTATATTGAGAACCCGCGTGAATACAATCTTAGTGCAGTGAATACGGTGTTGGATGTACATACCCGTGTTTCTGACCTATACAGCAAGCCGTATAACCAGATCAGTGAACAATTACGTCTGATCATTGAAACGATTAAAGAACGCCAGGAAAGCGAGCTCATCAACAACAAGGAATATGGATTGCTGCACAGTATTGTGCCATCGCAACGCATAACCACAAGAACAGGCGCACCAACTCCGGATGATTTAGACGAACTCATCACAAAAGTATGGAAGGAACCTGGCTTTTTCCTAACACATCCGCTTGCCATAGCAGCTTTTGGCCGTGAATGCACACGCAGAGGAGTGCCGCCACCAACTACATCACTCTTTGGTTCACAATTCCTGACATGGCGTGGCATTCCGCTGATCCCATCGGATAAAGTATTTGTTGAAAATGGAAAATCAAAAATAATTCTACTGCGCACCGGCGAAATCAGGCAGGGAGTTGTTGGATTGTATCAACCCGGTTTGCCCGGCGAACAATCCCCCGGTTTGTCTGTCCGTTTCATGGGTATCAACCACCAGGCAATCGCGTCATATCTTGTTTCGTTGTACTGCTCATTAGCAGTATTAGTAGATGATGCTATTGCTGTACTGGATGAAGTAGAAACCGGAAAATATCATGAATACAATTTTAAATAATCATAGTGTAAATTATTTCTCGCACGAAGAATAATTGTTGAAACTTTTTTGAGCATTTACAATTCAAACAAGCATGGATTCAAACTTATTTAATTTTGAGGGATTGCCTGATGAAGAGAAGTTGCAAAAATTAGCCAATGAATATTTTCTTTCATTACCGGGGCAACCATATGCAAGCGGCGTCCCACCCTTTAATGATGGGAATTTATTTATATCCCCGTTTGAACAACGTTCATCTATAAAAGAAAAAACTAACGCAGCAGCAGACGTAAAAGATTTTCCCGGATCAAGAAATTTACCACACTCTGTTGCAGGAAGCGGCATTAGCCCTTCGGCATTACACCATGAGAAAACATTCAATATTGCTGACCCGCAAACCAGTTTGCCCGATCCTCATTTTTCAGATGGCAAAATACCTTCATCGGTTGCAGGCAGCGGGATCTCACCATCTGCAGAAAAATATCCGCACACATTTAATATCAAAGATCCTCAAACAAATTTACCCGATCCGCATTTTTTAAGTGATGGAAAAATTCCGAAATCAGTTGCAGGAAGTGGCATATCCCCATCATTCATCAAACATTCCGAAGTTCAGCAAGGCTACAGCTCATATATTGAACAAGCTGGAAACCCTCAGCAGCAGCCGGTTTCAGGGCATCATCGTTTCGAAGGTTTTTCAAATTCTCCAAATAGCATATCGTATGTTCCATACATACCTGAACTTCCTTTCGAAAAAGAATTGAATGATGTGTTGAATGCTCAGATCCAAACATCTCCTTCAACGCAATTGGCCGGATCAAATACCGCATTCAATGAATTATCATTTTATTTCTTATCAGGAAAAAATTATTTTCCTTTTTCAAAAGATACTCACAAAGTTTCGCATCAGGGATATTCAAAGGATTCGCAACTACCAGCACTTCCGAAAATACCATTTGATGTAAACCTTATCAGGCGTGATTTTCCGATTTTGAATGAATATGTAAATGGCAGGCGCATTATATGGCTCGATAATGCTGCGACAACGCAAAAACCTAAACAGGTTATCGACAGGTTGAGTTATTATTACGAGCATGAGAACTCCAACATTCATCGCGCCGCACATGAACTTGCTGCACGTGCAACAGATGCGTATGAACTGGCAAGAAAAAAAGTGCAGCAATTCCTGAAAGCATCATCTCCCAATGAGATCATTTTTGTTCGTGGCGCCACGGAAGCGATCAATCTTGTTGCAAAAAGCTGGGGTGAACAAAATCTCAATGAAGGCGATGAAATCATCATCAGCCATCTAGAACACCACGCGAACATTGTTCCATGGCAACAATTGACCGCTAAAAAAGGAACAAAACTAAAAGTGATTCCGGTGGATGACGATGGACAAATTTTATTGGATGAATATGCCAAGTTGCTGGGGCCCAAAACAAAATTGGTTTCAATTACCCAGGTATCCAATGCGCTTGGCACGGTTACGCCGGTAAAAAAAATCGTTGAGATGGCGCACCAGGCTGGTGCCAAGGTTTTAGTAGATGGTGCACAAACTGTTTCGCATATGCGCGCGGATGTAAATTACCTGGATTGCGACTGGTATGTTTTTTCTGGGCACAAAGTGTTCGGACCGACCGGCATTGGGGTGTTATATGGTAAAGAAGAATTACTTAATGAAACACAGCCCTGGCAAGGTGGCGGCAATATGATTTTAGATGTAACATTCGAAAAAACTACCTATCAAAATACACCAGGACGTTTCGAAGCGGGCACGGGAAATATTGCGGACGCGGTTGGTCTTGGCGCGGCCATCGATTATGTAAATCGGATTGGCATTGACCTCATCAGTCAATATGAACATTACTTATTATTATATGCAACCAGACTCCTGAAGGACGTTCCCGGCTTGCGGCTGATCGGTACTGCGAAAGAAAAGGCAGGAGTAATTTCATTTATACTTGACGGTTATAAAACGGAGGAAGTAGGCGCTGCGCTCAATCAATACGGTGTCGCTGTACGTTCTGGGCATCATTGTGCGCAACCCATTCTTCGGAGATTTGGTGTGGAAGCAACCGTGCGGCCATCATTAGCATTATATAATACCTGCGCTGATATTGATGCATTGGTTGCTGTCGTGCAGCGATTGAGCAGCAGCAGAGACAACCGGGCAAGAAAATAATTATTTCCTACAGCGGCACTACCCGTATAGATCAGGTTTTCAGATTTAAGGGTCAAAACAAATCTACAGAATACTTGTCTACTATTTTTGTGAAGAATCAGGATATTCACTCTTGCCTGCATACGAACTCCAAGCGCGATGCGAAGAAATTGATGTGCTCTTGCAGAAGTTTATCCTCCGGTTCATAAATAGGGATGCTGATCTTTGTCATGACAAATGTTTTCAAATGATTTTTCAATGTGTTACTTAGCAAGTGCCGTATTTGTATTATTAGTGTTTTTTACAAACGCGGGCTTTTTTAGTTTCCACTCAACCTCAACCAAAAATCTTTGCTGTATAAGCCTTACTCAGGTCGCCAAATACATCATCAAACCCTGCATGATCGGTTATTTCCAGCACACGCGTATGAACATTAACCTGCAGTGCTGATGCCAATAAAATGGCTAATCCCGAACGCACCTGGCGTTCAGCCCAGTTCTCTCCCGAATCACCCTTTTTGTTGATCGAACCCTCACAGCCTTTCCTGTACTTATTCAGTGACGCCGCAAGATATTTTTTGCTTTCACTGACATTATTCACGAAAAGATCAATATCAGATCTGGTGATCTGATTCCGGACAGCAAAAATCAATATCCACTTTTCGGCCCGCTTCTTATCATCGTCGATTGTATGAAACAAATGCGAACCGTGATTGCGTGAAACAATAATCCTGAAAGGCTTCAGGCCGAATGAATCTGCAAAACTTTCAACAGGCTTAAAAAACAAGCGGCTTTTTTCTAACGGAGCTTCCGCATTAGAATAATGTATGGATGGATGATGGCTCATTATTTTTACAATTTTTGATTATTTGATATACCGGGGATTTTCTGAAAACATCAGAAATATTCACCCTGCTATCGCAACAATAGATTAAGTGTACAAGAAAAAGATAATAGAATCCTATTTCCCTTTCAGCATCAAAAGGAGTTACCAGTGACGCAACATCGGAATGAATAATGAAATATTGTGAACTGTAAAAGATGCATTGGAGTACGAAAATAATACCTTCTTAATACTCTATCCAATTAGTAGACTACTATTAGCCATATTATTCTCTGCCAATAGTGAGGAAAGATTTGTCAAGGATTGAAACACCTCTTTTCTCACCTTCCCTGATAGCCAAGCTAGTTCATAAAAAAATATTTCCCTACTAATTTGGTAGACTAATAATATTTAACTTATATTTGCTATTGAAATTGTAAAATCTATTTAATAACCATTTTTTGTTCAGACTGCCATGAGATCTCAGTCCCTTAGTTTTAAATCTTTCTCAAGGTCAATTCCATCAACAGGCCTCTACTGCAGTATACCTTTAAAGGAGCGTTGTTGCTAGTTCATAGAGCCCCACACAATTAAGTTATCAACTTTTTTTATTTAAGAATGATTGCCTGCATGCTTTTTCGAAACATAATTGCAATTATTCATAATAAACAGTTATACTATTCTATTCCATTCTATCCTTAAAAAACGCTAAGACAAAAAAAACCCGGTAGAGAATTTCTTCTCACCGGGAAAATAAGATGGAGCCAGCCCGTAACTGCGAATCACGACTGGCTTTCATCCTGATAACATTAACGATAAATCATTAATATGAATCGAAATCAAAGGTATAGCTTTTATACCATTAACAATCCGGCTGTAATAAAAGCTCGCGCAAAACCTACAGCATCGTCCCAGAATATTTTTCTTTTCACTTTATTGTTGGTTTTTTTGCTTTGCTCCACTTCGGCAATTTTGAATGCACAAACCAATCAAAGCACTAATGTATCGCTTTATGGAAAAGTGATTGACGAAAAAACAAAAGAACCTCTTGCGGGCGCAGTGGTTCACATTAAGAACACCACTCATGAAGTGCTGACTGATAACAACGGCGAATTCAAATTCATCACAGCACAAAAAATTCCACTGATCTATGAAGTGAGTTATGTAGGTTATCAGTCACTCGAAGTGCCTGTAAATAATTTTGGTCATCTGGACATTTTATTAAAAGGTAATAATAGCACACTCGGGCAGGTAGTAGTTGTCGGGTATGGAACGCAACGCAGAAGTGATGTCACAGGTTCGGAGGCATCGGTTCCAAAAGAATTGCTTGCAAGGCCAGCTGCTTCTTTCGACAACCTTTTGGAAGGATCTGTAGCAGGCGTTGTAGTCACTCAGAGCTCCGGACAACCCGGATCAACCGCCACCATCCGGATCAGGGGAGGCAATTCACTGAGTTTTGGAAATGATCCCTTATATGTCATCGATGGTTTTATTTATTATAATGATAATAGTCTAACCAATCTTGCACCACCTTCAGGAACTGTTCCTTCGGTTACAGGTGTTTCATCAAATGGATTGTCTACTATCAATCCATCAGATATCGAATCAATAGATATTCTGAAAGATGCTTCGGCTACCGCGATTTATGGATCAAGGGGAGCGAATGGTGTAGTAATCATCACTACTAAAAGAGGCACAAGAAGCAGCAATAATATTTCTTATGCCGGATCTTTTGGCACCCAGGAAGCGGCAAAAAAAATCAGCGTGCTCAACGGACCGCAGTGGTCAAAATTATTTGACGATTTGTACAATGCGACGCCGAACATACAGGCAGGGTTAGCCGCTAATAAAAAATATATCGATTCCCTGGGAGATGCAGGTGTCAGTGCGGATTGGCCAGGTGCAGCATTAAGAGCCGGATATATTCAAAATCACCAGCTCACCATTTATGGGGGTGATGAAAAATCCAGGTATTCAGTTTCCGGAAATTATTTTGATCAGAAAGGTATCGTACTCGGTACAGATTTTACCAGATATTCAGCAAGGATCAATTACGAAAAAAATTATTCAAAAGATTTTAAGATCGCTACCAGTATATTCGGAAGCAATTCGAACGAAGATAAATTAACCGGGACTGCTTATAACAATATTGGTTTTGGAAATGCATTCTCTTCATTGTATCTGAATAATCCCCTGCAAACAGTAAAAAACCCTGATGGCTCATATAATACAACGGCCCAGCCCGCTATCAATCCGATATTAAATACCATCAGTGGACAACAATTTTCCGACAATGCGATACAGGGAATTGAATCCACGATCAACCAGACGAAATTATCAAGGATACTGGGAAATATTTCCGGCGAATACAGAATAATAAACGGCCTGGTCATCAAATCAACATTTGGAGCTGACCTGCTCAATACGAAATTGAATTATTATGCGCCATCTTACACAAATCTGGGTAATAATGGCGGAACCATTACCGGTTCCGGATCTGTAGGAACTATCAATTATCTCAGCTGGCTGAATGAAAATACGATCACCTATGATCATGCGTTCAGAAACAGGCATTTCTTAAGTGTGCTCGCCGGATATACTACCCAATACCAAAAATCTGAAACTGGTTTTTCAGCAGGGCAAACTTTCCCTTCAGACGCTACCACATACAATAATCTATACAGTGCGACGGCTAATAAAGTAACAGGTTCAGGAGAAGCGCAACAGGTAAGAAATTCCTGGCTGGGAAGAATTTCTTATTCATACCAACATAAATATAATCTGACCATTACAGGAAGGGCGGATGGAGCCTCTCCAGCAGGCGTCAACAAAAAATGGGGATTCTTTCCTTCCATTGGCCTTTCATGGAATGCATCTGAAGAAAATTTCTTCAACCGGTTTAGCAAAACCGTCAGCAGTCTGAAGTTAAGGTTGACTGCAGGCAGTGTCGGAAATGCCAATTTCCCTGCTTACAGTTCGCTTGCAACTATCACTTCGTACGGATATTATTTCGGAAGCCCACTTTCCGGCACAAACGGACTAGCTCCCTCACAATTATCCAATCCCGACCTTACATGGGAAACGACAACGCAATACAACGCAGGAGTTGACCTGGGTTTGCTGAACAATCGGATAACTCTTACAGCAGATGCTTATTATAAAAAAACAACGAATTTATTTATAAGCGGCTCGGGGCTGGTCCCATTATCAACCGGTTATGCATCCGTGTCAGAAAATATCGGCAGCCTGGAAAACAAAGGACTCGAATTCACTTTGAATACCGAGAATATCAGCAATAAGGATTTTACATGGAAGTCAACACTCATTTACGCAACCAATATCAACAAGGTATTGAGCCTTGGTCCAAGTCAGGCATTCTTCCCGATCGCACCAACCGGACAGGTGTCTCCGGTAATCGTAAAAGTAGGATTACCGGTCGGTACCTTCTGGGGATACTCAACAGATGGCTTGCTGACTACTTCAGATGTTCACGGATCGAAACCTGTTCCAAAACTTGCAGGAGTTTCACAGGTCACGGGAGACAGGAAATATGTTGATATCAATGGCGATGGCGTTGTCACTACTGCCGACAAGCATAATCTCGGTAATGCACAACCGAAATTTACCGTAAGCTTCACCAACACGATTACTTATAAAAATTTCGATTTCACCTTTTTCTTCCAGGGTTCTTTTGGCAACAAAATCTTCAACCTGCTCCAACAGCAATTGGAAAAAACGACCACCACTTCCAATGTGTCAACCACCTTGCTCGACAGATGGGATTCAGTCAGCAACCCGCATGGTAAGACTCCGAAAGTGGTAAACGCACCTGTTGTGCAGGTAGCAGACATTTACATCGAAGATGGATCTTATATCCGGCTGAAAAATATTACGCTGGGTTATAATTTCCCAAAGAGCGTCACTTCAAAAATCCTAGCAAAGCAACTCCGGATCTATGTTTCTGCACAAAACCTTTTTACTATTACGAATTATCACGGATTGGATCCTGAAACCAACTTTTATGATCAGAACAATCTGCAGCCAGGTATTGACTATGGGGTGTATCCCAATACCAGGACCTACCTGGTAGGGCTAAACGTAACATTCTAATTTAAAAAATCCACAATGAAAAAGAATATTTTAATTATCATCATTGCATTGGTCAATTTGACGATCGCGTGCAAAAAACTCAATGAAAGTCCGCAGGGAAGCCTGACGCCGGACAATTTTTATCAAACGCAGAGTGATGCAGTCGCTGCTGTAACAGCGGTATACAGTACTCTCACTACAGACATCAATAATGATTTCCCGATTTACGGAAGAAATTTAAACCTGATCGTTGACAATCCCAGCGATAACCAGGTATACAGTCCTTCTAATACCAATCCCGATGTGCGTGCGCTTGGAACGGCGACTTATGTGAGTACCAATGACCGGGTACATAAAATATATGCGCAGTTATACTGGGGGATCAACAGGGCAAATATCGCCATCGATAAAATCCCAACTATCGAGGCGTCAAAATTTGTCGACCCCTCGCATTCAGCAATTAACCTTGTCCGTGAGGCACGTTTTATCCGCGCTCTCCTGTATTTTAACCTGGTGCGTTTATTTGGAGACGTTCCTCTTGTATTGCACGACCAGGCTACCGTAAAAAATGCAGGGCAATTGGTGGATCGTACACCAAAGGACCAGGTATATGCACAAATTATCGAGGATCTTGATTCGGCAACTTCATTGGCGGCGAGTCATACAGGAACGAATACTGGCCGAGTGACAGGAGGAGCCGCACATGCTTTGCTCGCAAAAGTATATGTCACCCGTCAGCAATGGAGCAGTGCAGTTGACGAACTGAAAAAAGTCATCACGGCAGGAACCGCAAATCTTGTGGACGCAACAACCGGCAATTATGGATATGATCTTTTTGCCAATTTCTCAGACGCTTTTCAACCCGGAACAAAAAATGGAAAAGAGCATATCTTCTCCGCACAATTCAATGGAACCGTTGGCGGCTTTACAAGTACTAATACATTGAGTTCATTCACCTGGAGCAACTCCGCTTACACTGCTGATATTCCGGCAGACAGTACTATTGTGTACTTGTTTGATATAGCTGATCAAAGAAGAAAGACTACTTTTTATGATTCACTTTTTAATATTACAACCGGCAAGTGGGTGAAATGGCCATTTTTTAATTTCCTCAAATTCGTTGACCAAAGCACCGGCTTCGTTACCGCCTTGCAGGGAAACCAGGGTGCAAACAGCAAAGTGAATTTTCCTGTGATTCGTTATTCAGAGGTATTGTTGCTGTATGCAGAAGCATTAAATGAATTGTACGGCCCTACTCCTGATGCATATACAGCTATCAATATTGTAAGGGGGCGCGCGTACAAGTCTTATACCAGCGCCGGAAATTATTCCGATCATACTTACGATCTGCCGGCCGGTCTCAGCCAGTCTGCATTCAGAGATGCTGTTTTTACTGAGCGAAGAAAAGAATTTATCCAGGAAAGCCAGCGGTGGTTTGATCTCGTAAGAAGAACAGATTTGGGACCCGGTCAATATTACATACAATCAGTTAAAAGCATGCTTGGCAATCCAAAGGCAGCAGCATCACTGAAAGACACCTTATTCCCAATTCCCCAAACTGAAATTGATTTATATGGAGGTCGAAACCCGAATTTTTATCAAAACCCCGGTTGGTAATTCAATCATAGCAAAAAAAAATTAAAATGAGAATTCTTTCAAAACTGAAAAACAAAAAACAATTCAGTTGGATCGTCGCTATTACAGCGGCCATTGTATTCACAAAAAGTAATGTAAACGCGCAAAATAACGACCAACCTTACCAGGGAGTCGTGGGAAAAACACTGGCTGATTCAAAGGAATGGTGGGCTCAACCTTCCACAGCACCTGCAGGAGCACCCAATGTTCTCTGGATCATATTGGATGATGTCGGATTTGGCGCCTCCAGCTCATTCGGCGGCATCATCCACACTCCCACGCTGGATAGTCTTGCCAATAACGGTCTCCGCTATACTAACTTTCACACGTGTGCCATTTGTGCTCCTACGCGCTCAGCATTGCTCACCGGACGCAACAGTCATTTTGTGCATGAAGGAGGCTTCTCGCATATATCTCTGTCAGCAGGTTTTCCCGGTTACGATGGAAGAATTCCCTCCTCGGCAGGAACAATTGCTGAAATACTACGTGATAACGGATATAACACATTCGCAGTAGGAAAATATGGTTTAACACCAGATGAGGATGCAACTGATGCCGGACCATTCGACCGTTGGCCGAGCGGAAAAGGTTTCGAACGCTTCTTCGGATTTTTGGGTTCACAGACTGATCAGTATAAACCGGATTTAGTAGAAGACAATGCACATGTAACTCCCGACGGTCGGCATCTAAATGAGCAAATTACGGATAGGGCTATCAGTTATATTGCCCGACAGCAAAAAGCGGCACCTGGCAAACCTTTCTTTTTATATTATTCGCCAGGGGCAACGCATGCTCCGCACCAGGTTGATAAATATTGGAGCGATCAGTATAAAGGAAAATTTGATGAGGGTTGGGATCTGTTCAGAGAAAAAGTACTAGCGAATCAAAAAAAGCTGGGCATCGTTCCGGCGAATGCGCAACTGCCAGCCCGCAATCCAAGAGTGCAGGCCTGGAACTCACTGAGCGCGGATCAGAAAAAATTATTTTCGCGATTCATGGAAGTCTATGCCGGCTACCTCACTTATACAGATTTTCAAATCGGCCGCCTGATTAATTACCTGAAGGAAAACAATTTGCTCAACAACACGATCGTATTTGTGATTATCGGAGACAATGGAGCCAGCAAAGAAGGAACTTCAGAAGGCGTGATTGAACCCGGAACAAATTCTGCAAGAGAAAAGACTGAGGCAGAATATTTAAAAGCAAACTTAGAGGATATCGATTCCATCGGAACTGCGGAAGCAACCTCGAACTACCCGTTGGGATGGGCACAGGCCGCGAACACACCTTTCAAAGAATGGAAACAGGATGCCAATGCTGAAGGAGGAACGCATAATCCGCTGATCGTTTTCTTCCCGAAAGGAATCAAAGAAAGGGGCATCCGTACCCAATATGGACATGTTATTGACCTTTTACCTACTACTCTTGAATTCATCGGAATCAAAAAACCAGAATATGTCCGTGGAATTAAACAGGACAGTATACAAGGCACTTCGCTTGTATATTCCTTTGAAAATGTCAAAGCGCCGTCGCGGCATATCGTTCAGCACTACTATATTTTCGGATCTCGATCGATTTATTACAATGGATGGAAAGCTGAAGCGGCACATCGTCCGGACAATGTCGATTTTATTTTTAAACCCGGAGAGAAAATCGCCGACAAAAGCTTTGATGAGGATGTCTGGGAACTGTATAACCTCGACGAAGATTTTAATGAGATAAACGATCTCTCAAAAAAACATCCCGAAAAACTCGCCGAACTTAAAAAAATATTCGAAGAACAGGCCAATAAGAACCATCTCTATCCTCTCATTGACTGGTACGATGTATATAACAAAAGAATACATCATCCCAATGGCAGCGATACACAGGCTTTCATAAAATAATAGTATTTAAATAAAATTAGGTTATGAAAAAGAGCAAAACATACTATCTGCCGTTTCAGCTGCTTCCTCTTTTCCTGATGATTCAATTGTCCGTACCGCAGCAGGCTTTGTCCCAGAAGGATTCAGGCAATCAGGTTATCAAAATTACCGGAACGAGGTTAACGTTTCCAATTTTTCAAAGATGGAGCGAGGAGTATACCAAACTCCATCCTCAAATTAAAATTCTAGTAAAGAGCGGAATTCCATCGGCCAGTGCGGATATTCTGATCGTATCACACCACCTGGGTTCAACTGATGTGAAAGAAGGCCAGGCTGCCATTGCAATCACGAGGTATCTGCAACTTCCTATAATTAACAGCCAGAGAGATAATGTCAGCACATTACAATCGGATGGATTTACTGAAGATGAGCTGAAAAAGGTTTATTTCCAGGGTAATTCAGATGATTATATACTTCCTCCCGAATATCATTTTGTGGTTTACAAAAGGGAAAAACCTGCTTGTGCCTCCATTGCCTTGGCAAATCATTTTGGTCAGCAGCAGGTTGATATCAAGGGAGTGGGAATCGAAGGTGATGACCAGGATTTACTGGAAGCTGTGAAAAAAGATGTAAAGGCAATTTCATACAACAATCTTGGATTCATATATGATATTCAAACAAGAAAAGTAGTTGACGGCATTGCAATCATTCCAATTGATTTTAATGAAAACGGAAAAATTGATGAAGATGAAAAAATCTATTCGACTTTGGATCTAGTGCTGCAATATGCGGAAAAGACGAATAACCCAAAACTATTTCTTGAAAATGTGAATGTAATCGTTCAAAAAAATTCACGCAAAGAAGTGATTGATTTTTTGCAATGGGTTCTGAAATATGGTCAACGATACAATCATGCCTACGGATTTCTGAATCTGGATAAGAAACAAATTGCATCTGAAAAAGAATTCCTCTCAAATATCCATTCTGCCAATTCCGGAAATTCGTCGAAATCAATTTCAACTAACTATCATGTCTCCAATGATTAACCGTGAAAATTAAAATAATCATGCGCAAAAACAAACTGATTGCTTTGTCTATTTTTCTTGGAACTATTTTATCCGGAAAGGATCTTTATTCACAAAGTACGGATCAGCCTTATCAGGGTGTAATAGGAAAAACGCTTGCCGATTCGAAAGAATGCTGGCCTGCACCTCTTAAAGCGCCTGCATGCGCCCAATATCATTTGGATCTTATTGGATGCTGGTTTCGGTGCATCCAGTGCTTTTGAAGGACCGATCTACAACAGTACCGGCCCTGCCACTTATTGATCGTTTAAACTTAATGAAATGAACCTAAATGATATCCAAATTCTTACAAAAAAAATACTTGTAGGAATTATTATTTATATAGTGCCATTGCTCATCATCAGCGGTGGCCTATTACTCATCAAAATATTAATTCATCAAAAAACACATTGATATGAAAATCGACAATACTGTGACCAGGCATACCGGAAGGGATATTCTTATCAGCCTTTTTATTTATGCATTGCCGGTAGTTGCTATCTATTTTTATTTTACTGCAAAAGGAGAAACTCCTTGGAATAGCCATTTGCATCAGCAGGCCGCTGCACCTGCGCTGTTCCATTTCCTTGAGCCCGCATTTAAAAACCTGCGTTCATGGGGGTTTATCGTTATTGCCTTGGTCGTAGGCCTGTTTGAATTTGGACTCGGGCTCTATGAAAACAAATGGACAAAAACAGAACGCGTTATCGATATCGTTTGCTTTGTTGCACCAAAAGTGCTTCTGGTCCCTATAACAGGCTATTTCAGTTTAAAATTGTTGCCGTTCCTCCTACCCGGTCTTTCGAATTCTTTTTCCTGGGTTCCTTTCTGGGGTGGTGTTTTCATCATTGCCGTAGCAGATGATCTCACACAGTACTGGTATCACCGTTTACATCACCAGGTCCCATTCCTCTGGCGTTTTCATCGCACACATCATTCTGCTTCTTATATGGGCATGGCAATGGCAAGCAGGCAGAATTTTATTTACACCGTTTTCTTCTCACAGATATACCTGACCGCAACATTAATATATCTGGGCCTCGGCTACGCTGCACTCTTTGTGACCGTACTAAAAACATTTATTACCTTGTCGGCACATTCGAGTATCGCATGGGATAAACCATTTTATAAGTATAGAATTTTAAACCCCTTTGCATGGGTTTTGGAAAGATTCATTTCCACCCCTGCGACACATCATGCTCACCATGCCGATACATTTGACGATGGTATCGGATATTATAAAGGTAATTTTGGCAATATGTTTTTCCTTTGGGATATTATATTCAATACGGGGATCATCACCCGAAAATACCCTTCCTCCTACGGTATTAAATTTTATAAAAAAGAAGAATGGTATGCACAATTTTTGTGGCCAATTTTTAAATCTAAAAAGGCGGGAAGCGAATTGTCTGCTGACGGTCCTGAAGTCGGTGATGAAGTAAAGGCTTTTGAAAAAATGCAGACGAAGATTGAACCATTATTAGGAATGTAATTAATTCGACTGTTTCCCACCCAAAAGTTTTGCCGACAAATATCAGGTGCCCCATTCGTATCTGTTAAAGCACCGAATTCGACAGAAAGCTAAAAGTCTTACCTTAACAAACCTCAAGAATGAATTTAAGTTTGTGGTATGATATATTGCCTTACCCTGAAAGCCCGGATTTTGTCAGGCAAAACTATTCTAATTACCAGTCGCCAACGGTCATCGAAATGAACAATTTTTAATCGCTTATGGTTCAATGATGGCAGTTTGTTAAAAAATACTTAGAAAAGCCACTCTATAGCTAACCCCCAAAATCTCTTCGCGATGATATATTTTTCAATATTCTTTTACCAAAGTCTCGAGAGGAATATGAAGCTGTTCATTAAGCCTGCGGATCATATTGAGTGAAAGCTTGCGGTGCTTTTTCAAAATGTCATTTACCCCGCTCTTATAACCAAGAACCTGAGCCAGGTCGCTATTGCTCAGGCCCTGCTGCTCCATTCTGTATCTGATCGCTGAAATCGGATCTGGGACTTTGATTACAAAGTGGAGGTCTTCATATTCTTTAATCAATAAAGAAAGCACATCCGCCTCGTCGCTTTCTGGAGTCCCCTCTTTTGCGGCAAAAATGGTTTCAAATCTTTGAAGAGCGGTCTGGTAATCCTTTTTTGTCTTTATTTTTCTTAATGCCTGCATTTTCTTTTCATTTTTTCTTTTGAAATTGATCTACGGTTTCAGCGTCTACTCGATCATATTCAACATGAGTTCCAAGGAATTTAATAAATAGCCATCCTTTAGTACAATTAATCTCGGCTATAAGGCGATAATCATTTTTATTAATCCTGAAAATCACCCGATCCTTGCCTATAGCTCTTGCCGTATTGAAATCACGGGTCACTTGTTATGACGATTTCTAATCTACAATTTCTGTCCGACAACCTTTCTCTTCCGACTGCTTCGCGGTGGTGAATTGTTGCCTTC
Source organism: Bacteroidota bacterium (assembly GCA_003175695.1). Taxonomy (GTDB): domain Bacteria; phylum Bacteroidota; class Bacteroidia; order Chitinophagales; family Chitinophagaceae; genus Puia. The sequence continues at coordinate 8,919 of PSRA01000005.1, read as the reverse complement.
TTTGCTTTTAGCCTTTGGCTGAGCATCAGGCACTGAGTTCATCACTAAGTTGACGTAAAGTTTGCTGTCTTTCAACGCCCAGTCACCCAGCGCCAGTAAGATGGGGGCCATTTTTTTCCCCGATTTCGACAAGCTGTAAATAGTGATCGGCGGCATTTCCTGTTGTACAACTCTTTCGATCAAGTTATCCTCCCTCAATTGTTTCAAATGTTGTGCTAACATTTTCTCCGTGATGCCTGGAATGGCGCGCCTGAGTTCACTATAGCGCTTGGGCCCTGGGATCAGGTAGTAAAGAATGATAGGCTTCCAATGCCCGCCAATCTTATTCATCACGTATGTAATGGGGCATTTAAGCGCTGACGCGGTCTTATTACTATTCCAGGTTGACGACTCTTTTATTTTTGTCATGGCACTTACTTTCGGGTTAGTACTTGTTACAAAGTTAGTAATTATCCAACTTTGTCATAACAAAAAACAAATGATTATGAAAATCACAATCACCGGTTCACTTGGCAAAATCAGCAAACCCCTCGCAGAAATACTGATTAAGAATGCGAATGATGTAACCATCATCAGTAACGATCCAAAAAAGGCAAAGGAAATAGAATCATTGGGAGCCAAGGCAGCGATAGGATCCGTCGCGGATATCAGGTTCCTTACTCAAGCATTTCAGGGTGCAGACGCGGCCTACACGATGGTACCTCCTAATTGGAAAGTGCCGGACTACCGAAAGTACATTGCCCAGATTGGCGAAAACTACCTGCAGGCAATCCAAGCTTCTGGTGTAAAGCGCGTGGTAAACCTGAGCAGTATCGGGGCTCATTTGAGCGGAGGCACGGGTCCTATCGCAGGGCTCTATGATGTGGAGCAGATACTAAACACACTGGACAATGTCGATATTAAGTATTTGCGTCCTGGACTCTTTTACGTCAATTTCTTTTTTGACATCGGTACCATCCGAAAAATAGGTGTCATGGGCAATAACTATTCAGGCAAAACAAAATTGTTGATGACGCATCCGAGAGACATCGCTGCTGCTGCAGCTCAGGAGTTGCAAGGATCTTTTAAAGGAAAGAGTCACCGTTATGTAGTGAGTGACGAGCGCGATGTGGCTGAAGTTGCGAGGATACTTGGGACGTCTATTGGTAATCCCGAACTGCCATGGGTGCAGTTCAGTGATGATGACACATTCGCAGGTATGAAGGCAGCGGGTATGTCGGAAGCTATCGCAAAAGTGTATGTCGAAATGGGCAGGGCTATTGATAGTGAAATCTTGTTTGAAGACTTTCATCGGCAGGAAAAATTTGATTGGGGAAGTACTAAACTGACCGACTTCGCAAACGAGTTTGCCGCAGTATATAAGTCACTCAAATAGAAAATCAAATGAAAATCTCAGACAATATGCCTGCTGACTGCAGGCATTTTTACTTTGCCGGCAACCGAGGTGGTTTTTGAAAAAGAAGACTGGTTCGATCAGCAGGTCTTTGCCTTTCTGAACAGCCACACCAGTGAAATGAAACGAATTGGATTGTTCATTGCGTAATTATGTAGAGACCACCTTCTGCTTTTGTCATTCAATGGATCAACTTGTAAGTGGCGGTCAAATCTGAAATCGAAAACGGATCCATTTTCAGCATCTGTTTTCCTCTTGCCTGATATGAACTTGAATCTCCACCGGCTTTCCGCAAGAAATTTCTGGCTAGACTTTAAGAACTTCAATTTCCGGCCACACAGTTCTTTACAAGCCATGACACCCGCAAAGTTCATAGATCAATATCACAAACAGCAAGAAGAAAAATATCCCCTGCCGGGGGCGTCTGTTGATGAACGTATGTATTTTGCAACGACAGAACATTAACCCAACTTCATCAGAAATTCATACATCCATCCACAGATTTTATTGCCTTCAACAAGCCCGAATTCTACACTTTAGATCGGTCTGAAATTTGGGAGGAAGTCATTGGGATTTTGAACTGGTGTAATCCTCACAATTCTTCGGGCATTGCCTTCCTGAACTCCGCCTTTGCCATATTTCAAAATGCGCCATTGTGACCGGTGCACGATTTGCCCAATAGCGCACTTTTTAATTACTGCCTGTTTTGGATCAATTCTGCTTATAGCATAGCTTTATATATTGCATGCTATTTCAAAAAACCAAATGACAACTGGAGCACTAAAAACCAAACTCTTTTCCATTTCGGATAACGTTCGTTATGTGGCAATTTATACTGACGACAAACTTATTTCCGGTGAGAAGCCAAGCATAGAAAATACAAGTACCTCGGAATCGGATAAATATGAAGAACTAATTGTCAACCCAACTCTTCTCAAACTTGTTACTCAACGCGGAAATATTGATTGCGGAGGTGTTGAGTACGTAATCATTAAATATGGCTCCTTCTTTGAATTCATGATGTCAATAAAAAATGGTCATGTTTCTGTTCGCGTAGAGTCGCATTCAAACATCATGGAGATCGCAAAAAATATCCAGGAAATCGTTAAAGCTTCTGGTTTTTATTTCGATTGGCCTTGACAAATCCCTCGAAAATGGCGTCGGTTAGTTGCTTGCAGGTGGTATATTTTTTGTTAAATAGGGAAGTTTTTATCGAGTCGTATCTTTGCATTGAGGCTTATTGTAATAAAAAAAACTAATTATTATGCAAACCGAAAAAGCAATTCTTGCCGGTGGTTGTTTTTGGGGAGTGGAAGATCTTATACGTAATCTTACCGGAGTGAAAGATACTGAGGTAGGATATACCGGCGGTGATGTGCGTAATGCAACTTATCGCAATCATGGCACCCATGCGGAAGCCATTGCGATTACCTTTGACAGCGATATTCTGCCTTATAAAAAATTGTTGGAATTCTTTTTTCAGATTCATGATCCAACCACGCGCAACAGACAGGGCAACGACGTAGGAACTTCTTATCGCTCCGCTATTTTTTACCTAACGGAAGAACAAAAAAATACTGCGAATGAATTGATTGCGGCCATGAATGATTCAGGGAAATGGCCCGGTCCGATCGTGACGCAAGTTGTGCCCGCTGGTGATTTCTGGAATGCGGAAGTAGAACATCAGGATTATCTTCAGAAGAATCCTTATGGCTACACTTGTCATTATGTTCGGCCAGATTGGGTGTTGCCCGAAGCATCATTGGCAAAATAATTTAGGAACGACAAGCTCCGTACTGCTACACGTTCGCTCAAGTTCACGAATTCACGCGGGACTCATTGCGGAAGCCTCATGATTTACTTATTAAAAGTAAAAAATTATGTATACAATAAACTGGGACAGGGCAACCGGGCTTTAAAATTCTCAGCCATTGCAGATGCAGTCAGCAATATCGTTTCCAGCAAAAACCCCAAAACACGTTACAGGATCGGAAAATGGGCCAAACCGATGGTATGGTTGAGGGTTTATCTGGGAGACAGGTTATTTGATAGGATTGTTTTGAATCAAATATAATTTCGGCAACATGAAGCGTGCCTGGCAACCGGACAAAATCAGGAAGAGTATTTCATATATTTATAACCTTCCATACTGGTTTGTATTTTACCATCATACTCGTAGGTGATTTTTACTTTCACTTTTTCTGGCTCAGTTAAATCAAATTGTGCCTTCATCAGGCCCATCCCTCCTTCAAAACTATTGTTGCCCTTATATTCCATTGCTTCCACGATGTGTCCATTCATTTTCAAAAAGAGCTCATTACCCATTTTATAAAATTCTGCCATGCGGCCACCGTCATCGCTCACTCGGTACACTCCGGATAATTTTTCATAAGCCGCATCACTCAGCTGATATGTGTCTTTCAGTACTATATTAAATGTCACCATCTTTTCATTATCTGCATTTTTGGAGATGTCTAGTATTCGGTTAAGTGCTCTTGGATCTGCAGAGCAACCGTCACCGGGGATGTATTTGTCGCCTTTGAAGTACACTTGTGTTACAAGGTCCTGTTCGCCGGAACCGGATATGCGAAAATGAAAATGAGCAGGCCTAGTTGAAGTTGGTCCGGCTTTATATGGCACGGGCAATATCGTCCGGAAATGATATTTACCGTCGCCGCCTGTTTTAAATGATGCACGGTAATTATAATCGTCAGAAGTGTTATCATATACACCATTTTCGTTGCAGTGCCAGATTTCTATCAATGCATCTTTTACCGGAGTTTTTCCATCCTTTGCAAAAATAATTCCGCAGACATGAATCACTTCGCCGCTGGATCCCTTTTGCACTAGGTCAGTGCGGACGGGTGCACCGGGCCGGTAAAAAGGGCCCAGGATGTCTGTTGTCGTGGCATCTTCCCCGGTATAAGAATTGCCATTCCACTTTATTTTTCCGAAAACGCCAATGCTCATGGCCACGAGTGAAGAGTCGCGCATGAATGTCCTTCGTTTCATGTTGAAGTTGTTTAGGTGAATAAGGAATATGAGTAAAAGTTAAGCATTTTTAGGAATAACCGGAGTCGAGCAAATGTTAATCACCTGATGTAGCCCCTCGTAACTGTTTTTGGCCTTCCACGGGTCGTTTATTTGCATTGTAACATTCATTACAATGTCATTCGCAATCAACTGGAGCCGCTTTCTTATCTCTCTCACCATAATCGTTTTGGTTTATTATATCGCCGTTATTTCCATCTATTTCAGAACGGACGCAATCGAATTAGCAGGGCTTTGGAAGGAGTAGGTGGTGGAGCTCTTTTTTTAATCGGAAAAACTGTGAATATGAAAATGTGTGATGGCTCGAAAACTCGTGTATACTTCGCTGGTAGTTTTTCTTCTGATGGTGTCTGTCAGGCTCAAAGCCCAAGTCGGCATCAGTATAATCTCTTGGATGACTTGGGTAGCCCAAAATTTTTTGCAAGCCTTTCTCAGTGTTTTGTCCTCCAACTGTAAATCCGTTCTCCTCCTCATGTTCTAAGAGTGCTTCCATGGGATGGAAATGACCTACGCTGAAGATCGAATTCATCGAGCTGCCCCGATCCCGGCGCGAGTGTTCCATCGGGCATACATAAACGAACATAGCATAAAGGCATGCGCCCGATGGACAACTCGTGCCATCAATAATAATCAGTTACCTTGAAATTTACAATAGGATAAAACCTTCAAAAGATCTTTCTAAAAAACACTATCAAAATTATATAGCTGCTTCGTGTTGCAGTCCCTCCGAATTTGCATTTATTTCGGGAGATCATTTAGACGGTGACACTGCGTCCGAGTCGCCAAATGAAAGCTGGAGAATTCTGAGAAGTAATTAAGATTCGAAGATTCTACCAAAGTGGACCCAAATAAAAAAAACCGCTTCCGCGGATTCAATCATTAGAAAACATAGACGGTGTCAAAGTTGCCCGACGAGGATTCGAACCTCGAGATGATTCTCAAATAGTTACGAGCAAAGGCGTTAAGCGTCTTGGCGTAATAAAATAAGAAAGCACCTTTCATTATCGTTTATCTATTAACGTTATCAAGCCTGCATTGGCTGATAAAAGCATTGGAAGATTTAGGATCGAAAAACTGGGTTGGAAACAGAGTGAACGAGACATTTTTATTTAATAGCTGCTTTTTACCAGCTGCTTACAGTACTTCAGCATTCCTCAAATCAAAAAAATTATTGCTGCCAATTTTGCTCAGATAAAATAATTGTTACGGTTAAAACCCCGATTTTTTTTATTGAACAGAATAAATACCTTTAATCACTCCTGACAATTCTTAACCTTTTTCTGATAGGTGTAAACACTTACTCTGTTTAGTAATTTATTTCTTATTCTGTCCCCTTGATTCCTTCCGAAAAGAATTTTCGTCTTATTAGTAGGTGATCTGATGTAGTTATTGATTTGAATTACACACGCTGAAACTTATTCTATGAGTTTTCCCGATGATAAAATCAATCCGGGATCAACACCTTTCTCTCCTGTTGCAGGCAGCGCCATGCCACAGACTGCCTCGAACAATCAATCTTCCGCTGACACAGACAGCATTAAAATCCCTTCCATTAATCTGCCGAAAGGCGGAGGTGCACTTAAAAGTATAGATGAAAAATTTCAGGTCAATGCATCCAATGGTACAGCATCCTGTTCTTTCCCGCTCGGATTTTCAAAAACCAGGAATAATTTTTCGCCTGCGCTTTCGCTCAGTTATAATTCAGGGAGCGGCAACAGTGCATTTGGACTCGGTTGGTCCTGTGATCCTCCTTTCATTCAAAGAAAGACTGACAAAAAATTACCTCAATATAAAGATGCAGAAGAGAGCGATATTTTTTTATTCAGTGGTGCTGAAGATCTTGTTCCTGCTTACTCTCAGGACGCCGGAGGCAACTGGCAGATATCCGAATATCCGGGTACTAATGGCGAGTCCGTAAAAAGGTATCGCCCGCGGGTCGATGCCGGCTTCGGCCGCATTGAGCAGATCACTCTTGCCGGCAATAATACATTTTACTGGAAAGTAGTTTCGACAGATAATGTAGTAACTATTTTCGGAAGAAGCAGCCAGGCAAGAATTGCAGATCCATCCCATCCTGAACACATCTTCAAATGGCTTCCTGAATTCAGCTATGATGACCGCGGCAATTGTCTGGAATATGTCTACACAAGTGAAAATTTTCTAAGCGTACCCTTGCAACTTCATGAGCAAAACCGACTGAATAATTTTTCTCCATGCACCAATACCTACCTGAAAAGAATCTGGTATGGTAATTTGAACCCATACCCGAAGCCTGCCCTCGTCGACGCCTATAACCCGACTGCTCCGGGAAACGCTGCATCTTACATGTTTGAAGCGGTCTTTGACTACACAGATGAAAATATTGCCACAACTGAACCAAAGCAGGATTGGAAATGCCGGTATGAACCTTTTTCAGATTACAAGGCCGGATTTGAGATCCGTACTTACCGTCTCTGCCGGCGCATGCTTTTCTTCCACTATTTTAAAGAACTAAATGACGGCAATAATCCCGCACCCTGCCTAGTCCGTTCTCTTGATCTTACTTACAGATTATTTCAAAATCCAGCTGCTACTGCATCGCAGATCAGAAATGCAGAGGCCGATTATATAGTGGCAATCACCAGCTGTGGATATATAAAAAAATCAGACGGATCTTATTCGAAAAAAACTCTTCCTCCTGTTGAATTCAGCTACCAGGAACTGAACTGGGACATGGAAGTTCAAAATGTTACGAGAGAAAATTTCCAAAATGATCCGGTTGGTCTTACCCCTGGGTATCAGTGGACAGATTTATGGAGCGAAGGCATTAGCGGGATCTTAACTGAACAGGCGGGCGAATGGTTTTATAAATCCAATCTGGGCGACGGAAATTTTTCAATTGCCATGCCGGTCATTCCAAAACCATCTCTGGTCGGACTTGGCAACGGCAGCCTGCAATTGCAGGATCTGGAAGCAGATGGAAGAAAATTCATCGTTAGTATGCAAAATACTGCGAAGGGATATTTTGAGATTACTGACGACGAAGAGTGGCAGCCATTCATAGCATTTTCTACAATGCCCAACATAAACTTCAATGATCCCAACATAAAATTTATTGATCTCAATGGTGACGGAAAGCCTGATCTGATTGTCTCTGAGGATAATGCTTTTACCTGGTATGCAAATCTTGGAATTGCTGGTTACGATTCTCGGGAGACATCAACCAAGCCATACGATGAAGAAAAAGGTCCTGCCATCGTTTTCGCAGATGCTAGCCAATCCATTTATCTCTCAGACATGAGTGGAGACGGACTTACTGATATTGTACGCATCCGCAATGGCGAAATATGCTACTGGCCGAACCTTGGATATGGAAAGTTCGGAGCGAAAGTGAATATGGATTTTGCTCCTGTATTCGATTCACCGGACCTGTTCAATCCTTCCTTTCTCCGGCTGGCAGATATCAGCGGGACAGGTGCCACAGATGTCATTTACCTCGGGAAAAATCTTTTCCGCGCCTGGTTCAACCTCAGTGGCAATGCTTGGAGTGAGGAGCAGCAAATCGATCCTTTCCCTTTTACCGGACAGGGAAATGAAATCCAGGTAACAGATTTTCTTGGCAATGGTACAGGATGCATCGTCTGGTCTTCGCACCTGCCTGCGAATGCGTATGCTCCTATCCGTTATATAGATCTCATGAGAGGCAACAAGCCATATATCATGAAGGGGTATATAAATAATTTCGGTAAAGAGACATCCTGGAAATACAAAAGTTCTACGCAGTTTTATCTGAGTGACAAGGCCGCCGGCAATCCGTGGATCACCAAATTACCTTTCCCTGTGCAGTGTGTTTCGCAGGTCATGACCAATGACCTGGTAGCAGGAACTTTTTTTACCAATTCCTATTCCTATCATCACGGATACTATGATCATGCAGAAAGAGAGTTCCGTGGATTTGGCAGGGTCGAGCAACTCGATACAGAAGACATTGAAAATTTTAAACTCAGCGGAGCCAATAATGTAGTGGATGATGAAATTCATCAGGCTCCGGTGAAAACCATTACATGGTTTGATACAGGAGCTTATTTTGATCAGAAAAAAATCTTCACCCAGTTTGCTGATGAATACAATGTCGGGCCATTCGAGTTCAGCCTTCCCGACTCTGTAATACCGGATAAACTGAACCCTCACGAGATCCGTGAAGCGCATCGTGCATGCAAGGGTATAACGCTGCGCCAGGAGATCTATGCCGTGGACGGTAGCCCTAATGAGTCGCAACCTTATTCTGTCAGCACGCACAACTGCATTGTCAAATTATTACAGCCAAGACTAACCAATCGCTTTGCTTCATTTTCCACGCTTGAAAGTGAATCGCTCACCATTCAATATGAGAGAGAGCTGTCAGATCCCAGAATATCCCATACTCTGAACCTGGAAGTAGACCGTGTGGGCAATATCTTAAAATCAGCAGCTGTCAATTATGGAAGAAAGAAAAT
>PSRA01000086.1 GCA_003175695.1 Bacteroidota bacterium | reverse complement strand
TTTTGCATATTTTCACATTTCGTCCCATCGCGTAACAGTCCAATGCTGTAAATTTTGTCCACAAATTGGCCACAATTTTCTCGTCTCAAAACGCTACTTTTTGCATGTGGCCTCAAGGGTTGCGACCGTGTTCTCTGTACGATGCTGATTCAACACGATAAGCCACTTCTCATCGCGGATCGTTGACCTCGTTTTTGACCCTCAAACCATCGTTCACCAGGTCGACTCGCGAACCGCGTTGTCCACAAATTGGCCACAAAAGTTTTCGAGGCTCGGGCAAGATTTTTGACCCTCGTTGCGCCAATGGTCAATGAAATCCGAAAGACAAACATCGATCGCAATTTTCATTTGAAATCTCCGGCCTCACGGTAGAAATAATTGCGCTCGGTAAACTTGTCCACAAATTGGCCACATGATTCTTTAACATTGATTCTCCACACTGCGGATTGCTTCTAACCGATTGTAGCTCTTATGTCGACCTCTTCACCTGCATTCTCACCACATGGTGAGTCAGTCTCGCTACAAGTATTCACGACTACCAAACAGGCCAGTACAATAGTCACATGGAATGTTGGGCAGCACAGTTAGGTGGATGCAGTAACAAACAATCACGCGAGCACTACATTTCGGAAGGGCTTTGGAAGAATCCGATCCTCAGAGTTCGGGGCTTCCCGTGGTTGTCAGGTGAAGAAAAGGATTTGCCCTTGTCGTCACTGACGGCAAAGATTCTATGTACCGAACATAATCATCGCCTCTCACCACTCGACTGCGAGGCCATTAAACTTTTCAAGTGGCTTGATGAAATCTGGAGACTACAAGAGGTCAGGCGTAAATTGCGCCGCACGAAGTTTTGGACAGTCAAAAGATATACCGCGAACGGAAATCTGTTCGAGCGTTGGGCGGCAAAAACTGCAATTGGGTTATGCTGCGCGTTCGACAAAAACCTGCGCTGGAAACAAACGGGAGAGCCTTGTGATCGACCGCCAATCGAAATTTTGAAAGCGACCTATGGCAAGACAACGTTCCCAGCGCCGATGGGACTCTATTTGGCGGTCGATGTAGGCGATCAACACGAGTTGCTCGATTCCATCAGTATTGAACCTTTGATGATTGACGGTGGACTAGTGGGGGCGATTCTCGGGTTCAAGGGGGTTTATTTCCCGATCTGGTTCAGCGCCGCACCTCTGAACAACTTCAGCATCGAGATTGACCGTAAGAAGTATGGTTCTGGTGGTGTGGAGTTGATGCATCATTTGCGCGCTTGGAGATTCACTATCGGCGGGACTCTGTCACAAGTCTTGACCTTTAATTGGGCTGATATCGAAACCGCACCTTGAAAACCTTTGAGTTAGTCATCAACATCTGGTCGCCATCCGCCCAAATACCTATCCACAAGTGCGAAAAGTTCGCTGTCCTCTTTGGATGAGATATTCCTCGCTTGCTCAATTCTACGATTTAACTCCTGCTCGCTTCCGAACAGATCTGTCAGACTGCCCCAATGTAACCTTGGCGAATGATGAAGAGCGCGACTACCAAACGCGAAGCTCTTCACTTCTGTTTGCGCATTTTTCAAGAGTGCTAATGTCAACTCGGGTACATCAGGAATTTCGAGTGTTGATTCTTCCGAGCTTGCTTCCCTTTTGGCGACACCAAGTACCTGCAAGAGATCGATTTCTTTCGCAAGTTCTTCCGCAGAGGCCGCGCGAACCTCGGCTCTCCAGTTTTTTTCGAATTGGCTGGCGCTGATTTCAGAAATCAGCTTGTGACCGGCATTCTCGCGATAACCTACAAAAGTAATTAACGCCAGCTTGGAGGAGAGCGTCCTTACTTCAGGCAGGATCTCTCGCGTAGCCGATTCGATCGCGTCGGCAGCATTGAGCGTTCTCAACAATCGGTACGCGACGCGACCGACAATAAAGCCGGGCCTCGGAATCCAAAGAGACTGAGTGGTTGAGGGGACGTCTGACATCAGGTTAAGCAAGACTGTGACCCCCGGCACAACTTTTTCGGGAGGAATTTTGTCCTCGAATATTTCCAATGATGAAATGACCGTTTCCAAGCGATCAGAATCTAGACTTCTTAAAAAGCTGTCGAAGGCCTTCTTATCGTGCATAAGTGCGAAGGCGCTTTCTGCGTCTGTAAAAGCTTTGAAACCGGTTCCTGCGACGGATTCTAAGTACAGTCGCAGAACTTCTTGGTGAGCGACCCTGCGATCTCGTAACCAATGAGCGTACCAATCTGCTCCAAAGTGGCTGCCTCCAATGTGGCGGGCTGCTGCGGGAAACAACCTCAAGATCATCCGACGTATCACTTCGGCTTGGTTGCCGGACACTTCAATGAGGTGTTCGATCGATTCCTTTAGGTAGGGCGGCTCAGCTTGGCGACTAAGGCCAGTGTTTGAAGCGGTAGTAAGGCCGTCAACCGAGTTGAGAATCTGAAGATAGACGGCCGGAAGAAAGGTACGAATCGCTTCGAGCGCTAAAACATCGACAATCGAAATTTGCCCTCTAAGGCGTCGCACAGCCATTCGAATCGATGCAGCATACCGCCGAACATCACGCATGTTTCGAATCAAAGGACGTATTACTTCCTCAAATACGTCAGGCCATCGACTGGTATCGAAGGGACCAGGATTTTCAAAATCTGAAAGCGATTCCTCAATTGCACTCAAAACTTGACTCCGAATGAGTGCTGCGGGCACTGCGGGAAGGTCTATTGCCAGTTGAAGAATCTTTTCCAAGTAGTCTTTACCCGGCACGCCTTCTTGTGTCAGGGCTTCTTCGACTCGTGTGCGATCAAAAGCCACGATATAAATGACATTCGGAAATCTCGCTACCAATCGAATTAATTTGAATACTTCACGGATTTCTTGCGTTGAGAGACGGTCAACGTCATCCAGAATTACAATCACAGGCTTTTGCAGCGAGGCCAAAGCTTTTTCAACCTTCGCCCTCATTGTCCCGATTCCGCTTTTTCGCCGTTCGGCAATGGTCTTAAAGAGTTTAGTAGCCGCCCCTCCTCGTGCCACCCAGGGCCCAATCACGGGAAGCCAGGTGAACGCAGAGAAGGCATCGCCGTAGTTCTCTATAGTTTCTGCAACGTCTCCCAATGAACGCCGAACTCTTAGCTGTGCAGCGAGTTCGCCGAAGAAGGATTGAAGAAGCTGTTCGGCCCCGCTAAACATCCACGGATTAAAATCAATGACCGCGATAGATGTGTTTTCTAAATTTCCTCGTGCCAGATTAATAAAAGAAGTCTTTCCAGAACCCCAAGCGCCCAAAACGCCTACCACGATCCCTTCGCCCCAATCGAGCCCGAGGATCTCCTCACCGAATGCAAGCGCAGCCGGTGCCCTTCCGAGCGTATCGTCGCTTAGAATGGAAATTGGATTGTCGGCGCGAGTCTTCTTCCCTATATCGCGTTGGTCTTCGGCGTTTGAGGGCGCTGAATTTTTCCTTGTTTTATTCTTTCCTGTAGTGAGGATGTCACGCAGTCTTTTCATAAAGAGATGGAGAGTTAATTTCTATCCAGCGTGAGCTGCCAGCGTTTCTGGCGTGTCGAGCTGTTCATGAAACGCAGTCTCAAGCTTTCTCACAGCATCCCGAAGCAATGAATCAATGTCCGGTCCGTAGCCGTTCTTTCGCAAGGAGATATCGACATAGATCGCGATGCGTCCAAGCCCAAGTGCTAGCCGCAAGATTAAGTCCTGTGGCAAATAGATGTCGTCCCGCATCTTACGCGAGAGCAGCTCCGTGAACATGGACCACATACGCCTCATAAGCTGGATGTCGCGGCCAACTTCACGCAAGTCGTTATACGAAGCTTCGTCTACCGCACATTTGATTTCAGCGACGGACAGGTACTGTTTCACCTTTGAAGCTAGATTAAGCAGAGAATCGAGCGAGTCAGCAGCTACGATGTGCGTTGAAGAGCGAGACCAGCTGGCTTGTAGACGTTGACATTGCTCTTGCCACAGTTGCCATGCCTCAAACGCTCCGTGGTCTGTCAAATCATAGTCTGGATTTATGAACACATTGAGCATCAGCTCGATCGCGTCCGCCGGCACATGAACTATTTCAGACTCCTCAGTCTGCAATTTGGCAGCAAGTTTGTAGGCAGCATCGCTTAGTACATCCTCCATATTGCATTCAGAGGTACAATCTCTCTCAAAACTGGAGATTGTTCTTTCCAGTGGCCCTGAAAGTGCTTCCCGAATACGGTCAAGATTGACGGGATATCCGAGCAGCCAAAGCGGGACGTACACATAACCGTAGCCGCCATATAAATTCAACAGCTCGATAATCCAAACTGATTGCTCAATAATGCGCTGGCCATCCGACCAGGAGCTTTCCTCTCGGCCCAGCGACCTCCCACGACCAGCGCCTCGTACATCGCACCGTGGAAGAAGGTCGCGTGTTCGCCAATCAGTAATTTGTCGAACGTTTACACTCTCGTACCCACGCGCGTGAAGCGCTTCAACTAATTGTTCCTTCGTTAAGCTAAACTGTTTCATCACGGTTCTTTGCTCCTTTCAAGGTTGAGCAAAGACTAGCAAATCACACATTGAGACCATGGCCATCTCGAATGTAAATTGTAACGCGGTCGAGGGCTATCTAATTCGCATCGAGTTTCGCACGTCGCGTCCGGTAAATGATCGGCAAACTGTCGCCCCGACGTATTGAGCTGTTTCATAAGCCTTCCAGAGTATCCCCTGAGGCTCCTCCGATCCCTGATACCGGTGCCCAACATCTGGAAACACATTCAGATCATTGACTAGGGTTCGTAATTCGGAACTGGGCGTTGCCGTCACGCATCTGCTGAGGGCCTCGTTAAGATCGTGTCCGATCCGTTTGGCATCATTCTCGGTCAAGCCGGAATGCACAGCGAGATACGCCTTCAAAAACATCTCCGTTGCCATCCTGGAGGATTCGAGACAGCTACTATTTGGCTGATTCTGAAGAAGCAACGAGACAGTCGCTGTTAGTCTTTGGTCAGCACTGCTCAGAAGCCGCTTCGCGAACTCGTTCAGTGCAGCCGATTGTGTCCCTTCAATTCCGAAACCGTAATCCAAGCAATTTGCCCAGAACGACATGAAATCCATTAACTCATTACGGTCTCTGAAGACGCCGGATGCGACTGCGTCTGGCATCGTCTTGAGCGATTCACGCGCGTCGAGTTGGACCCGTCCGAATACAACGGGAATCACAACCGGCCAAAACGTAGAGTCATAATAGTAAGCACCTACGTATAACGGTTGAATGTATTGAAGACCTGCTTTGGAATGTTTTTCGAACCAATTGAAAATCTCCTTCACGACATCATCGTTCAGAGACAGTGACTCTCCCGAATGGGTTGCCCACTCCTGCCAGGCGATCCATGGACGCTGTTTAGGCGGCACATCATTTCGTCTGAATTCAGCATTCAGATTCTGAAGCCAAGTCTGCAATTCAGTATCCATCGTCAAAATGTTACAACAATTCGAGGAATCAAATTAGTACGCCGAATTCGTTAATGATGAGTTAGCTTATCGGACTACCCCCATTTCGCACCGCTCCATTCCGCCGAGTTGATGATGATCTCCTCACTTGAATTTCCCCCTCTGCGCTTAATCGTAAACGACTAGCCCATCCGCACAACTCTTCGCTTCTCTTCGAGTGCTCCACTTCGTTGCGCCCTCCGGTGTGCGGAGTGGGCAGCCCCGTCGTGTTCCTTCTTTCGCT
>PSRA01000228.1 GCA_003175695.1 Bacteroidota bacterium | reverse complement strand
TTTTTCAACTCCGGCAATTCTTCTTTCCCGATCAGGATTGAGTTTTGCCTGGAAACATCCCATAAAACTTCCCGGTTAAAGGCGTGACTGCTCACATCTGCTGGCAAAAAACTGATCTGACGCAAGCCAATTTCCCTGGCAGAATCAATGATATCAGCCCATCGCCTAAAGTTGAGTCGATGGATGACCGTTCTGCCCGTTACTTTATAATTTGAATCAATAGATTTGAGCTCCCTGACTCCCTCTCTCAGCTTGTTGTAAGCGCCCTGAATATTTCTGATCTCATCGTGCGTTTTTTCATCTCCATCCAGCGAAACAATGACGTCGCTAACGTGCTCAACGATTTTCTGAGCATTTTTCTTAATGGTCAATCCAGTGGAAAGAAGTGTGATGTTTATTTTTTCCGCCTGAAGCATTCGGCAAAACAGAAAGAAATTTGGATTCAGCAGTGCTTCTCCTCCTGACATGACAACCTGCTTTGTACCAAATTTTCGCAAAGAAGTTAACAGCCCGGAAATATCTTTTTCTGTCAGTTGTTTAAGATTTCTGTTTCCTTTCCAGATATCACACATTACGCATTGACAGTTGCAGGCACTGTGCGGCATAAGAATGACAATCGGCAATGCATAAATTGTATCCGTTTGCAGAGTCCGGTACCTCTTAACTGTATCTGATAATGACTGAGAAAACATTCATCAGAAATTAAACATTATTTGCACAAATCCAGAAAAAAGGATCGCGCCTAGAAAATTTGTTCAAAAACGAAGCCGGGTTCCGCAAAATGCGATGGGGGTATGGCTCTAGTTCGTTTATGCAATGATGATAGTAATACCCCGCCATTTCCGGCATCCCCAAGGCTTCATAGTACAACCTGCTTCTTTGCCTCGCCGCTTCAACCTCCGCCGGCTCGTACAACTTTGAGTCAATAATGTGTATCTCCCCGGCCGGATGTAGCAGTTGCAATGAGACCTTCATGATCTCCGGCAAACTGGGAAAATATTGAATGGAGGCCGCAAAGACGATGATATCAAATTTTAGGTCATTCAAAATGCCGGTCCGAATATCTCCGTAAAAAAATTTAAGCTTAGAGTTTTTATCAAATACCCTGGCTGCCTGTTCTAATTCTGTCAAATTGATGTCCGATCCAATTACTTTGCTTCCTGGTATTCGCGAGAGTTGATAGGACAGCCAACCATTGCCGCAGCCCACCTCCAGGATATTCAATAAATTTCTTTTCGATTCCAGGTAGCGGATCAGCCTATCGCAGGATTTTTTTCGAATCGCCCATTCTGCTGCGTGAGGGTGTTCCCTCGAAATCAGTGGGAGATTTCTTACCAGTTCGTCAGTATAAATTCTATTCTCCTTTTGTCTTGCAAGAAGATAATTTATTTCGAATTGGTAATCCAGATTCGATGTCGAAGGAATGTACAGATTATCTGGTATGGGACCGTCCGCCACAATCATATTTTTAGAATCCCTGTATTTCTGGTTGCCTGTATTTCCATATCCGGTGTAACAATTTGATCTCATATGGGTAATGATAAAAATCGGACTTATACCTTAACCACGAGACCAGCTGAATCATCTTTCGTTTCAATGAACTGAGCCGGATGTCCGATACCGTTGGATAATAACCGTTCAGGACGGTTTCAAAATTCCTGATTTTGTCTATCATTTCAGGCCTTAGCCAGGGTGTTAGCGGATTCTTCCTCAGATCAAAACGCTCCCATTGGGGAGTGATCCAATCTTCCAGCTTTTTTGGATATTCAAAACCGGCCTCTAATACCTGCTTGTATAATTCGGAACCTTCTGTCGGCACCGGGCTGTAAGTGTATAAAACGATCTCTGTTTTAGGATTTATATCCTTGATCTTCTTAATGAAGTGGATGTCGAAATCAATCTGATCCATTACCTTGTCCGCCGTTGCAGCAGGTGTTCCTAGAACAAAAGAATATTCCGGAATGATATCAAATTTTTTCAACCTGGCTGCAAAACGTGCAATTTGATCGCCTGATTGTGTACCTCCCTTGTCCAGTTGCTTTAGAATTTCGTCATTGCCACTCTCTGCGCCAAAGAAAATAATTTTGCAACCTGCCTCGCGTATAAGTGCTAAGGATTCGTCCTTAAACCTGTCCATGGTATCGATCCTGGCCATACCCCACCAGTTCATTTTTTCAGGCTTTATTAATCTGGCGAATTCAACTGTCCTTTTTTCCGATACAAAGAAATTGTTGTCATGAAATTCAATTGCATCTGCGCCCCAACGATCCTTAATATATTTTATGTCTTTATATACGTGTTCGGCCGATTTTGCTTTCCATCTTGCTTCATAGGTAGGTACTACTGCACAAAATGAACAGGTAAAAGGACAACCTATGCTGGAATGGTAAGCCAGGGTTTTGTTGCCTAAATAGGTTTTACCCAAATATTTATCTATAGAATATAATTCATGAAGTTTTTGGTAAGGCAGAGGCGGCAGACCATCCTGTTCAATCAGATCTTCTTTTAAAGTTTTAACGATTTCATTACCCCGCCTGTAGATGAGGTTTTTGATCAATTCATAAGGCTGGTTGTTTTCCAGTGCACGGATTAAATTGGGAAAAGCGTGGTCTCCCGGCCCATTGACGACAAAATCTACATACCCGGATTGTAAGACGGTTTTGTATTGATTGGTAGGAAAATACCCTCCCCAAATCATCACCGTATCAGGAAAGTCTTTTTTTATCTGAATGGCGAAGGGTACAGCCTGTTTCACCTGGGGACCCGGCATTACCGTGAAACCAATGTATTTATAAAGACCGGTTTCCAGATAACTTTTCATTTTCGCATAGGGGTCCTGTTCACGATTACCATCCACTATTACCCAATCGAATATGCCTTCTACGGATGCCGCAATATTCATTATTGAATTGGGAACCCTATGCTTGGCGATGGCGCTTCTGGGATTGAATAATAGAATTTTGCTCATACCTGGTCTTAATGTAAACGACAACTAAAGCCAAAAGGGTTGCTTATGGTGATGATATTATGTCTAAATTTATTCTTTGCCTAAGCTTTTTCTTATGCCGGTCTTCTCAAAGATTAAGAGTTATTTTTCTAAAGCGCTCCTTCCCAAGCGAAAAGAAACGGATCCTGAAACCGCATACAATCTTTGGTCCGCCAGCTATGACCTGCAACCAGGCAACCTCGTTTTAGACCTGGATGAGGAACTCTTTTCAGCGCTCCTCAATGAGAACACCCTTAAAAACAAAATTGTTGCCGATATAGGCTGTGGAACTGGCCGGCACTGGGACAAAATAATGGCTAAAATGCCCAAAGAATTATTGGGATTCGATGTTTCGGAGGGAATGTTGGAAAAGCTAGGGCAAAAATTCTCCAGTGCAAAAACTTTTAAAGTAATTGATCATCGTTTACCGGGTTTAGAGAAAGATTCTTGTGATCTTATCATCTCTACACTGGCCATTGCACATATTGAAAACATCGATGATGCATTTATGGAATGGAATCGGGTGCTGAAAGAAAATGGGGAAATAATTCTTACAGATTACCATCCGGTTGCCTTGACACAAGGCGGAGACCGAACTTTTCGGCATAACGACAAACTTATTGCAGTCAAAAGTTATATCCACCCGGTAGAAAAAATAAGAGCTCTATGCTCGCAAATGTCGTGGAAGATCGTCACGTGGAAGGAGAAACAAATCGATGAGACGGTGAGACCATATTATGAGAGGCAACATGCATTGGCAATCTTTGAAGCCTTCAGGAATACACCGATAATTTATGGCATGCGTTTAAAGAAAGAAAATGTTGCTCCATAATGCACATGTCGCCTGGGACGCAGCAATCAATGATATTTTCATTGAGAATGAAAAAATAAAATCAATTATTCCATCCGGAGGGGAAACGCCTGCTAAAAATGAATTAATCATCGATCTGGATCAGTCAACAATACTTCCAGGTTTCATCAATTCACACGATCATCTTGATTTCAATTTGTTTTCCTCCATCAAAAACAGGATTTATAACAATTATACTGAATGGGGAAAAGATATTCATCAAAACAACAAGAATACGATTGACGCCGTATTGAAAATTCCAAAAGCGCTACGCATCCAGGCGGGATTGTACAAAAACCTGTTGAATGGAATAACTACGGTGATCAATCATGGAGAAAAGCTGGAAATCTCCGAATCGCCCATTGATGTTTTTCAACATTGCATTTCCCTTCATTCTGTTCATTTCGAGAAGCTGTGGATCCTGAAAGTGAATTTACCAAGGAGCGAACGACTTCCCATAGTTATGCACGTGGGAGAAGGTACCGATCAGTTAAGCAGGGAAGAAATCAACCAATTGATTCAATGGAATTTTTTCAAAAAGGAAATTATCGCAGTTCACGGTGTGGCGATGAATGAAATGCAGGCTTCGCATTTTAAGGCACTCGTCTGGTGCCCGGCTTCTAATTTCTATCTTTTAAACAGCACAGCCCGGATTGATATCTTAAAGAACAAAATTCCGATTCTTTTTGGAATGGATTCTACCCTGACTTCTTCCTGGAATTTATGGGAACATCTTCGCCTGGCAAAAAAGCAAGCGATGTTGGATGACGCTGAATTGCTGAACAGTCTCACAACAAATGCTGCCACTGTATGGGGGCTGAAGCATTTTTCAAAAGTTGAACCCGGCAACAGGGCGGATCTTGTAGCAATGAAAAAAACGCCGGAAAAATCCGATTTATTCAGTCTCAATCCCGAAGACATTTTATTGGTTCTGCATAGAGGGGAGCCAAGATTGATTGATGAGAGTATTTATTCTCAATTTGCAGGCCTTCCACTTCATACCTTCAGCAAGATTTATGTAAACGGTCAAGCCAAATATGTTCAAGGCGATTTGCAGACTTTGGTTAGACAATCCCGGAAATATTATCCACAGGCTCAATTCCCGTTTGAGATCGCATGAGTTTTCCGTCTTGTCTTACAGCGGAAGTTGGTCCAATTAGACCAGCGTGTAGGCATCGCCTTTAGTAACCTGATAAAAGTATAACAAGAAATGTATATGATACAGGTTTTTTCCACATTCTTTTAACTGCCGCTCATTCTCCCATTCTCCCCAAAGAAGCATATGGCTGCCGAGATTCATCGTTCGATAAATGTTTATTTCACGATAAGTATCCACCCATTCCGGTACATAGAATTGAAAATGATCGGTCGAACGCACTTTGAATGGCAATGATTCAATTGGTGGCGGGGAGGAGCCATGGTGCCTGCCTAATTGATAAATGACTTCTTTATGATCGAAGGAAAATTCAGAAGCGACCAGTTTTCCGGTTTCAATGATTTTAGAAAGTGTAACGTTAGTATGCCGAAGTCCAAATACACACCTGGTTGTACCGGGAATCATGCCAACCAGGTCCATTGGGAAGATATTATAATATTCATCCTTTTTAAATGATATGACCCGGACTTTTCGGGGATAGCTATATGAAGAAACAAATGACTTCAGCCGGTTAAAAGAAAGGCCTGGTTTTCTGTAATACTTATAATACATCAGGTAGGTTTTGAACCGTCCCAGATGAAAAATCCGACTGGTTTTTAATTCAAACAGGAAAAGAGTTCCGTTAGATTCTTCAATCCGGTCAAAGTAATCCAGGCGGATTCGGGCCAGTGTTTTTTGCTCACGGGAGTCGTTATTCTCTTCCTTGAAATAAATAGTATAATCCTGGCTTTTTTGCAAAGCGTCACTCTCTTCTTTTTTTTCCACCCATATTCCAAAGACAATTGGATTCAGGCAAAGCAACCAGTGGCGGGAAGTGATGTCTTCCAACATATGGCCTGCCTCCAGGTAAACCCTTTCTTTGACTCCATTTTTTATAGTAATGGTGGAATACTCTGTGATCTGAATATCACCAAAAAAAATCTTTCTGAGAATATTTTTCATTTCCTGGTTAGATGGATCAGTACAAAAGCGCCCTGGGGTGAAGTTTCTTTATCAAGAAATTTAAAATATGGTGCACTATGCTTTTTGATTTGCTTTATGCTGTGAACGAAGACAGTTTGATGAACACTGTCGAATTCGACCTGAAAATGGATCGGCTTATTTGAAATCAAAGAATTGAGTCTCCATTTCCATCGTGACATCCCATTTCCCTGCCGCTTCGGATCGAGCAACAGAGCAAAAAGATGACCCTGGGAATTAAGAATCGCTGCAAAGCTCCTGAAAAGAGATGCGGTATCGGGTACACAATTGATTACGGCAAAATTGGCCAGTAGAGCGTCTACTTTTTCGGGCAAAGGTGCATGTTCAGGCCACTGCCTATAGTCTGCCTGGTCATCACTTAAAAAAATAAGGTTTCTATAATTCAAAGTAGCTTGATTTAATTGCTCAGCCTGTTTTTTCATGGCAATCGAAGGTTCGCAAAAATAAATTTGGTGTCCCTTCCCTGTTAACCATGGCAGATCCATTCCGGTTCCTCCACCAAAATCCATGATTCGCCTGGCTGTGCCGATTACATTAAATCTCTCCTGTACCCATTGTCTGATCACCCCGTTCGAATTTTCTTTGTCCATCAGGGTGTTGTACCGGTCAGCTATTTCATTGTAGTATGAAATATTTTGTTCAATCAACGAATTGTAGGAGTTTGATTTCATTGGTATGAAATGAATTCCGAAGGATATTCAAAAGTAAATATGTTTTCCCTTATTGTCGAGGTATCGCCAGATCACAAAGGACAAAGAGTTTTATCCTCTGTGCATCTCTTAACACTAAAATCTCTTTGCATTTGCGTAAAATTGCGGTAGCGTTATTCACATGAATATTCCATCCAAATCATGGGCAAAAACTAGTCCACCCGCACGAATCCTTGCCATCCGCCTGCAGGCCATGGGCGACCTCGTCATAACATTACCTTATTTACAGCAATTAAGAAACACATTACCCCCAAACTCGCGTTTAGATTTACTCACTCGCGAAGAGGTAGATACCATCCCAAAAAATCTTTTATTGTTCAATCATGTCTATTCCATTGCAGGAGGCAGGGACCTGAAAAAGCAATTATTCTTCACATTTTTAATGTTGCCCCGGTTATGGGAACACCGTTATGATGTAGTACTTGACTTGCAAAACAATATTATCAGTAAGATTGTCCGCAGGGCAATAAGACCGAAAGCCTGGTCAGAATTTGATCGGTTTTCGCCAGTAGCAGCCGGCGAATGCACAAGACTCACCATTGAAGCTGCGGGTATGGACAATTCGTATGCAGATCACCGTTTCAGGTTAAGTAAACCATCCGGCGAGATTGATCTGTTGAAGGAAAATGGCTGGGACAGCAGTAACGAATTGGTGGTATTAAATCCGGCAGGAGCATTTCCCAGTCGGAACTGGCCAATAGAAAACTATCTCTTGTTCGCAAACCTCTGGAAAGAATATTATCCTAACACGCAATTCCTGATGCTGGGAACAAATCTCATTTCCTCAAAGGCAGCATACCTGAAGAACGAATTAGGCCCATATCTCATCGATCTAACTGACAAAACAACTCCCATCCAGGCGTTCGCCATTGTGCAGTATGCAAAACTGGTTTTGTCTGAAGACTCAGGCCTTATGCACATGTCCTGGGTATCAGGTATTCCTACGGTGACGATATTTGGATCGACCTGGGGTGCAAGAGCACGTCCACTGGGGGAACATACCTGTTTTCTCGACTCTTCTGATTTGCCATGCGGAAATTGCCGCCAGGAAATTTGCAAGTATGGAGATACCCATTGCCTCACCCGTTATACTCCGCAATTTATTTTTGAAAAAGCACTAAGTCTGGTGAGTCCACTAACGGGGTCAAACACTTCTTCTGAGTGACATATCGGACATGTCGAGAGAGACAATTTTATTACAAAATAACAGGCTGTCGCGGTTATGGGTGATAAGAATGACCAATCTACCTTCCTGAGATAGTACCTTGAATCGCTGCAACAGCGATTGCTCGGCGCTTTCGTCCAATTCACTGAAAGGTTCGTCCAGAATAATAAGGCTGGCGTCCTTATATAACGCCCTTGCAATGGCAATTCTTTGCCGCTGTCCACCGCTTATATTCCTGCCATTTTCGGCAATTACCTTACGGAGTTTTTCCGGATAGGTATTTAGCAACTCCGTTAATCCCGCTGATTGAACGGCACGGTGGAGTTTATCATCATTCACCACTTCGTCCAGAACTATATTCCGCAAAATAGTGTCATGGATTAAAAATGGCTGTTGTTTGATATAAGAAATTTGTTGCCAGTATTGTTGTCTTTCGAAGGTATTTGCGATTTTATCATTGATTGAAATAGTTCCGCCGGTTTGAGTTAAAAAGCCTAATAACAAATTAAGAATTGTAGTCTTTCCTTTGCCCGAATCGCCAGTGATTCCCAAAAAATCTCCCTTCCCGATCTTGAAATTCAGGTTCTTCAACAAATCATGGTTACTGAATCGAAAACTAACATCGTCGAATCGCAGGGAGCGAATGGGTTTTCCAAAAAAATTTGTCGGTGTGTTTGGTAAACCCCGGGGATGCAGCTGAAGGTCAGCTATAGTGAATTCATAGGCCCTGATTTGTCCGCTTAAATTCAAAATCCTTACAATTCCCGGAATGATTTTATATGCCGCTGCAATAAAAGCGCCCACCATGATGATTGTGCTTCCGTTATTGGCTGCCCAATGATTGAAAGCTACCAAGGCAAACAAACCCAGCAACGCAAACACCTCCATGACTCTGTTGGGCAATCCCTGTAAAACCAGGAGCTCGGCAATATGTTTGTTGAACTTGGTCTGCCAATGGAGAAATCGGCTAAGGAAAAAATCATTTTTGTTGTAAATATTACTTTCAACAAAGCCGGATAAGGCTTCTTTGAGGTGTTGAAGCGAGTGCTCGCCTGTTGCTTTTGAATGCATTCTTGATGAGCGAAGTTTTCTTTTTACCAGGTAGAATACGGCAATAATGGGGGGAAGCAGAATGATAAATAAAAACAAGAATAACTTCGCATTGAAAATAAGCATGGCCGTGATCGTGAGGATAATTAAAGTCGTTTGTGTGACGATTTGTTGTATACCACCAAGAATGTGCTGACAGAATTCTATCGGGTAATTGATAATTTTTCGAATATGGATAGCCGAATCCACATTGATATAATTAGCATATTCTCCTTCAAGAAATGCCTGCAATTTGTCGCTGGAAAGACGCGTGCTCGTTTGCCCGATAAACTTACATTGCGCGCGATAAATCAAAAAACCGACCAGGTTTTTGATACTGAATAGCAAAAAGAAAATGGCGATTGGCAGAATGGATCGTTGATCCCGCAGCCAGGATGGTAAAAAAGAATATGATGCGGACCTGGAAGGCTGAGTATAAAGTTGGATAATAAATAGTAGCAAGGCAAGAAAAACGATGTCAGCTACACTGATAGCAATGTCCAGAAAGATCAGCAACCCTAATTTTTGCCGCTCTTTACCAGTCAAATTGGAGATTGTATTTCGAATTAGCTGCCTCAAACACTAAATACATCGTCATTTATGCCGGTCTGGTTGCCTCTGGCTTAATAAAAATTGAACTAAGCCACATTTTCTCAGCAGGAATTTCGGCACAGGCGCCTCAGGAGTAGTTGAATAGGTTCATGACAGCAGCAGCGCTTTTTTCCATCAAATATGGTAGCACGGGTGTATATTCAGTCGAAGGATTCCGCAGGATATCCAGCAGCATTTCCTGCATTTCATCCGCGGTGTTGGCAAGCCACCAATGCCTTACCCATTCATCCATTGGCTTGCAAAAACTCACCACTTGGGCGCCGGCATGCAGGGCTTCAAGGCACACAGTGCTGAAACCTTCGTATTGCGAGGTATGCAGCAGGACCTTACTCCTTTTCATTATTTTGAGGACTTCAGGATGTGCTTTTTCTCCCGTCAGCTGGACAACTTCCTGTAAGCCTAATTTTTGAACCATGGAGCGCAATTGCCTTTCTTCGGGCCCCTTCCCACAAATCATCACCTTCAGGGAAGGAAAATTATTCCTGACCTTACCGATCAATTCTATAAAGACATCATATTGTTTTAATGGAATTAATGAACCCACTCCCAGAATATCGATATCCCTGTTATTTAAAGTGCCATTGGGCTCATCCAAGGTGATTCCGTTAGGAATAATATGCGCTGGCTTGATGCCGTGGTTTTTGAAAAATTCTTTAACTAGGAAATCGGACATCGCAATCAGTTGCTGTGACTTTGGCCGGATCAGTGAAACATATCTGTTATCTTTTCTGGCGTCCTGGCCAAGTATCCAGATATAGTTTTTGAGCGAGTGAAATTTGCCGAAATATTTCCCAATAAATGCACATTCTGTGCACCAAAAACTCAACAACCCTAGTACATCAGCCTGTTTTTTAATTTTTCTCAGGGTCCGCCATGCACCAAACCATACACGCATCCTCGCCCATTTTCCCTTTTCTTCTCCACCAAATGAGATCACCCGGTTTCCGTGCCAGAGATAGGATGATTTATTGAATGGATATTGAAAGCTTAGAATGAAAATTTTCAAATGGGGGAACCGGCTGTTCAGCGCCCTGATAAACAGTTGCTGTGCGGGTAGACAAGTGGTGTCTTCCTCGTTCTTCGGAAATCCCGGTGAAAGTACTACTAACGTATTGGGGGTGTTTTCCATTCCACAGCCTTGATTTGTTCAAAAGTTAAGCTTTTCCATGCAGGATGTCCTAAACCTGTATTTTTGCATATCAACTTTATTATCCTTTCAAAGTTCAAACCAACGTCCGAATGGCAAAGATTTTTTCCCTAACTGCGAAGATGATCCTGATTTTAATTGCTCTATTCCTGCAAGGTTCGGCGGGATTCAGCACTCCACCGCCGTCAAGAACCATAATTCAAATCAGGATCTACCAATTGAAATCAAAAGAACAGGAGGAGCGGGTTGACAAGTTTTTACAATCCGCCTTCATACCCGTATTGCATCGGATGGGGATTAACCAGGTTGGTGTCTTCAAACCGATTGGAAATGATACCGCTGCTACCAGGCGGATCTATGTGCTGATACCTTTTCAATCCCTGGATCAATGGCTTCATTTACCTGAAACACTATCAAAAGATGCGAGTTTCAATAACGATGGAAAAGAATACCTGGAATCGCCCCATAATGATCCGCCCTTTTCAAGGCAAGAGTCTATCATATTAAGAGCTTTCCCAGATATGCCTAACGTTCAAAAACCCACGCTCAGTGGCCCATGGCAGGACAGGATCTATGAACTCAGGAGTTATGAATCAGCTACGGAAAGAAAATTAGAAAGCAAAGTGAGGATGTTTAATGAAGGAGATGAGATAAGTATATTTAAAAGGCTGAATTTTAATGCAGTATTTTATGGAGAAGTTATGTCCGGTTCTCGTATGCCAAATCTTATGTACATGACATCTTTTGATAATATGGCTGCACATGATCAGCATTGGAAAAGTTTCGGAGATGATCCAACCTGGAAGAAACTGCTTTCAATGCCTGAATATCAAAACAATGTTTCTCATGCCGATATATGGCTCCTTCATCCAACGTCGTATTCGGACCTATAGTTTCATGAGCCGGAGCCAAATTCATGGAATAGATTTTCGGAGCTCTGGCTACTGTGTTGAGACCGGAATTTGATCTCATTATCTAAATCTGGCCTGGGGTTTGCACTTGTGATTTAGTTCACTTGCAGAATGAAAATAAATTTATTAATTTATCGTTGTATAACTGAAATCCATATGAAAACCAATTAATCCATCTATGAAACAGGCACACAAACCATTCCTCGCAGTCATTGTACTTTCCCTGATTATTTTGTATAGTTTAATGGCCATTTTGAGCTAGTTTATTCCTCACTTTAATCACCGGATATCCTTTTCTGGTTTAAAAACAGAAAGGATCCATTACTCCTTTATTATCTTCGGACTATGGACAGGGTGATCATCAGAAAAATACAACCTTCAGACAATGAAGCCTTGGCAGAAATAGTTCGATCAGTACTTGCCGAATTTGGTGCTAATAAACCCGGAACTGTTTTCTACGATCCCACCACCGACCATCTTTACGAACTATTCCAGGAAAAAAATAGCAGGTATTTTGTAGCAGAGACCGATGGAACTATCCTTGGCGGAGCAGGTATTTTCCCTTCCCCCGGCTTGGATGTTGACACATGTGAATTGGTGAAAATGTACCTGTTGCCTGCAGTCAGAGGCATTGGTTTGGGCCGGAGCCTGATTCAAAAATGCATCGAATTCGCAAAAAGCAGGGGGTTCAGGCATATATATATTGAAACAATGCCGGAACTGAAGAAGGCTATGGAGGTCTATGAGAAGTTTGGCTTTCATTACTTAAAAGGTCCGTTGGGTAATACAGGCCATTTTGGTTGTGAAATCTGGATGATGCTCGATTTTGACTAAAAGCACCTTGTTTATCGACCGTGGCGTGCCAAGGCGACACCTTCCCTGCTAAATTTTCAAACAGCTTTTACTTCATAGACAGGACTAAAAAGATAAATTTTCCCGGTCGCCACTTCTGTGCATTGAAATCGCTTGCGGATTTTTTTTCCCTTTCGGAATAATTTTCCATTTTCTATTTTGAA
Source organism: Bacteroidota bacterium (assembly GCA_003175695.1). Taxonomy (GTDB): domain Bacteria; phylum Bacteroidota; class Bacteroidia; order Chitinophagales; family Chitinophagaceae; genus Puia. The sequence goes on along the minus strand of PSRA01000228.1, from coordinate 549 downwards.
TAATTTTCCTTCATCCAACTGCTCAACCAGCAGTATGCCATCTTCTATCGGGTTATATTTTCTTAAAGCGCGGGTCAGGTTTTCATCGCCACAGCTACTGGCTGGCAGGTTGTGCAGCGACTCTTTCAGAATAACAACAACCTCATCGGGGAATATCTTCAGTTTGATGAAATCCACCAGGATAGTTCGGTAAGCTAATTTCCATTCTTTGCCATGTGACTGCACGCGGTTTCCGTACTGCATGAAAGTGATCAGGTGGCCCAGTTCATGAATCAATGTGATAAGGAATTCATATGGATTCATATTGCCATTGACACTAATCCTATGATGCTGAAAGATGGTGGCGTGCCGATAGTCTCCCAAAATTGTTTTTCGTTCACGCGTGATCGTAAGATGCACTTTATACTTATGGAGATATGCCAGTACCAGCTCTGCAGAATCTTTAGGCAAATATTGCTGGAGATATGAAAGGGGAGCTTCTCTCTTAGCCATTTTTTTGCTGCTTGCTCAATTGCATTAAAGTTCTCACTTCAATGTAAGAATAAATAA
>PSRA01000255.1 GCA_003175695.1 Bacteroidota bacterium | reverse complement strand
ATTAAAAAGCAAAAATTGCCCCATTGAAATCTTTCTTACAAAATTTCTTTCGCAAGAATGTTTACCTGATTTTGACTGCCGTAATTCTTTTTGTTGCGGCTTATGTTCTCAACCTTTACCTGGTGGGCAATACGTCCACTAAAATGCTTCGAAATCAAATCGAATCGTTTTTAAAGGAAAGAGAAAAGGACTTCACCAGATTTTCCAAAGATACCTTGTTGATCGAAAGACTGATCAACGAAGAATTTTCTAAACAGGAATTGCTCGACCTGGTAGAAAAACAATATGGCATACTGATCTACACGAAGAACACGAAGGATAGTGTCTCAGTTTTTTCATTGAGATTCTGGAGCGACCATAGTTCTGTTTTGCCCGATAGCCTGCTCAATCATCCAAATGGCAATTATTTCGTTCATCTGAGCAATGGTCAATATGAATACGTACGCAAAACAGTTGATATAGGTCACAAACCTGTCGTTGTAGTTGGACTAATACCTATTCGATGGCAATATTACATTGCTCCGGAAAATCTGAAACCTGAATTCGTCAATTTTCCAAAGGCTGAAGCCAGGGTTCAGATATCGGAAACACCCACCGATTTTCCCGTAACAAGTTCTTTTGGTGATGTCTTGTTTTACCTGCAAAAAACTGAAGGATACCACGCCGCCAAATATAGTGCTGGCCTGTTGACGCTGATCCTCAGCGGCATACTATTGCTGCTGGTGGTCACTCATAACGTCGCACATTCTTTTTCGGAACGATTCGGCCGCTTCATTGGAATACTTTTCCTAAGCGTATTTATCCTGGTAATGAGGGGCCTCATATACACTTTCCCTTCCATTCTGCACCTTCGGCAGTATGAGTTATTTGATCCAACGATTTACAGTTCCAATTTTGTCCTGAGATCCCTGGGCGACCTGCTCATTAATGCTTTGCTTTTCTCGTGGCTGATTCTTTTTATCAAGCAGGAAATTGAAGGTTATTCGATACCAGTATTCAAGAGTTGGTGGAAAAGATGGCTATTGATTGGGATTATGCTGGTGCTACTGGTTATGTCGACATTTATCTTTGCCGACATTGTCCAAAGCCTGGTGGCAGATGCCAGGATTTCCTTCAATGTCACCAATTTCTTTAGCCTGAACATTTATAGTGTAATCGGCTTTATTGTGTTGGCGGCACTTGCATTGAGCTATTTCTTTTTTTCGCAGATGTTGGTTCGCCTGATGCGCCCCAGCATTGAGAATTTCGGCATGGTGGTTTATATCATTATTGCCATCACTGGCTTGTCTTATTTAACTTTCAGTCGTAACACGGAACTGGTTGAACTGAATATTTATGTTCTGATCTGGCTCATATTTTATGTTTGGGTGTTGCTCCGAAATGTTTTTTCCGGATTGAACTACCGCTTAAATGTATCCGAAGTTCTTTTCTGGCTCTTCGTATTTTCTATATCTATTTCGGTCATTATCATTTTCGAAAACAGAAAGATCGAACTGGACCAAAGAAGAAGCTTTGCTGACCGGCTGGCTGAGCAGATCGACCCTTCCAGTGAAAAATTGGTCAGCATGTCTCTGATCTATTTTGACAATGATTTTTTGTATCAAAATCTGTCTCGCTTCAAAGATCCGGAGGAAAACAGGAATATCAAGGATAGTCTGATCAACATTAATTTCACAGCCTATACAAACAAATACGATACGAAAATTTTCACGTATGATTCTGCCGAACGCCCGCTTTATAACCAGGATCCGATTTCTTTTGATACGCTCAATACCATATTCAGGCTGCAAGGAAAGCCGACAACCAGCACCCCGGATTTAAAGTATTATGAGAAATCATACGATAAATTTTCATACATCTATAAGAAGAGCATTGAGGATACTGCCCACCGGGTTGTAGGATATCTTTTTATTTTAGCTGAACCCAAGTATTACAAGAGTGGCGGACTTGTTCCTCAATTGACAAAGCAAAGAAAGGAGTACTTACCTGAATACTCTCCGGTTTATTCTTATGCGATATACAGTGACAACAACCTCGTATCCTATTACAATAACTATCCTTTTCCAACAGAACTGGCAGATAGCGTCATTCCGCGAACCGACTTTTACCAGAGAAAAAATGGTTCTTATGATGAACTTTGGCATCGGATCACAGAGGATAAAATCATCATCATTGCCAAAAAAGATAACTCGCTGATTGAGGCAATTACTTTATTTGCTTACCTCTTCAGTGCTTTTTTATTGCTTGTGGCTCTTTTTTGGTTCAGTTCGGTACTGATTCAAACCCGGCTTCAGTGGAGCAAGATCAAGGAATACCTGCAGCTCAATATCAGGTCACAAATTCACACGACGATCATTTTTGTAAGTCTTTTCTTATTCATCGTTATTGGTGTTGCTACGATATTCTTCCTCATCAATCGGTATAATCGAAATTTCCAGGATCGTCTCAGCAATACAATGAAGGTAATTGTGACTGAGATTCAAAATCAAATACCCGATCTGTCCAATCGCGATACGCTCAACCTGGAAAGAGTCGTTTCCAGGGGTGAATTGGGAAAAATGATCAATAACACCGCTGCGATTCATGGATCGGATATCAATCTGTATAATCTTTCCGGCAAGCTCATTGTATCTTCTAACCCATTTGTATATACGAAAGGCATTTTGAGCGATCTGATGCATCCGGTGGCCTTTTTTTACATGCACAGACTGAATTCAGTGGAATTTTTCAACAATGAAAGAATGGGAAGGATCTCATTCCAGAGTATATATTGTCCCGTGCGTACTTCATCGGGGAAGGCTACCGCTTACCTGAATATTCCTTCATTCAGTACAGAAGATGAGTTAAATGATGAGATTTCTAAATTCCTTGTCACGATTATCAACCTGAATGTATTTATTTTTCTCATCGCCGGAACCATTGCTCTATTCCTGACTAACAGGATCACCAGTTCCTTCACCTTGATTTCCGAAAAAATGAGACAGGTGAACCTGAGCAAAACCAATGAAGTGATCGAATGGAAAAACAATGATGAAATTGGTGGTCTGATCAAGGAATACAACAGGATGGTTGAACAACTCGAAGCAAGTGCTGCTGCACTAGCCAAAAGTGAAAGAGAAGGTGCCTGGCGCGAGATGGCAAGGCAGGTAGCGCATGAGATCAAGAATCCCCTTACTCCTATGAAATTGAGTATTCAGTATCTTCAAAAAGCGATCAATAATAATTCCGTGAACGTGAAAGAACTGACTTCTAATGTGGCAAATACATTGGTAGAGCAAATAGATCACTTATCTAAGATCGCAGCCGACTTTTCACAATTTGCCAATATCGGCAATCCGAAGAACGAGGTCTTTGATCTTCATGAAATGCTATATTCACTCACGTCTCTTTATGAAACTACCGAAAACCTGCTGTTTAAATGGATTCCTGTTCACCAGCGGATCATGGTTTTTGCAGATAAAACCCAATTGAATCGATTATTTACCAACCTGCTTCAAAATGCGGTGGAAGCCTGTAGTGGTGAAGATAAATGCGTGGTCAGCGTGACGGAAGAGTTAAAGGAAGAAACCATCCTCATCAAAGTCAGCGACAACGGAGAAGGTATACCGGAAGATATGAGATCAAAAATCTTCATGCCGAATTTTACAACCAAGTCTTCCGGAACGGGCCTTGGCCTGGCGATGAGCAAAACCATCGTTGAGCAGGCTAAAGGAAGGATCTGGTTTGAAACTAAAGAAGGAGACGGAACAACTTTTTATGTTGAGTTACCGATCTTGCGGGCCGCGGCGAATTAGCGTGAAGAAGCAGCGCGGGATGAGTGTCTCACCCCGCGCTGTTTCTTCACGCCACTTTGCCCCTAGGCCTGCCCGTACCTAGCGGTACGTTCGGGCTGCCGCGAACCCTTATTTAATAAATTCTTCAAATTCTTTTAAAGTGAAGCTGCTTAGGTTATTTCTGGAAGTTACACCTGCTTTCTGTGCCACGAGTACTCCATACTTAATATCGTCGAATCCTTCAACAGAATGTGCGTCAGGATCAATTGAAATCATAACGCCACGCTCCAATGCATAGTCGATCCACCTCCAATCAATATCCAACCGTCTCGGGTGAGCATTTAATTCAATCACTACTTTATTCGCGGCACAGGCATCAATGATCTTCTTGTGATCTACCGGATATCCGGGCCGGCTAAGAATCAAACGTCCGGTCATATGCCCAAGGATGGTAGTATGAGGATTTTCGATGGCCCGTATCAATCGCATCATGGCCTTTTCTTCCGTCATCTTCAGGTTGGAATGAATGGAAGTGATCACCAGGTCGAATGTGGAGAGGATGTTGTCACTGTAATCCAAGTTGCCATCATTTAAAATATCACATTCAATACTCTTGAAAACCCTGAAGGGCGCTAATTTTCCGTTCAACTCATTAATATAATTATGTTGCTCACGGATCCGTTCTTCTGAAAGTCCATTTGCATAAAATGCACTCTTGCTATGATCGCTGATCACCATGTACTCAAAGCCTTTTTCGATACAGGCAAGCGCCATCGCCTCGACAGTGTTTGATCCATCACTCCAGGTGCTATGGCTGTGAATAATAGATTTGATATCCTTTGTATGAATCACATTCGGCAGGTCTGACTTTTGTGCCTGCTCAATCACCGGCGTCTTCTCTCTCAGGAATGGCGGTATGAAATGAATGTTATGAGAAGAAAATATTTCTTCTTCCGAGGCAAATCCGATCATTTCCCTGCCGTTGACAGAATTTTGCCAGGATTGCAGGAATTCTTCGCTTGCGCTGTGTTGGAAAAGACGGCCGAAGTATGTATTCCTGTCTGAAAGCCAAAAGCATATTGCAATATTTTCCGATCCCCTGAATACAATTTTATTTTCATCAGCGTTTAAAACGGCGAAAGCGTTCTTAGCAAAGAATGACTGTAAAGAAATACTGTCTGCAGTCGTTACCCACTCCAGCTGGTTGATGATCTCGAGTTGGCGCCGCCATTCCCCTGCTAAAGAAAATGACTGTTCCGGAAAATTTTCTTTTAACTTTTGATCCAAGCGGAGAGTGAAATTTTCAATTTCCGCGTATAGATGGCTGCCCTGGTTTTTTAGATAGAATTCTATCGTGTCACGGATATTGTTTTGCGTTTTCTCCCCAAATCCTTTATAAAGAAGGAGTCTGTTCTCATTGCATGCGTAGACGAGTTCTCCGATTGACTCGATTTCCATCTCCTTCCAAACTGTGGCAATTTTTTTTGGTCCAAGGCCTTTGATATTTAGCATTTCAATCACCCCCGGTGGAGTTTTCCGGATATATTCTTTCAGCACATCCAATTCTCCCGATTCGAGGATATTGATGATCTTTTTGCCAATGTTGGGTCCGATTCCTTTGATACCAAATATTTTCTCGGAAGGAAGTGCAGACAACTGATCGGGTAATTTTTCGATCGTAAATGCCGCGATCGAGTATGACTTTGTCTTGAAACTATTTTCACCGTGTATATCCATTAATTTGGAAAGGAGGGAGAATTGGTCCGCGATATAATAATTATCAGGTGTCATAACGAAGTTCTTTTTTTTGAGCGGCGGCAGATCCGTAAAAAGTCCGCCAATCCGCTATGGGTGCTGGTTTCAGCTAAATTGAAACACATTGGAAAGAACACTAAGTTACTAAAAACGAAAAGTCCTCCAGCTTGAAACTGGAGGACTTTGTTATTTTTCTGCCTTCTGAGAAGAAGAGAATTTATTTCTTCTTTGCAGCTTTTTTAGCAGCTTTCTTTTTAGGAGCGG
>PSRA01000107.1 GCA_003175695.1 Bacteroidota bacterium | reverse complement strand
TTTTCAAACCAATCAGTCTTATGCTCTACATCATACTTACTTGCTATAAAGAAATTTGTGCTGCTTAATGGATGGGCTTGAAATACCACTTGGCCGCTGCCATCAATAGTATCAATACCTATTACCCCCGCTTGAACCGTAGCTAAGGGCGTACTATAATCCTTCAAAAGCCTATATCTAGTTGGCATGGGTGAAAATTTTTTAACCATGTAATTGATCAGGTCATGTATTTCATTCAGTGGCATCATGGTCTGGGAGTTTTTTTAAATTCTTCGATGCTGTCATTAACGATAAGAGCCACCAGTATTCCCCTGCCTTTGTTATATTCGTGCATCGAGCGCCTGAACACGATTTCGGCAAAGGCTTTCAGATCTTCCTCTGTGTATTTCTCCACCTGCTCAAACCAGTCCGGGTGCTCCAGCATAAAACTTTCATTTCCTCCCAGTGCGCCCCCTTCTCCGAAATGTATCAGTCTTTCGCCGGGATATTGCTTGCCGATAGTTCCTTTCGGCACAAAGCCAAATGGCGAGTCGTAATCTTTTTTTAGTCTCCAAGTCATGGTTCGTTGTCTTGTGGTATGGAATGTAAAGAAAATCGCTGCGCTTCCTGAATTGGTGGCGTGAGCCCAGAAGGTACATAAATAATCTGGTTCTTGGTCTCCTTCAGCTGATCAATCCATAGCCATTGCAGATAGGCCGGGTTATTCTTCAGGCTTTCTCCAATGATCCGGTTGGAATTGGCAATTCCCCGGGCCCGGATCGTGTCAGCTTGGGCCAGCAGGTACGCTGCCTCCATTTTGGCTTTAGCCTCTGCCACGGCCACTTCTTTTGCAGACTGCGCATGGGCCAGAGCCGCTTCGCCCGCCTTTCTTGACTCATAAACATTGTACTGGGGAAGGCCCAGCATAAAAGTAGCGATAGCTAAAAAGCCGGCAATTATAAAAGAAATAACCCTGATTCGCTGCCGCTTTCTAAACTGATCCTGTTCCATCATAGTGTTGTTCATTATTGAAAGGTTTTAATGACCTGAAAAGAAAAATCCACCGTATCGGGCTCGTTGCTTGTGTACCGAAAGCTCTTTTGGGAGCAATCAATCAGCGCATGTACTTCACCGTTAGCGTCCACCTGTAGCGCGCTCATGTAAAGATCCAAGGTCGTTCCCGGAGGCACTGCGAGGATCTCCACATACAGATCCTGCCCTTCATATTCGCTCATCTTCATAAAGGCCCGGCATTCCGCTGCGCTGTTCTGGTACATCACGTATCCCCGGGTATCCAGATAAAACTGCACAAATCCCACTCCGTCCACCGCGTCAGACAAGTAGTCCAGCACAGCCGATACCGAATCGGTTCCCGGGGCGCAGCCGCTCTTTGGAGTGACAGGAAGAATGGCCCTTGCGGTCACTTTGCGGAAATGGCTGGCCCGGGCCGTGTCCACGGGCGGAGCGACAGAGCACTTGGGCCCGCAGTTATATTGCGGCTCTGTGGCCGTCTTGTTGCAGCCACTGAGCAGCACAAACACAATAGCTACAATTAGCCACAGGATCGCTACGATAATATAATCTTTGAATTTTATACTCATTAGTGCATTTTTCGCATCAGTCTTTCAGCGGTGTCCTGCCAGCGCTCCACTTCTTTTTTTAGCTCAATAATCTGAGACGCCTGATAGCGTGCGTTCTTGTCATAGAGCTCCTTTTCTTCCGCTCTCAGCTTATTAGATTTTTTATTCTGGTATGCCCTGCCGAAGAAAAACCCCGCAAGCAGTATGCAGCACTGTCCTAGTATTATCAATATCCAATTCATAGTCATTCGATTGATTGGTTAGAAATATTCTTCGCAATCCAGCTTTAGCTTATCATACTTCTCCTTCAACTCCCTGATCTGTTCAGCCTGTTGGGTGAGTTTGTCTGCCATTTCAGACCTAATAACAATTTCTTTGTCGCGGTTGCTATTTATCTCATCCTTTAGTTTTTGGTTTTCGGATTCGAGATTGGGAGAATTGTACCCATTTCCTCTCAGCCATTCAATCTCCTGTTTTAGTTGTTGGTTTTCGGATTGAAGTTCCTTTATTCTTAGAAGCTTCGCTTCATCGAACTTATTTAATTCCTCTATCTCCTTGTTGGCTTGGTCTAGTTGATCTATTTGCTTATTATATGCTTCATTACAAGCCTTATGCATCTCCCTTTCTTGGTCTAATGATGATTGGAGTTGCTGGATTCGATCATCATTTGCATCTATGCCTGATAATGCAGAATCTATTTCATTGGCAAAATGCCTTGCACTTACATATTTCAACTCATCCACTAAGAGGGAATAAAGGAATTGACAGCCAAAAGCAAAGCCATCTAAATAATCAACAATATCATTTCTTGTGTGATGCTTAAAATGAAGCTCCTTTAATTCGTATTCCTTTTCATCCTTCTTTATCTTAATATCTTCCGGTAGTGGTGTCATGGTTGATAATATATTTACTTTTCTAATTATAAGTAGTCCCGCTTCCCTTCCAATCGTTATCCTTTTTGATTTCATCATCTGTATATGCTGTCGCCGAATCAATATAAAACGAAGCCGCCTTTTCATTTATATCTAAAATTGCAATGGCTTTAGCCTCCTTTTTATTCTTAGCTTTTATATAAATTCTTTGAGGCGTAAAAGAAATAAAAACAAGATAATCCTTATCCTTTTTTGGTAGTGGATGATTAGTCATGGTTTGGATGGATTTTTACTTTGGTCTTGGGTATACCAATTTTGATTATATAATGATTCGCCTGATTTATTTTGAGCTATCTCTTTAACCGCATCACCATCCTGCCGCCTATTCAATGAATACATCAGATTAGAAACCGCATAGCATTGTGCTGTACTTAAAAAATCTGTATCAATCTCTATTTTCATTTTGTTTGTTTTGCCAAATTAGGAATTGATCGTAGAGTTGTTCATTAGTGCCTAGAATAAACCCGTGCCCTTCATCTGCGTGCCATCTCCCATTGTGATAAATCGCTTGCACATCAGCTATCTTTTCGTCTTTCCAATTCCCAAATGCAATGGATTGTTGCTTTGCGTATTCATCCATAGCATCCAAAACACTTCCATGATGCGGCAATCTTTTCATACCAAAAACCGCGTAATGATTCTGCAATATTTCTTTCTTATTCATATACTTATTCATGGTTTTGGTTGATTTTGTTTGCTTAGAAACATTCCCCATCCTATAGCAGCGGTTAATAATCCTAACCCATCGGAAAATAATTCCCCAATGCTGTTTGGATTCCAATTCCATCCGAAATATTTAGTTTGCCAAAACATCCAGATAAGACTGAATATAATTAGCGATAAGCCTATATTTTTCATAATCCATTTTGTTTGTTTTGCCAGATTAGGAATTTTGACAGCCCACATCAACCCTAAAACCATAGGATAATGACACTATCTCTATGCGTCTCATGCCTGATAAGTGGAGCGAGTATGCGTCCTTTCCAAATCCTGCCGCCGAACCATGAATTAATCATCTTCGGCATCCTGCGGATGTTTCCAAAGCATGAAACCTGATAAAATCCATCATAATGGTCAATGTTTCGCCACATCTCCTTAACCCATATTCCTCCGTTATTATTCATGGCATCTGGTTGGCTTGAAAAAATAATGCTTCAAAAAAAATCCCGATCGTCAGTGTAGACCCATGTTGAAAAGCCAGCGTCTGACTAACGATTCTCACGTTGTTATTGAGCGAAGCAAGCCAGCTATTGACCTGCGTCTGGAGATCAACAATCCCGGTTTCGGTTTGAAAAGCGATAAACTGCGTTTTCTTAGAGTTTGCCATGGTTAATATTTTTATTCTAAATATCCGGTTTCGTAAAATACAATGATGAACCACCAGCCCTGCCCTTCAAGCGTGACAGAGTGCGAGGTGATGTGAATGTCATCGTCGAATGATTTGATCCATTCTCTCATTTCGTTAAGCAACGCATTGATATCGTTGCTGTGGAAAGTTTTTATCTCTGTTTTCATCTGTCAGGTTTTAAGATCATCAGAATTGCGTAGCAAATGCTGAAAGCAACCAGTCCGCAGATCCATCCCGATTTAAAAGAATTCTGGATATGCTGACCTACTACATCTATTCCAACGTTGATGATCAGTGCGAGGATCACGTAGATGATCCATTTTAATCCGTTATTCATTTTAGTCTATTAAAAATCTTATGGCGCGGACATGCTCTTTTAATTTGGGCAGGTCGTGCATTTTTTCAAATGCCTTTAATTTGTGGCTCTCTTTTTCAAACTTCTCCTCAGTCACCCATTCGGTGTACCCCTCCATGATTTTGGCCTGCCGGGCTTCCAGTCTCGCCAGTTCACTTTTCAGGTGGTCTTCTCCCGGCCCGATCTCCAAGATCTTTTTACACTGCTCCAGAAATATCACCCTTGTTCTGATGCGGCCCAGTTTGTGGCTGGTCATCTCGGCGGTTGTGGTCACTTCATAGGTGAGCGCTTCTATCTCTGCTTTTATTTTCTGTAGTGTGATCATAGACGTTATAAATAAACAGGCGTCGGGGTGCTCCGGGGAGCTTTTTACGGGTGCTATAGCTAAGGATCAGTTCGCAGTTTTCCTCCCGCCGTTCACCTCAACCCGGGGCCGGTGCGATCCAGCCCTTTACGCCTGCTTGTTTTCCCCTTTGGAGTCGAACCAAAATCTGGAGACCCAAAATCTCCCGTGCTGCCAGTTACACCAGAGGAAAGAAGCCACTATGCCGGACAGGTGACGGCCTTGACGGCCCACATCTGTGCAGTAATGGCCTGCTGAATCGCTTCAGTTCTCCTTCTTTTTGCGTCTGGATGGCTTGGGCTCGTCATCAACTTCTTTTTTTTCTGCATCATTTTCATCGGGTTCCTGCTCACCAAAGGAAGCCTCTTTAAAATCTTCTTCCGGCCAAGTGTCCTCCTCTGTTACTGTTGGCCCCAGCACTTCTGCCAGTGCCGCAGAGTCGTCCACTGCCGCGTGCGAGATTTTGGCCAGACCAAGCCCTCCATCCATTTCCTGCACGGCGTCAGCAGCATGGGTAGATCCGTCATCAGCGTGGTGCGCTCCGCCCTGCTTTTGGGTGACGTGATGGGTCGCGGCCTTGGGAGACGGTTCAAAATCGTGTTTGTCTTCGGGGGATAGCTTCTGGTAGTCTTCATGAGTGACCACGGCATCCCTTTTCCTGTTGTGCCAGTTTTGCATATATTGTTTTTTTAGTGACGGGGATCAAACCAGTCGATGTGCGACGGCTCGGCCTTATCAAAATGGCAGCGGCACCAGCGCTCGTTGGTTCTTCTCTTGGTCTTTCCATCAGCCGTATGGCTGTAGATCGTGCGCTGCCCCGGGGAACATGAAAAAAACCCAAGGCAGGCGCAGATCAGAATTAGTTTTAAGTAACCCATTGGTTGATCAACTGTGCTGTTAGCGCTTTTAGTTTCGGACAACGATCTATATCATCATGCACGTTGCGGTGCGTCTTTCGACTCACCCAGCGGATATTCCACGGCTCATAGCGGAACTGCGGATAATCCTTCTTTTCCAGTACGTGGTGAGCGAAAATCTTCAGGTACTTGCCACCGAGCGGCTCACCGGTCTCGTAGCATATTCTTTCCTCTGGTTTCAGCGCGTCCCACAGGCCACGCAAAAATTCATCGTCTTTGTCCTGAAGCTCGTCAAACTCCTTTATCTTTTCCTGTCGCTTCAGTCCAATTCTTCTAAGTCCGTAAGCTGGTTTTCGGTTTTTCGCTTCTTCCTTCCCCTTGCGAATTTCTTCCAGTCCCATTCAGATGGTTTTTGATGGCTATGGTCATTTCAGCCGTTATGGTTCGGTTTTCTTCCCGGGCTTTTTTCTTTAGCCGCTTAGCCATGGTAATACTCATTTTGTAGAGTATCGCATATCGCTCCGGGAGCTTGTCTTTATGTTGCATGGGCAGCAAAGTAAAGATATATTTGTATATATCAAAAATATTTTTTTAGATTTGGGGTATGAAACCTAAAAAGTGTACGAAATGCGGGGCCAAACACCCGGATTTAACAAAATGTGAAGAAAATGTGCATTTGTGCCCAAAGTGCCTCCAAGGTTCAGGGTATTGTCTGGGATGCGGGCAGTGGGCCCGGGGCACTTTCGCCTACGATAACCACGGCTATTGCGAGCACTGTATGGCCACTATGACCGAAGCCGCTTCGGAAGATCCCGAAAACTATCCAAAAGATATATGAATCAGAAAGCCGCCCTTTGCCTCGCGCTGCTGCGGGGTGACAAACTATCTATTCTCACCGGCTTTAAAGAGCTCGGTATTACCAATATTCCGAGGGAAATTGGCCGTTCGGTCGAAAGAGCGTTTAAGGTTCGCTGTGAGAAGACAAAAATGGAAGGAAAGACCCGGTGGAATACGCCCACGCACTGGTTTGTTTACCAGCTAAAGCACACCGAGCAGAATAGCGAAGGAATTGAACTCATGAGACAGTACGTGAGAGATCACGTCGAGATTAAGGAAGTCCCGCGCGATAAAATAAGGAAACTTCAGCAATTAAAAATCTTTGTGGAATAAAATAAAGTTTTGGTCATGTTACCAAAAAGTTTCTATTTTTATCCCGCTGCGAAAAATACTCTCTACCCTGAGAGAAAAAATATATCTGAATGCGAAATTATACCTATATTGCAGGTGCAGTTGCCGTCCTTGGCACTTCATTCAGATATATTAAAGCAGCAGAGCTTCATGGATTACCATGGAGCTTTTTTTATGCCCAATAGCCAAGGCCAGCTGCAAGCCACTGGTCAGTGGCCACTGCCGGAACCGAGAACAAGGTGTTAAACTGTGTTAAATCGCGGGCCCGGATGTTGACATTTTCCGCCGCGAGCCGTCCCGAAGTCCCGATTCCGATTTGCAGAAGACAGGTCACGAAAGTGTTTGTCCGCGCCGGGGGCCGGGGGCAGACATTTTCGGTGACCGAGCCACTGTGAACCCTTAAACCGTTTGCAGTAAGATTTTTATCTGCTGTATTTTCCAGCCCACCGCAGGTGCCGGGCCGGAGGCCAACTTCTTAAAATGATTAACAGAGATCATGAACCTAATACATACTATATGCAAAAGCCCAAAAAGACAATTAATGACGTGCTATGGCCATTTACGAGCGAAAATTTTCGCGTCGCGTGGGAGGAGTGGCTGGTTTACCGTCGCCAGCGCCACCTGCCTAATTACGTTCCTGCTGGTCTTCAAAGAACACTGGACGGTCTCGCTCGCGACGCTGGAGGCAGCGAAGCGGTGGCTATCCAGATCATTACCCAGAGTATTGAAAAGAATTGGCAGGGTCTTTTCCCATTAAAGAACTTTAAAAAACCGGAGCTCAATGACCAACAAAGAGAAGAATACCAGAGACGCTACGAACAAACAGCTTCCAACCACCACTTCAAACCAGATCCAAAAACACCACCGCCAGCAGGCAAACAGCGTTACGACAACAGAAAAATCAAAGACGCCGTTCTTGCACATGCTTCTATCTGGAAACAGGATTGAACATCTGGCTGAGCTGTCTTCGTTTAGGGATAGAGGTGAGGTTGTGATGAGGCGCACCTTGCAGATACCGGCTGACGAACGCATTCCCATGCTAACCCAGACGAAAGAAGGCCGTGTGCAAGTTCTCACGGCCCTTTCGGCTTCTCTAAAAAGTTTTTATGAAAACATATCGCTAAAAGAAAAACCCGATGAGTACGATATTGTTCTTCTTGCTTCGCAAATTATTGATGAGTCTCATTCAGATAATTTATCGGTGCAGGATGTTCTTTTGTTTCTGGGTGATTTTTTACGGGGGAAGTATGGCCCTACTTATTACAATAAGCTCGATATGCCTACTTTCTTTAACAGATTTGAGAACTATAGGCAAAAACGCCACGAAGAATTACTCAGGGCCAGAGAGGAGCAGCAGGCCCAGTATAAGGCCATGGGACGAGAAAATGCCGGGTATGCGCCACCGTTTAAATTAGAAGATGGAACACTTGATCTAATGCAAACTTTTTATGAAGAACAGGCAGCCCATCACATTGTCACAAATGACGATGCAGATGGCAAAGACGCAGGCTGATATTTTTCTTGGGAAGTTTTATAAATTCCCGCAAGCAAGGATGATGGCCTATCAGCAGGCATACCTCAGAACCGTGGTATCAGGGCAGGCTATTCAGAAGATCCTGCTGGACGGTTATGAGGAGCTGGTGGCAAACCAGTACATCAAGTCTTACGATGAAATGAGTGTCGGAGATAAAAGCGATATCTGGAAGGATGTGATGAAGATTGCAGAAGCCGAGCCCGTAAGAACCCAGACCCGCGTTGCCAAATGTCTGATCGCACTGAATTTTTTGATTGACTATGAATTATAGGATTGATTCCGAAGAAAAACTGCTGGCTCTGGCCCAGCGATCAACGCACCTGCTTGTCAATATCCGCCACTTCCAGAAGAAGTACGAGGAAACCGGCAAGCAGGATTTTTTGATCAAAAAACAAAAATTTGAATGGCAGGCCGACGAATTAATAAAAGAACTTAACTTAGACCCATCGTTAAAACACCAAGCCTGAGAAATGCACACCCACGTTTACGTGCCCTCACGTCGCTTTGAAGACTACGAATACTGCCGCATTTGCGGCACCTATCACTCTACCGCGCTTATGGATAAGCGTGAGCTTTATGAGGATGGGTACTGGTCAGCTGAGACAGGGCATTCTTCTTTCCCGGAGCAAATCGATAACATCACCAAGTTTCCCAATGAAGTCGGCGTCTCTAAAATAGACTACGCCATCAATTCCATGCAGCTGGGAGGCAAAGTGCTTGAAATAGGCTGTGCGCCCGGCGTTCTACTCAATAGGGCGCGGCGCAAGGGTATGACCGTGATAGGTATTGAACCTGACGTGACACTTATCCCCTACATTGCACGTGTGGCAGGGCTTTGTGAGGACTCAATCCTACACGGTTATTTTCCAGACGTAAAGACCGATACCGATTTTGATTACGCGGTAGCTATGGATGTGGTTGAGCATGTGGAAAGGCCGGAGGAGTTTATTCTGGGGGCAAAAGACAGACTAAAGATCGGAGGTCACTTTTTTATGATGAGCCCGATCATTGACAAAGGGTTTTACCGGGCAAGAGATTTCTGGGCCAAGGAGCACGCCTATATTTTTTCCAGAACCTATATTGAATCTTTTTTACAAGACCACTTCACAGAGGTACACTTTGGCCGCTGGATGACAGGTCATGAATGTTTTTTATGCAAAAAATGACTTTGATTACTATGGGCGCAGGCAACGTGCAGGTGCTGAAAAAAACTTTTCAGTCCCTGTCTCCTTTCTGCGACGAGATTGTATATGGAGATCTTTTAATCTTCCCGGAAGATAGAAAAGTAGTTGAGGGATATAAAAAGGATTTTGATATCAGGATGATTCATTTTCCCTTCAACTATATTTTTCATAATGGGTTTGCCAGTACGCTCAATCAACTAGCGGCTGTAGCCAAAAATGATATCGTGGTGTATATGAATACCTCTGAAGTAATTGAGCAGAATTTTAAGTTGCCTGACGTACTAACGGACAGGTATAACTGCTGGTATTTTGATCACGCCACCGATAGGCATCACTGGTACAGGATCTATAACCGCCATGAGATGGAATGGAGCGGGATGATCCATGAAGAACTGGTACCCAAGGAAGGATTTGACCACCGGCCATACCATAAGCCGGTGTTCCGCATGATGGATCTGGAAAAGGATATGGATCATGCCCTGAAGGCCCGCGTATTCAATGATGTGAAAGAGATTGTTTATTTCACCAACTATGGAAAACTGGTAGACAGCCCTGAACTCCGGGGTGCAACCAACCCGGGGTGGTGGAAGTTTGCTACTGACGAATATGAAAGTATGCAGTTCCGGCTGCGCCAAAAAGGAACACGACTCACAGCATTTCAGGAGGGGAGCTATGGTATGTACTGGAACGCGATCCACAGCGATCCTGAATTTGAAATTGAAGTATTTGCTTCCAATCAGGGTATCGAATTTCAAGGCGACCCAAAATTTTTAGGAAAAGATGAGCAAAATAACAGTGACCAAACAGTACAAGCCCGAGATACCGGAGAATGAAGAAGATCTGGTGAGTGGTAAATTCTGTATCACCAACGAGATCCCGTGGTTTACCCCGGGGGCTATCATGCACCTTGACCGGGTGCTGACCAAAGATGATGTGGTGCTGGAGATCGGGGCCGGAGGGTCTACGCTATTTTTTGGAAGGCGGTGCAAAAAAGTGATCGCGATTGAAAGCAATATGAAGTGGGCGCAGGAGCTCAACATGATGCTTGCGGGGGAAAAAAATTCAGATATGGATATCCGGCTGATTGCGGTAAACAGTATCCCTGAGCTTCATGCGCGTATCAAAGAGCTAGATCTGTCTGAGGTGACAGTCATCTCTGTTGATCCGCAGGGCGACATGAACCGCTCGCTTATTCTGATGACGATATTTGAAAAGGGGGTGTCCAAGAATTTAAGGATGGTGGTGCTGGACAACTACGGGCACAAAGGTATTTTCCCCTATCATCACGAAGTAGCCAGATATAAATTCAATTCCGTCCTCTGGAATATTTATGATTATGATCATCCACGGTGGGCGGGCAACGGAACACGCATAATCGTAAAACCAATATGGGAGAAACAAACATCAGAGGTAAACTCATAAAGCATTATGATAATCCCAGTAAACCAAATTTCTGGCAGGACTGTGCGGATAACAAATGGGAGAGTGAAGGTTTCGACCTGCTGGATGAGTACGTGCTTCCCGGTACCGCATTTATTGATATCGGAGCGTGGAACGGGGTTTACTCGCTTTACGCCCATGCGAAAGGCGCACAGGTTTTTGCTATTGAGCCGGACACCGTGGCATACACTGAGGCTCTGGAGAATTTTAAGCTAAACGGGATTGAAAGACTCCTCAGCAATATTGCAATCACGGATCGTCAGAACATGACGGTGATCTACAACCGAAAAGGAGAATTCGGTAATTCCGAGAGCTCCTTGGTTAAACGTGAGGGTTATGATTCGCAGCAGGTCGTTCCTGAAATTGACTTGGAGTATATGTTCGCACTCTTTGGAGTACCGCGCAATATATCCCTTATCAAAATCGACACGGAAGGTAGCGAGGCTCAGATTATCCCATCCAGTGTGAACCTCATTCGCTCGCTCAACTGCCCAATCTATCTGGCCCTGCACCCGCACATACTTTCCCAAAAGGAGACAAGGCTTATAATCAAAGCGCTGAAAGAATGTTGCAATATGGAGCGAACCCGCTACATGATCCACGATCAAATGCTTTTATTCCCCAAAAATATACATTATGGAACAAGCTCAAATTGAAACAATCGCGCGCGTCTGTCACGCGGCCAACAAAGCATGGTCGGAAGCCGGGGGTGACATGAGTCACACCTACTGGGATATGACCAAGCAAGCACTAAAGGACTCTGCCATCCGGGGCGTGAAATTCGCTATAGAAAATCCCGATGTGGGCCCGGAGGTGCAGCACAATGCGTGGATGGAAGATAAAATTAAAAACGGCTGGACGTATGGAGCGACAAAAAATGAGATCGCGAAAACTCATCCCAGCCTTAAACCTTACGATCAGCTGCCCGAAGCCGAACGTGTAAAGGATAAATTATTCCGGGCCATTGTAAAAGCGCTGTCATGAGATTTACTATTCTGGTTCCTCATTACAAGGCGGGCAAGATTACCGCCCATTGCCTTTCCAAGATCCATAAGTACAAAGGCAAGCACGATATCCGGGTGATTGTGATTGATAATAATCCGGGCGACGGATCTATTGCATACCTGCGCCCCTTTCCTCACGACCTGATCTCCTATCCCAAAGACAAGCTCCAGAGCCACGGGATCGCTTTTGACTATGCCATGGATCATGTTGACACAGAGTGGTTCATCACACCAGAGAGCGATTCTTTTCCGACTCACGAAGGCTGGCTGGATTATTATGAACGGCTGATCAAAGAGGGTTATGACGGCGGCGGATCGCTGCTGAAGCTGTCTGGCGGCACCTATGTCCATCCCTGCGGTGCGCTCTATAAAACCGCAGACTGGAAAGCGGCTAAGCGTTACTGTGATGATGAGCAGCCTTACATTTATTTTCCAAATATGGCCATGCGGGAAGGATTTGCCTGTCATACCATGATTCGCACGGACAAAGTAGAAAAGATTATTTCTTCTATGGACGACTACTTCGATGTGGCAGAAGATTACAAAGGCAAGACCAGAGAGCAGATCATGGATCGGGCCAATCATTATTTCCCCTGTACCCAGCCATTTCATAACGGTATGGGTCACCTCAATGAGTCTATCAAGAGCTACGGCGACCGGGACATGAACCTTGGGCCGATCGATGTGATGTTAAAAAAGAACATGCAGCTGGTCTATCGCATAGGCTATGAACCGGGCCAGTGGTTGAGCTACTGGCTAAAGGCTACCGGCAGAAAAATATTCTATGTGCCGACCCAAATCCAGTGGATGCCGGGGCGGGAAATGCAGCAGCAGGCATTCACTTCTATGGAAAACGGCTTCACCCATATCTGGGGAGTATCCAGCTATTACGACAAGTTTAAAACGCAGGATGAGACGGAGGAGTTTGGCGACGTGATCACCGAGAAGCGCAACTTCATGAACCGTCTTTATGCAGAACTGCCTATAGAGGAGCAGATATAATGGAAATAAAAGATTTCGGAGACATACTCAGAAAAGTCGCAGCCGACAACATCTCCATGCCGGAAGAAAACCGAAGGCTGGTTTATACAGAGATGATCGTCGGCACCGAATTTCGTATCCGCCTTCGCCACCGGGATGATAAAGACGCGCTGATCGAAGTCAAAGTGCCATGGGACGGCGGCGAGGAATGTAAGAACTACGCCAGATTTTATTTTTTATCAATGGTCTTTAACGCGGCTGTCGCACGGAAACGTGTAACCGAAAACCGCCAGATGAGACGCAACAACCGAAGCAACTAATGGAAACAACGCCCGCAACCTTTTTGCATGACGGCACCATCGGAGACGTATGGGCTGCAATTCCGGCCATGAGAACCTACTGGGAAAAGACCGGAAGAAAAATTATTCTCTACCTGACTAAAGACCGCCCGGCAGAGTATTATTTTGGAAGTGACCATCCGACAAAAGAGGATGGCAAAATGGTTATGCTCAATCAGAAAATGATTGACATGATGAGGCCGCTGCTCAAAGCGCAGTCTTTTATTTCGGATGTGCTTCCCCGTGAGGTAGACGCGCAGGAACCCAGAATCATGATCGATCTGAATATGATCCGCATGACCAATATCGGGATGCCCAATGGGTCTATCAACCGCTGGTACTTTCAGGTGCTGCCGGACATGAGCCGGGATCTGACCAAGCCGTGGCTTGAAGTGCCGGACACTGGTATCGATTATGCCACAGACAAGATCCTGATCAACCGGACGGAGCGGTACTTAAATCCCAATCTGGACTACGGCTTTCTAAGAGACTATCAGGATGAATGCGTATTCATGGGAACGATGAGGGAATACACTTCCTTTACCACCAATTTTGATCTGGAGATTGAAAAGGTCAACGTCAATAATTTTTTGGAATTTGCACAAGCCGTCAAGCAATGCAGGTTTTACATCGGCAACCAGAGCCAAGGCTACCAGCTGGCCCAAGGAATATTCAAAAGATCCATGCTGGAGTATTCTTTTCTTGCCCAGAACGTGATGCCGGTTGGCCCGGAGATGTACGACTACTGCCAACAGTTAGGCATGGAATGGCACTTCCACGCATTAAATGGAACCACGCCCGTCTTTCTTGAAAAGCTGGCCCGCCAGCCTATACCACAGCCCGAGCCAATGCTGGCTAAAGATGCAGAGAAGGAAATTGAGCAGTGGGAGACCGATCAGGTGCAGGACGAAGAAGAAAAAACCGCCCCGTAGAGCGGTTTTAAATTTCTGAGTTTTTAGGAAATTGGAAATTATCCTGCGAGCGTTGCCAGCTGTGCAGCTGTTTCAGCAGTGTAATACCAGTTTCCGGTAACGCCAGAGATGATCAGTCCATAGACATTATATCCACTGGACAGGCTACGGGTCGGGGATGCAGTCACATCAATGAACAGGTTACCAGTTGTTGGGAACGCTATTCTCTGTGCCTGATCTCTCGGGATCACATAACCATTGATCTGGTAGACGCTTACGGTAAACGTGTTGGCCATTATGGTTTTCTTTTAAGGTGACAAGATCTAGATCGACATAAAACTATTTTTTTCTTTTGGCTGTTTCAATACCTCTCCTATATTTGGGGTACCAAAACGGCCCCAATCCGGCCCCTCAGAAAATGAAATACTTTCGCATTTCGCTCTCCACTTGGCTTTACGGCAGACTGGAACAGTACGCCAAAGAGCATGAGATCTCCGTCAGGGCCGCAGTCAGGCTAATCATCTCTCAATTTTTTAAGAATAACCCGCACACATGAACAAGAAAACGCTTTACTCTAAGGAGGCGCGCAGCGCCGTCAAACTGGGGGTGAGTAAAATCACCGACGCAGTGAAGGTTACCCTTGGGCCCACCGGACGCAATGTGCTTATTGCCCGGGGCGAGGCCATCAATTATGGATTTGTCAACTACCCGCTGAAGATTACCAAGGATGGTTATGAGACCACGCGCGGATTTAACGTCGATGATCACACGGAAAAAGTCGGCGTCGTGCTGGCTAAAGAGGCTGCCCAGAAAACTGTGGATCAGGCAGGCGACGGCACCACTTCCACCGTGGTACTGCTCAACGCGCTGATCGAAAAAGGCGTCGCCCTGATTGAAGGCGGGGCCAACCCCATGGATATTAAAAGAGGACTGGACGCGGCGGTAGAAATATTTGTCAAGGAATTAAAGAAACGCTCAACCCCCATTGCCGATGATAACGAAAAGATCTTCCAGATTGCATCTATCTCTGCTAACAATGACCCCGTTATCGGACGGATTATCGCTGACGCCTTTAAAAAAATTGGCTCGGAAGGAATTGTTGATATCGATAAATCAAAATCCACGGAGACCATCATACGCATTGCCGATGGATACCGCTTTGATCGCAGCTGGGTCTCTCCGTTCTTTATCAATAAAAGAGAAGAACAGATTGTCGAATGGGAGAACCCGTGGATCTTACTATACGAAGGAATTATCAACCATCATAAGCAGATCGAAGATCTTCTGGAACAGGTGCTCAATCCGCAGGCAGGTGGAAATCGCCCGATTATCATCATCTGTCAGGATGCAGTGGAAGAAGGTCTTGGCTTCTTGGTAGCCAACATGCAGCAGGGAAGACTCAAAGTTGTCGTGGTGAAAGCCCCGGGCTTTCTGGATTCCAAACGCGAGGAGATGGAAGATATCGCGGTGCTTACGGGAGGTGAATATATTTCCTATTCTAAAGGCATGGATATCATGGAGGCTGATCTGGGCCATCTGGGTCAGGCCGAAAAAGTGATCGTAAATAAAGAGGAAACAATCATCATCGGCGGCAAGACCGATAAGGAGGCGCTGGAAAACCTGATCGCGGAATTGCGCATGAACCTTACCCAAGCCAAAAACGAAGATGAAGCCTACCCCATCGAAAAGCGCATTGCCAAACTCACCGCTGGTGTAGCTGTGATTGAAGTCGGCGCACACACAGAAACCGAAATGCTGGAGAAGATGGACAGGTACGATGATGCTGTCCGGGCCACAAAATCGGCTATTGCTGAAGGCTATATTGTGGGCGGAGGAACGGCCTATCTCAGGATCAAAACCGGCAATGAACTTTTTGATTCTTCCACCCGCAGGATCTTGGAACAGATCTGCGAAAATACCGGCGAAGACCCGGAAAAGATTATTGAGCTGGTGGAAAAGAAAAAAGGATCATTCGGCTACAATGCCAAGACCATGGTGATCGAGGATCTGGCCAAAGCAGGCGTGCTAGATCCGGTCAAAGTGATCCGCTGCGCCGTGCAGAATGCCGCGTCTTCAGCTGGCGTAGCCCTTACTACTGAATGTCTTATCGCTGACGTATTCTAAAATGTTCCACGTGGAACACTACCCTTATGGACACCGAAACAGAAAAAAGACCCCAAGCGGTCAATAACCTGATCTGGATTATCCCGGATGAGGAAAAGAAGGAAAAGGGCGGCTTGGTTATCCCCTCCCAAGGCAGGGTCAAGCCGCATTTTGGCATCATCTACTCCGTTGGTTCCAACGTGACGGAGGAAAAGATCCGGGAGGGTCGTATAGCGATCTTTCACCGGGGGATCGGCATGATGCTGGAGTACGACGGGAAGAACTATCTTATTTTGGAACAGCAAATGGTAATTGGCGTTGATGATCCCGACTTATGACAGGCTGCTGGTAAAAGTAGATCCAAAGCAAAAGTCGCAATTTCGTATAGGCGACACCGTTGTAATGGCCATGAATGTCTATGAGGTCAACTACCGGGAGAAGTCGCCCGTGATTGGGGAAATCCTTGGGGGAAATGAAATGATCGAAGACCGTTCCATTTGTGTATTCCACCACAATCATTTCTATGGGCACTCGCCTTATTTTGTGGCCGAAGGTCTTTATTCGGTTCCTTTTAACCATACTATTCTTGGTGTACTGGACACCAGCGGCCTACTCCATCCTGTATGCGGCAATTTATTGTGTGACCGCGTGGTGCCACAGACGGTTCTACCCGTCAACCCGGCTTACAAGGGAAAATACATCGACCGGGCTATCGTGACAGATCCCGGCTGGACAGACTACCAAAAGGGGGAGACGGTCTTTACGCGCACCAACGCGGCTTATGAGATTGTCTACAACTTCAACGGCACCGTCCACCGCATCCACAAAGTCCATGAAAGCATGATAGTTGGCCGTTTGAGATAAAGTATTATTTTTATATCAAATTATCCGCTACCCGGCTATGGCCCCAATTTCCGTCACCGCCCAGTACGCCGATCCCCTGCTCAGTCGGTTCTTCATGAGTGATGAAGAAGTCAGCCAGCTTAATGTTGGACTGCAAATCGTTAAGGCTTTCTATGACAGGCAAACCACCAATGATGACTCGCTAAATTATTTCCGCAGGCGAAATGCCCGCTGGATCGAGATGCTGCTGTGGTTCAAAGGTCAGCAGCGCATGGCTGAATTCCTCGACTTTCTCAATGTCGCTGACGCCAATAAATCTTTTATCAATGTCGATACCGAACAGACCCGCGTAGCACCGCAGCTGGTGGGCACCCTGATTGAATCGATGGCCAAGAGTACGACCTATGCCTGCGTAGAGGCTACAGACGTGGAAAGTGAAGATGCCAAGAAAAAAATGCTTCAGGATGCGCTGTTTCGGATGCACGAAATCGAAACCATCAAAGCCGCGCAGGAGCATTCGGGTCTGGAACTGGAACCACCGGGAGCGTTTGTGCCTAACAGTTATGAGGCGGCAGTAGTGCACTTTGAACTGGAAGATAAACTACCCAAAGAGATCCGGCTTGAAAAAGTGATCAAGGGCGTGCAGGATGAAATCTCTTTTGACCGGGTAGCCAACCGCAAGACACTATTTTATTTAAGTGCGGTCAACCTGACCGCTGGCCGGATAGAAAAGCAGGCAGGGGGAAGATATACCGTCAGGATTGCGGTGCCAACCAATTTGATCTACGACTTTTTCATGAATGACTGCGGGGATTATGAGGTTAAAAAGATTGGTGAATTCTATAACATGAAGGTCAGTGAATTTCGGGCACGTTTTGGCGTTAGTGCAGAAAACCCTAACGGGCTGCCGGAAAGAAAAATCTTTGACCTTGCGCGCATGACCGGAATGCGCAATGTCGGCACCTTCAACTACGCATGGAATTACCAGTGGAGTGAAACCCTATACAATGCCAACCGCCCCTATGACGACGCTTCCATCCTTGTGCTGGATTGCTCTATTTTCGTCGGCACCGATCAATACTATGTCTCCAAAAAAGATAGCTACGGCAGGGAAAATATCACTAAGAAAAAAGGTGTTCCCTACCAGAGTATAGACCGCAACGGCTATCCCGTTGCGCAGGATAAACCCGAAGACGTGGAAATTATCAAGACCCAGAAAGCCCGCTGGATGAGAGGCATCTACGCTCCCTACGGAGCTACCATGTGCTACTGGGGAGAAGATGATTACCAGATTCAGGAATTCTACGCCCCGGGCCGGGTGCTTTGTCCTTGGACGGTGGTCGTGCCCAACAATGACGGCGACTATGTGCCTTCGCTACTGGAAAGGCTGATTGAACCCTTGCGCGAATATCAGGTTACCAAGATGAAACGCAAGGTGCTGATTGCGCAGGTAAGAAATGCGGGCTTTACCATTGACGTGGAAAGTGCCCGCAATATTGATCTGGGTAACGGAGACACGATTGAGTGGGATGAAGTTCTTCGCATATTTTTAAATACCGGTATTCAGGTTTATTCGTCCAAAGGCGTAGATCCCCTGCAACGGGAAGCCCCGCCACTGGCAGCCCCGCCACCGGATGAATCCATCCAAAAAATTATCGGGCTGACTGAAGTCATTCAGGAGTGCCTTAAAGAAATGCGGGAGCTGGTGGGCGTGCCACCTTACCGCGACGGATCTCAGGTCGGTGACCGCACGGCCAATGCGCTGGCAGAAAATCAAAATGCTGCTTCCTATAACGTCACTGATTTTATCATCAACTACAATAATGAATTCTGGGAAAAAGTATGGTACAAGATGTGCCTGCTGCACTGGCAGGATTTTGTAAGAGAGGAACCGGAGTCTTCCGATGACATGATTAATTTTCGGTTCCGCGTTGGCGTTAAGATCAAATCCTCTGAATATGAACGCCAGCTGATGGAAGCCGATATCCAGCGCTACTCCCAAGCCTTGGATGCTAATGGCAAACCGCTACTTTCCCCTAAAGATGCCATGATGCTGCGCCAGATTGATAATTATAAACTCAGGTGCATGTATCTTGATGCGGTCGTGGAAGAAAACCGCCAAAGAGCAATACAGGACTCCCAAAGACTGCAAGCCCAGAACGCGCAGGTGCAGCAGGCGGCAGCCGATAAAAACGCGCAGAATGAAATGCAGCTGGAAGCCCAAAAAGACCAGCGGGCTGGCCAGATCAAGCGCGACGAACTCACCGGCAAAAAAGAGCTGGAGATCATCAATGGTATTTTCCTTGTGGCCTCCCGCACCCCGACCGGAGATCTGCCGGTATGGCTGCAACCGCTGGCCCAAGCCGCTATCGCCAACGTCATGATGCCGATCGTGGCCGAAAATCAGCAGATGCAACAGGGTCTGCAAATGGTCGGTCAGGCGCAGATGAATATGCAGCAGATGGCTCAAAACGGCGGCACGCCACCGGGCACCGTGCCTCAGCTTCCGCCTCCTAACGGTCAGGGGCAGCCGCAATTACCACCACCACAACCTCAAATGCAATAGTAATGGCAAAGATTAAAACCATCCATAAAGCAGGCAAAAAGCCTATTCACTTTCACCCGGGCGGCCTGCATGAGTCTACCCATACCCCGATGGGCCAGAAGATCCCGGCATCCAAAAGAGCTGCCGCGCTGGCTGGCAAGTATGGCCCCAAGGCCAAGGCGCAGGCATTGTTTGCTAAAAACGTACTGCATCACTAATGGCTTTTGATGACATAAAAAAAGAGGCCGGGGAACCAGAGCCCACGGAGCGGGAAAAGCATCTTCTGCAAAAGATCTCTGTGCTGGAGCAAAGGCTCGCTGAGTACGAAAAAGATGGCTCAGTGGGTTTTTATTATGAGACCAACCGGATGCTGAATAAAATCGTTAAGGCCATGCGCAACCGCAATATGGATGATATGCTCAGCGGTGAAACCAAAGAATTTGAGCGTACCATAGCCATGATGAAGCAGGCCAAAGAAGCCATCGATTCGCTTCGGGATCTAAGGGAACGTCTTGATATCTCTAACGATGAGCAGGCGGATCTTCAGCGCAAAAGCAAGTTCATGAAAAATCTGGCGGAGGATCGAAACTACTAACGGATGGGCCTACACGTAGATATATATGGATCGCTCGTCGAGCTACCGGAAGTGGTAGAATATTCCAAGGTCGAGACGTGGGGAACCGACAATCCCAAAGAACAATACTGGAGGAGGCGCGAGCTTCCTGATTTTTTTCATGTCGTAGAATACGATAAGGATGAGAACCTGCTGCTCACCCCGGAGCAGGACGCTTTTGCTTATGAGGAACGCAGGCGCTGCCGGGAGGGATTTTACTTCATGAATAACGGGGTGGTGACCTACATCACCGGGAAAAATTATTTCTATCTTCAGTGGTGGAAGCTGGAAGATGATATTTATCCATCCTACCGCGATACAGACCGCAGGTATTTTTTATTTCTGGATCACTGGGAAAAAATCAAATGGTGTCTTGGCATTCTCAGAGGGAAAAAACGTCGTGAAGGCGCGAGCTCCCAAGCTACCGCCAACCTGATGTATGAATGTATTTTCTTTCGCAACACGGTGGCGGGTATGGTATCTAAAACAGAAAAAGATACCAAGACCACCTTCACGCAGATGGTGGCTTTCGGTTACCGGCAGCTGCCTGCATTTTTCAAACCCAAGCAGACCAACTCCAAGGACTCTGTGAGTGAATTTGTGTTTGCTCAAAAATCTGAATCCACCAAAGGCGGTGGCGTGCGCACGGTGATGGATGCCGATACCGGTCACCGCTCCAAAGTGGACTACCGCGCCCCCGGGCCCAATACTTATGACTCCGGCAGACTTACGCGCGGCCTTTTCGATGAGGGCGGTAAATGGCCTGTGGATGTTCCGTTCTCCCAGTTCATTTCCATTGTGAGCAAAACGATGGTCAAGGGAGGCCGCCGCGTAGGTTTTATGGAATGTCCTTCCACGATCAACGAAATGACCAAAGGTGGTGGCGCAGAATATAGAAAAGTATGGGGTGGATCTGATCAGCATAAACTGATCCATGGAAGAACACCCCGCCGTATGGTGCGCTACTTCACGCCAGCCTACGACGGGTATGAGGGTTTCATCGACCGCTATGGCATGAGTGTGATTGATAAACCGACTGAAGAACAATACCAGTATCTGGTAGAAAATTTTGTTGGCGTGGGAGATCTCACCGAGGAAGATATTGCTCTTGGTGCCAAAGAGTATCTCACGCGCAGACGAGACGGTCTTTCCGGTATGGAGCTGGAAGAAGAAATTCGCCAGAATCCATTCAACGAAGAAGAAATGTTCATGTTCGCTGGCTTTGGCTGCGAATTTAACGCCATCAATCTCCAGCGTCAGATCAAGGATCTGGAAGATACCCCTCCGGTCATCCGCCGCTTCCGCATGATCCCAAAGAAAATGGAACGCAAGGCCCGCTCCAACTATGGCAAGGACGAGGTGAAGAACGTCTGCGTACCGATGGAGGATGCAAAAAAAGGTGGCTGGTATATTCTGGAGCATCCCAATATTCAAAATCATTTCTCTGAAAGAGCGGACGGCTTCTGTGAACCGCTCAATACCATGCTCTACCAGATCGGTGTGGATACCACCCGCGACCTGCCTGCGGTGCACGGATCAAAACCCGTGATCGTAGTAATGAAAAAATCTTTCATCGTGGACGGACAGGAAACCGGCATGTACCCGGTAGCCATGTGGCT
Source organism: Bacteroidota bacterium (assembly GCA_003175695.1). Classification (GTDB taxonomy): domain Bacteria; phylum Bacteroidota; class Bacteroidia; order Chitinophagales; family Chitinophagaceae; genus Puia. The sequence goes on along the minus strand of PSRA01000107.1, from coordinate 5,272 downwards.
GGAAGATACGAGGCTCGATATCCACTTTGATGAGCAGGTCTTGCTGGCCTGTAAATACTACGGCTGCAAGGCCAACTATGAAATTGACGCGCGCGGAGATTACTACCGCTACTTCATGAAAAAGAAATGCGGAGAGTTTTTGAACTGGACACCATCGGTTGCCATGAATCCGGTTAAGCGCAATCCAAAAAAAGAACCGGGCACCCGCTCTGGAGACCCCTTCCAGCTGGCCCAGCAACTGCAAGTAGCCAAAATGTATATCGATGGAACGGATAACGATGAATATAACGGTCATGTGCATAGGATAAAATATGTTGACCTGCTCTACCAGCTGATGAAGTATGACCATGCGGAACGTACACCGTTTGACCAAGTGATTGCGCTGATGATGGCGCTACTGCCGATGACGGCAGAAACGGTCAAACCCATGGGAACGCCGGATATGATCAAAAAGAAAGGGGTCTTACCCAGATTTAAGATCAAGATGCCAGCCCAGATCTAAAAAAGATTTTACTGATATTAAAAAATTTATATTTTTATACCGTCAAATTCCGTACTCATGCCAGAAGACAGTATCCTCGCCCCGGAAGCTCCGGCCAGTGCCGAGCCCACTTTGCCAGAAAGCGCAACTCCCGCCGCCGCTCCGGCTGCTCCCGCTACAAATGATGTTCCAGCAGAATTTCGCCAGCGAATGGCCATCTCCCTGAACGGAGGACTGGAACCTGCCCTCACGGACACCTCTCCGGCTGAGATAGTCGATGACAAAAAGCCTGCCGTGCACGCGCCCCAACCGGTGGCACCCCAGACCGGCCCCCCAAAGCCGCTCGGGCCCAACGTAACCACGCCAGCGCCTTCGCCAGCGGTCAGAGACCTGCCCAATCTTGACATGAGCTTTGGGGTGATCAAAGACAAGTTTGGTTACCAGTCGGCAGAAGACGCCATCCGGGAGATCGAACAGCTGCGTGCCAACCGGGACAATCCGGTGATCCCATTTGAAAATGAAGACTCAGAAAAACTTTTCCGCGCATTTGCTTCAGGTAAAAAAGCTGAAGTCCTTCGCTATCTTGAACAGGAGCAAAGGCTGGAATCTTTTGCCACCCGGGAAGTTACCCCGGATAGTGCTGCGGATTTTGTTAAAGAAGGGATCAGACTGAATAACCCTACGCTCAATTCCGCGCAGGTAGATTATCTGTTCAATAAAGAATTTAAAGTGCCATCCAAGCCCGTGCAGGGAGGAGCAGAAAACGACGACGCATTTGCTGCACGCATGGATGACTATAATGCAGCGGTGGCAGACCGCGATATGTATCTGATGATTCGTGCCGCACAGGCCAAACCTCAGATCCTTGCTGCCAAAACAACATTAAAATTACCGGAGGTCGATCAGCCTGTCGATGAAAACTACCGTCAGTACCAGCAAGCGCTGGCGGAAAATGAAAAGATAGCGCAGGAGACCAACGCGGCTTATAAGAACCTCACGCCAAAGAGTATCGTGAGCAGGCTCAATTTCAAAGATCCTAACAACAATCTGGATTTTGATTTTCAGTTTGAGCCTGACCCTGCAACCTTCGCGCAGGCTATGGAACTAACGTCAGACATTGAAAAATTTTGGTCGTTCTTCGACGGGCCGGACGGAAAACCGGACAGGAGAGCATTTCTGCATTTCGTGTATAACGGAATCAATCAAGGTCGGATGTTCAGAGAAGCCATGCGCCAGACAGTCAATGCTATGATCAAGGCTTCCCTGCCCCAAGGCCGTCAGCCATTGGGAAGGGAGAATGCAAGCGCGACCACACCAGCGACTGCTCCGACAGAAGGAAAGGCGTTACTCGACAAAATGATGGCAGCGTCAGGGGTCTTACGGTAAGCTAACGGTGATCCATACCCATTTTTAACATTAAATAAACCAAACCATGCCCAGTGCAATCGTAAAGGGTGCCACCGGCCAACCCGGCCCGGTCGCGTACTCTACCGGGCTGACGACAGGCGTGTTCAACGACCTGAACTTCGTCATTCCCGATTACATTCCCGGACTGGTTGCCAAATACGGTAACTCGTCTTACCTGCTTGCTTCCGAGATCTTAGGGAATACCAATATTGAGCAGGTGAATACCTCGACTCAGACTTACTCTCACTTTGAAAAAGGCCGTCCTTATGGATCAGGTATCGTGGCGGCGACCGTCGCTTCCGGTGCTGCCGGATCGAACGTAACCGTGACCCTGAAAGCGCCTGATTCCTATAACAACGCCGCATTTACCCAGTCACCTTTCCTTGTCAACCAAACCGTAAAGATCCGTTCTAACGGTAGAAAGTGTCAGGTGGTGACCGTTACCCCGACGCAAGGTGCTTTTACCCTTGTGCTTAAACCCTTGGGTAACTATCAGGTAGCTACCGGTACCGGTTCTTCCATCCTTCAGGGTGAAGGTCTGGAAACATTCGGTAACCAGCTGGCGGGTGAGGCGTCCGACTCTCAGGGAACGCAACAGCAAAAGCTCTACCGCTACGACAACACAGCGACTGTGCTTCGTGCTTCGGTAAAGGCTTCCGATCTGGCCGGAATGAATAAGACCCAGATCGATTTTGGCAATAATGAATTTTATCTCCCCACCCTTGCGGTGAAGGAAATGAACATGCAGATGATTGTCAATATCGAGGATGCTGTGATGGAAGGGGTGCCCTATTCCAATACCACCAACACCGGTACTGTCGGGGTGATGCCTGACGTGACCAACCGTGGAGGTGAAGTGGATTACGTGGTGCGTAATTTCCAGATCTGGGATTTCCAGAATTTCACCAACGTGCTGGATGCTAACGGCGGCCCGCGCGAATACCATTTCCTGCAAGCCCTCACGCAGCGTCAGGATATCAATAACCTCCTGTTTGGAATTTACAGGAACGGTGCGATCTCTTACGCTTCCGTAGGCTTCTCTCAGGAAGCTGCCGTGACTTATGGTTTCAGTGGATTTTCCACAGATACCTTTGACTTCCATTTCCACCGCTATAAGGGTTTCACCCCGCAGTCTATCTTCGGATATACTCCTTCTCAGGGTGACTACCGGGCTGACTTTGGACTGGGTGTTCCGCAAGGAGACACTGTAGACGCCAAGGACAATACGACCCGTCCTTATCTGCAATGGGTATATCAGCAAAATCCTGATATCCCTGCGGGCCTGCGGATCTACAGCTGGGATCTGGGATACACCAAGAACACAAAGACTACAGTTGCCGCTAACTTCTACGAAGAAATTGCGTATGTGGGTAGCCGTGTGATTGCAGCCGAACAGTTCAACGTGCTCAAAGGTCTTCAGGTATAAGTTTTAGTTAGGGTGGCCGTGTTCATGTTTTGGAGACGGCTGCCCTTTTGTTCTTTATATAAAATTTTAAAAGATGGCAAACGCAGCTACAAAAACTGCCCCATCTGCTCCTGTGGCGGATGTGGCTACCAAAGAAGAAAAATTCGCTAAGGAGAAAGAAGCTCTTTCAATGACGTTTGATCCGAACAAGAACTATCTGTTTGAGCTTGTTCAGCAAACAACGGAACGGGAACTTCCGATCATCGATTTTCACACGCGCAGACCAGCGCCCGAGATGAGACACAAGCCCAAAGTAAATCTTGTGTTCACTTCGCAGGTGGTCTGGGAAGGCAAGCGCAGGATGCTCCGCTACTATGATGGTTGCACGACGATTTTTGCTGATGAGCAACCCAAGGATAAGGAGCTGATCGAGCAGCTGATCAGAAACAATAAGCCAAGAGAATTTCTCTATGGCAAGTTCAACTGCATGGGAGATGAACATTTTCTGTTGCTCTATATGTTCATCTGCTCTTGGAATATCGAATCCAAATTTCGCACGCGCACGGCTTCCGGGGTTTACAAATGCAATAACCCCGATGCGCTGGCCAAGGCGGAAAATGCAGCACTGGATGAAATTGAAGAAGCGCTCTCTCTTGCCAAGCACGCGGCGGTGCCCAAGATGATGATCCATGGTGCATACCTTGGCATCTCGGATCTGGACGACGCCAACAATGAGAAAACGGAAAAGGCATTTCGGGCTGAGTACAGAAGAAAGGCAATCGACAAGCCAGCGGCTTTTATCGAAAGCTATGGGGATAAGAAAATCGAAGTGCGGTTTTTCATTCGCAAGGCCATCAAAGATAGCCTGATCAGGGTTGACCGTATCCCCGGCAAAGCAACATGGGGATCTAATGACAGGGAAATTTGCGATATCCATGGCATTAAGAGTACGGAGGCTATCGAAGACAAGATCTTTGATCATTCGCAGGTGGGCGAGGACGGTGAAGAATTCATCCTCCAGCTCAACGCGCTATATAAAGTTTCATAGAGCCAGACCAATCCTTACCAACCAGAAGTCCCGGCAGCTCAAAAAGCGCTGGGATTTTTTTTAACTATGGCAGCTTGGACAGTTAATGACATAATGGAATTTACCAAATTCCTCTGTCGCAAAAACCAGACGGGATCAATTTCCCGCACAGATCTTTTCTACGCTTGGAATTCCGAGCAGTATGCCTATCATCAGGATATCATAGGCCGCTGGCAGAATCGCAATAACGACAAAGCGGGCGGCAATACGGGCCTGATTCAGGATCAGACGATACTTACCCTGCTTTCTCCTTTCACGATCCTAGCGCCTCCTATTACGATTACAGCGGGCTTTATGACGCTGCCCTCAGATTTGCTTTATCATCTGGCCATGCTGATCAATAACCAGAAAACTTTTTATTATAGAAAAGATCAGGAAGGGGCTATTCTGAATGACCCGATCGATCCGCCTTCCGATCAGCCGGACGGGGCTTGGTATTATACGGACTATGCCGGAGCTGTCGCAGGTCAGGTGATCTATAAGATCCTGCCCATGGTCAATGCTACCGCACAGCTCTCCTACGTGGCCCAGTGCTCCGATATCGTTTACGGTGTGCAGCGCGACGGTGCCGGACGGGTGACCAATGATCCGGCCACTTCCATTCAGCCCAAGTGGGGCCAGAATACGATTGTAGAGATCACGCAGCGCACGATGAAAAAATTCGGGCTTTCCTTTAAAGATCAGGACATGGAAGCCTACGGACAATCTAACATTCAAACCGGCGACTAATGGCAATGCCTCCTTATACCAGACGGACGCTGATCGCGAGACTGAAAAAGCAGATCGCTAACGGCTTTCCAAACGATGACTTCCCGATCACAGATAAAGAAATGAATCTCTATATCGATCAGGTCTTGGCCGCAGCCATCCCCGGACAGGTCTATGGTCAGGC
>PSRA01000227.1 GCA_003175695.1 Bacteroidota bacterium | reverse complement strand
ATATAGAAACCACAGGCAGTTATGCCGCTAATAACGGCATAACGGAAATAGCTATTGTGTTATACGATGGCAAAACCGTTATAAACCGTTATGAGAGCCTGGTCAATCCCGAGACTTCCATACCGCGGTATATCCAGTCACTTACAGGGATTTCTAATGAAATGGTAGCCGCTGCACCGTTGTTTTCCGAGGTAGCGCCTGCCATTTATGACCTTCTGAAGGATGCCGTCTTCCTGGCCCATAACGTAAACTTTGACTATTCTTTCCTCAAACACCACCTTTCCGCTTGCGGCTTCGACCTGGATGCCAAGAAATTGTGCACCGTTCGCTTGAGCCGAAAGGTATTCCCGGGGCTTCCCAGTTATAGTCTGGGCAACCTGTGCAGGCAGCTAAATATCGAAATGGTAAACCGCCACCGGGCGGGAGGGGATGCTGACGCCACTGCAAAGTTGTTCGAACTGATTCTGTCCAGAGACAGCCAGGGACATGTTCAACACATGCTCAAAGGACGAAATAAGGAACAATATCTGCCACCTAACCTTCCTGCCGAACAGCTAGACCAATTACCTTACACACCCGGGGTCTATTACTTCCATGATCTGAAGGGAAAAGTGATATATGTTGGCAAGGCAAAGAACCTTAAGCACCGGGTCAGGAGTCATTTCTCCAATAACAAGCCCAACCTGCAAAAGCAGGAATTCCTCAGAAATATATACTCAATTACCTGGGAACCCTGTGGCACCGAACTCATGGCCTACCTGCTGGAATGCATAGAGATCAAGAGACTTTGGCCCCGGTATAACCGAAGCCTTAAGAGATTCGAACAGGTTTATGGTTTATACTTGTATGAAGATCAGAATGGCTATCTCAGGATCTGTATTGAAAAAAGAAGAAAGCAAATGGAGCCGGTATATACATTCTCTCTACTGGCCGAAGGCCGGAACATGCTTCAAAAAATAGTGAGACAGTTCAGACTTTGTCCCAAATTATGCTTTATACAAACGGATACTGCTGACTGTGATGGTATACGCGAACATTATTGCTCAGGTGCCTGCGAACGAGTAGAATCTTCCGAATCGTATAACCTGCGGGTGAAGGAAGCGATTCATTCACTGAATAAAAGCCTCCCGACTTTTGCACTTGCCGATCATGGAAGAAACCGGGGTGAACAGAGCTACGTTTTGATTGAACAAGGCAAATTTTACGGGATGGGTTATCTACAAAGGGAAATGGCTATACGAGATATGGATAGCCTCAAAGATCATTTGACCGCATACCCCGAAAACGACTACATGAGGGGACTTGTCTATCAATATGCTGCACGCTGGCCCAGCAAGAAAATTGATTTTAATTCGTTTGGTAACTAAAATTCCCTGATTGATTCCAGGATTTCATACTATGAAAACAAAACTCCTTTACTTTGTTTTGCCCTTTACTTTTCTGGCATGTCACTCTAAAGTTTCTTCCAATTCTGATTCTGGTGTCAGATCAAAGCCTGCTTATCCATCTGAAAATATTCCTGAAAACAGGAAAGAAGTGAAGGCGGATCCGATTGCTGAATTTAAAGTGAAAACCGACGATCCCCTGAATGATTTTTACTTCACAGTGAAGCTTTTTGAAACCAACAAGACTTTTGAATATTTGCTCAAGTTTCAGTTTGAGGAAGTAAGGGGAGAAGATACGATTCGCTATCCCAATTTTGGAATGTACCCGAAACCAGGTCTTCAGAAAGGCGAAGAGAAATATTCATGCGTCATTGGATTTTATGACCAGGACAACAACTTCAGAAATTACAAAAAGGTCTTTGTGAAGGATGGAAAGGTATTGAAACTAGTTACGCTGAATCGATATTCGATCGTTACTGAAGAAGTGAAATAGTTTGATTGTTACTCTCGATAGCTGCATCCGGTCATTCCAAAGGCGGAGAGGCTAACCTTGTCGCGTAAGCTGATGTAGACCAAATAGCATCTCAAACCAATTTCGAAAGCAGCTTAACGTATTGCGCTCTTGGTATCATCCTGGCACCAAGTGATTCCAGGTGTGCCGTGTAAACCTGGCAATCGATCAATTGCACATTTTGTTGCTTAAGGTGTTGAACATATTGGATGAATGCGTATTTACTTGCATTGCTTTCCCGGCTAAACATACTTTCGCCAAAAAAAATAAAACCTAGTCTCACACCATATAAGCCACCTACTAATTTCCCATTGTCCCAAACTTCGGCACTGTCTGCAAGTCCAAGCCGATGAAGTTCAGTGTACGCCGTTCTAACTTCGTTGGTGATCCAGGTGCTTTCCTGGCCTCTGCGGGATATAGTTTTACACTGATTGATCACGCCACTGAAGTCGCGATTGATAGAAAATTCAAATCTTTTCTTTTTCAATAGTTGGGACATGCTCTTACTAACTTTCAATTCGTCAGGAAACAGAACAAATCTTGGGTCGGGACTCCACCAGAGAATGTCTTCATTTTCATACCAGGGAAAAATTCCCTGTTTGTAGGCAAGTATTATTCGATTGACAGACAAGTCACCGCCAATTGCAAGTAAGCCGTCGGGCTCTGCAAGGTGTACAGGAGGAAATCTGAGATCATCGTCTAATGCAAATAAGGGCATAGGGAGAATGTTCACTCAAAGATGGAGATCAATGTACCGGAGTCATGAGTCGGAAGTCGGGAGTTGAACCTGAAACGATCGCAACGAAGATCGAGTTTAATGCACGACTCTGACTCGTGACCCAAGACCAATTCTAGGATTCTGTAAGCACTTCGATGGTTGCGCCAATTCCTCTTTCGGTGATAGCGTCGCACATCGGCTTTAGTTCTTCATAAGAACCCTGTTTGACGGCATATTTGCCTTGTGTATGAATAATCATCGCACATTGCTCAGCCTGTTCCGATGTATGATTGCAAATTTCAACTAGTGTTTGAATGACCCACTCAAATGTGTTTATTTCATCATTCCATACAATGAGACTGTAGGGATGTTCGGCAGAAGTAAGCAAATCTGTCTCTTCTTCAATAAGCTCGATGTGGCGGGGATTACTCAGATCAACGACCATAATTTACAATTATATCATGAGTAAAAATATACATTTCTCGATCTATTTGCAACAATAGGCATGCCACGGGTTTTAAGTTTGGAAGTCGGGAATCAGCAAAATTAAATTTCGTTTAATTGAAATTAATTGATGCCGGGCGTCCGACTCCGGGCTTCGGACGCAAAGACATTCATGTAGCCTTTTATCCTCAAACATGCACACTCTCTCTCAAAAAACCCGCTGACTCATAGATACTTAGAACAATTACATCGATGGCTCTATGTTTGAATCTTTTAATGTATACAATTATTCAAATAGTTTGCTATGAAAATTTTATTAATCGTGGGACTTGTAATTTCATCTGCATGGTTGATACAATCATGTAACAGTAGTTCCACCAGTGAAAACAAAAGCAGCCTGGACAGCGCCAAACAGGCCAATAAAGAAACGAAGCCAGTTGCAAAAGATGCTTCTGACTTTGCTATGAATGCTGCAGTTGGCGGCATGCTTGAAGTGGAATCAGGAAAGCTGGCCAGCCGAAGAGCAGTAAATCCGAGAGTGAAAGAATTCGGCCAGATGATGGTAAAAGACCACTCAGCCGCAAATGAAAAACTAAAGTCACTAGCTTCTACTTTAAATATTGCTTTGCCTGACTCCGTCAGCGCAGATGATCGCAAGCAAATTACCAAGCTCGCATTGAAAAAAGGAAAGGATTTTGACAAGGCTTACATGAACATGATGGTAAATGACCACGAAAAAGACGTTGCGGAATTCAGAAAGGCAGCTGATAATTTATCAGACTCAACAATAAAAGACTTTGCAACAAGGACGCTTCCAACATTGGAAATGCATTTAGATTCGGCTAAAGCCATAGCAAAGAAATAGAATGATCGAACAATAAGGAGTCGGAAGTACGAACTAAGGTGTCTTTTGGAACCGGTTTCCTCGCAAGCCCTGATGTGTTTTGCCATGAACTGATTTTGTAAAAATTAGGCCATAGATTTGCCGATATAAAAATCCGCGAATTTATGGCCACAATGACCCGCGTCAATCCCTTTTCAAAAGTTAATAACGATACCGGATTTGGCACCAACCCAAATGATTACGGGGGCCGGTTTATTAATAAAGATGGCAGTTTCAATTTGAAAAAGGAGGGGATGGCCTTTCTCCAAAGATTCAGCATGTATCATTCCATGTTAAATCTGCCAAGATGGAAGTTCATCACGCTGATCCTCGTGTTTTATCTAATCATCAACTTCATTTTTGCCTGTATCTATTTTTTGATCGGCGCCAACCAGATGCAGGGAGTCATTGGTAAAACACCATTAGTCGTATTCAAAGAACTTTATTTTTTTAGTACAGAAACTTTCACCACCGTGGGATATGGCCGTGTCAATCCAGTCGGTGATGGTGCCAATTTTGTAGCCGCAATCGAATCGATGTGCGGATTTCTTTCTTTTGCCATTGCAACGGGTCTGATATTCGGGCGATTTTCTAAACCTCGTGCCTACCTGGTGTTTAGCGATTACGCATTGATAAGTCCATATCATGGAAAAAAAGCGCTGATGTTTCGTTTTGCTTCCTACAAAGACAATCACACTTTGACAAATGTTGAGATCAGAGTGAACCTGGCCATGCTGGTTGCGGAAAATGACAAGCCATCTTATAAATTTTTTGACCTTGAACTCGAAAGAAACAAGGTTGAAAGTCTGCCAATGAATTGGACTGTTGTCCATCCTATAGATGAAAGGAGCCCTTTACTGGAATATAATTTTGAAGATTTGAAATTGGCAGATATTGAACTTTACGTACTGGTTAGAGGCTTTGATGATGTATACTCTAACTTTGTCCTTCAACGAACCTCCTACACTTATGCTGAAATCCTCTTCGATCGAAAATTTATTCCCATGTATCGTGAAAGTGATGACGGGAAAACGACGATTCTTGAGTTAGACAAGTTGAATTCTTTCGTTGAAGTGTAAATCGATTACTCGGTTCATAAAGAAACCGGAGTGAGTTGTATTAGTGTTCAGTTTGCAATAAATTAATGATTGGTATCAAATTAGCATACATATTGACAGCTATGCTCAAAGGTTTCATATTATTAGTGGCCGGCGTTTTGCTGATCGGAAGTGCTTCTCAAGCTCAAAACAAAAAGGGATATGAGTATGATTCCACTTTTTACCAATCGTACCGAGATCAACTCACTGCCAGGATTTATTTGTCAAGAAAATACAATGTGATCAAATTAACCCCGCCGTATTACACAGTTCCGGTAATGAGATACAAACCCAATACAACCCTGAGTATAGGAATTGGCGGAACGTACCGGTCAATTACTGTGAATGTGGGTGTCGGCATCAGCTCTTTCAATCCCGATCATGCAAAAGGCAAAACGAATTACTTCGATGTGCAGGCACACATATACACAAGAAAGTGGAATTTTGATCTGATCGGCCAATCTTACAGAGGTTTTTATCTATCACCTCAGGGACTGGGTTCGGGCGATGCCAAAACTTATTATACAAGGCCCGATTTAGGTTATCATGCAGGTGGCGTTGCTATGTACAGAGCTTTGAATCACAAAGAATTCTCCTACCAGGCGGGGCTGGTTCAGAACGAATGGCAAAAAAAGTCCGTCGGGTCCTGGCTTGTTGGAGGAAATATTTTCTATGGAGCAATACATGCCGACAGTGTACTGGTACCTGGGAATGTTGATGCCATCTATTATCAAAAAGGAATTAGCAAAGTGCATTTTTTTGAAGTGGGCCCCGGCATCGGTTATGGATATACGCTGGTGATCGCCCAGCACTTATTTGTTCTCGCCTCTGCCACGCTTAATGCGGATTTCCGTTTTTCGAAGGAATTAGGAAGTTACCAGAATTGGAACCGTATCGACTTTACTCCTAATTTCATTTTTCGTGCCGGCGCCGGATACAATACAGATAAATGGTCTCTGAGCCTTCTTTGGGTGAGTAACCAAGTTCACGTAAAAGGCCAGGGATCTGATTACAAATACCTGATTTCGGCCGGCAACTATAAGCTGATATACGCCAGGAGATTTTCACTGAACAAAAAAATAAAAAAAGTATTAAAACCGATTAATGACCTGATTACACCAGATTAGATTAAAACAACTTTTCTCCCGGAGGCTTTATCCCTAAGAGCCTGATGTAAATAGTCGTCTGACCCCGGTGATGGGTCTGATGTTCAAACGCCTTGTTAAACCAAGTCAGCCGCGTAATATGTAGATTTCTTACGTCTATTTTTTCGCCCAACCTGGATGGGTCCATTTGAGTAATGGCATCAATAGCGAAATCATAACTCGCCTTCACATAATAAACAACCGAATCTTTATTCTTCGCCGTTTCACTTTTGTCAAGGATAAAAGTGTTGCCATATAATTTTTCGCGGCCGGAGGCTGCAGAAATCAAATTAATCTGGCTTTGCGCCAGATGAAGCATTTGCTCGGCAAAACTACGAATGCTATCAACCGGCCTAAAGCCATATTTGTCTGCTGGCATTGTATTCAGATATTCGATCGTATAGTCCTTTGCCCGATGCCAGTCGATCAGCATTTGGGCCTTGAGGTCGTCTGCGTTAATGGTTGCTTGTGCCATCGAGTTGCTGGAAAACAGAAAAGCCAAAAACCCGATAAATCCCGCCTTTAATAATCTTAGGCATAGACGTCTCATACATGAAAATTTATGAAGTGTTAATAATAAACCTATGTTCGCTTTGAAGCAATCACTGTTGAGTTGACTGTTGTCAGTCGATAGTTCATAACAACAGAACGTTGAATAAACCTAAGATCATAGATCTGCAAGACTGACTACTGTCAACCAACAGCTTTTAACTGCAAAGCGCAGTGAATTTGATCGAGGCAGTCGTGATTGATTTGTCGGCCCGACTTATACTGTGGTTTCTTCGGTGTAGCTGCTCACCGGCTCACATGTGCACACCAGGTGTCTATCGCCATAAGTGTTATTCACCCTGCCAACTGAAGGCCAAAATTTGTTCTCACGCACGTAATGCAATGGGAAGGCTGCCAATTGACGGGAATAGGTATGCTTCCATTCGTCAGCACAAATGACGTCCAGTGTATGTGGCGAATTCTTCAATACATTATCCACCTTGTCCATTTTTCCTTCTTCGATGGATTTAATTTCCTGGTAAATATTGATGAGTGCATCGCAAAAACGATCCAGCTCTGCTTTGTCTTCACTTTCAGTTGGCTCGATCATAATGGTACCCGGAACAGGGAAGCTTAAAGTCGGTGCGTGGAATCCGTAATCCATGAGGCGTTTAGCTACATCTTCCGCTTCAATCCCTGCAGAGGTTTTGAAGGGCCGGAGATCTACAATAAACTCGTGGGCGCAGGTATCGTTTGCTCCGGTGTAGAGAATCTTGAAATATTTCTCTAGTCTCGCCTTCATATAATTGGCGTTGAGAATGGCATATTTTGTTGCCTGAGTTATACCTGAGGAACCTAACATCTTTATATATGCGTAACTGATCAGCAGGATAGATGCTGAACCAAATGGAGCGGAACTTACAGCACCAAAACCACCACCAGGCTGTGCCCCGGTTTTTCCGTTATCGAGGTGATGTTCAGGAAATGCAGGGTGGCCCGGCAAATAAGGGGCTAGTTTTTCATTGACGCAAATCGGTCCCATGCCCGGACCGCCGCCACCATGGGGAATGGCAAATGTTTTATGCAAGTTCAAATGACAAACATCGGCTCCAATAAAACCAGGACTTGTAAGACCCACCTGCGCGTTCATATTTGCACCATCCATGTACACGAGTCCGCCATGTTCATGAATAATGCGACAGATTTTCTTTATGCTCTCTTCGAAAACACCATGCGTGGATGGATAAGTTACCATCAATCCGGCAAGGGAGTCTTTGTATTGCTCTGCTTTCGCATTCAGATCATCCATATCAATATGCCCATCTTCATCGCTCTTCACGACAACGACTTTCATTCCGGCCATTACGGCGCTTGCCGGATTGGTTCCGTGAGCTGAAATAGGTATGAGGATGACATTTCTGTTTGATTCATTTCTATGCTCATAATAAGCACGAATGGTGAGTAATCCCGCATATTCTCCCTGCGCACCACTATTCGGTTGAAGGGAAGTGGCCGCAAAACCAGTAATCGTACTCAGCCAGGATTCCAGTTCTTCAATTATTTCGCGATAACCCTGCCACTGATCGCCAGGAGCAAAAGGATGTAATTTGCTAAATGCTGGCCAGCTTACCGGAATCAGCTCGGAAGCTGCGTTCAACTTCATGGTACAGGATCCCAATGAAATCATCGAATGATTCAAAGAAAGATCTTTATTCTCCAGGCTCTTGATATAACGCATCATCTCCGTTTCACTATGATGTGAATTAAATACCGGATGTGTAAGAAATTCAGACGTCCTGTTCAGGATCGAAGGAATATTATTCAAATTGTCTTCTACATTAAAGGTTGCAGCCACCTGGTCGATGCCCTCTGCTTCTGCGAATACAGACAAGATTTCAATGATATCCTGCTGGGAAGTAGTTTCATCGAGGGAAATACCAACGTGTTGCTCATCGAAATAGTGAAAGTTGATTTTACGGATGTCCGCGTTCTTATGCAGTTTGGAAACATTCTCCACCTTGATTTTGAGTGTGTCAAAGAAGTATTCGTTCACGTTGGGATAGCCCATTTCATCTAACTCATATGACAATGTCTGCGCAAGCAGACTTATCCTCCGTGCTATATCTTTTAGTCCTTCGGGGCCATGATAAATTGCATACATCGCTGACATATTTGCCAACAGCGCTTGAGCCGTGCAAATATTTGAAGTTGCCTTTTCCCTTTTGATATGTTGCTCTCTGGTCTGCAAAGCCATACGGAGTGCACGGTTTTCCTGTGCATCCACGCTCACACCGATTATTCTGCCAGGAATCGCGCGCTTAAATTCATCTTTAGCTGCGAAAAATGCGGCATGAGGGCCACCAAATCCAATCGGCACGCCAAATCTCTGGGCGGATCCAATGGCAACATCGGCACCCAGTTCGCCGGGAGGTATTAAAAGCGTAAGAGCCAGCAAATCTGCAGCCATTGCCACATACCCACCCGCATCATGCACCTGGTTTATGAATTGGCGATGATCATAAATGTTGCCATTGCTGTCGGGATACTGAACAATCGCACCAAAATAGCTTTCATCAAATTTTGCCTTTTTGAAATCACCAAATATCAGTTCAATGTTAAGTGGCCTCGCACGTGTTATCAAAATGTCTTTTGTCTGGGAAAAAACAGCTTCATCTACGAAAAATCGTGGAACGGTAACATGTTCATGATCTTTATTTTTTTGGTGGAAGAACATGGCCATGGCTTCTGCCGCAGCTGTTCCTTCATCCAAAAGCGAAGCGTTTGCTAATGGCAGCGCCGTGAGGTCGCTTACAGCAGTTTGGAAGTTCAGAAGGCTCTCCAAACGACCTTGGGAAATCTCAGCCTGGTACGGAGTGTATTGAGTATACCATCCCGGGTTTTCAAATACATTTCTTAAAATCACGCTTGGCGTAATGGTATCATAGTATCCCTGTCCGATGTAATTTTTGTAGATCTTATTTTTTGAGGCAAGCTCCTGGAGGTTAGCCAAATATTCATATTCACTTACGGGCGAAGTGACAACAAGCGATTGCCTGTTTCGGATTGTCTCCGGAATAATGCGATCGATCAGGTCATCCAGGGATCTCAATCCCAATGCCTTCAACATCTGCTTGGTTTCCTGCTGGTTAGGTCCGATATGCCGGGCTGAAAATTCGTTGGCCTGTTGCTCAAATAAATTCATAATAGAGAGAAGATTCTAATTTAAGATGCGCAAAGTTATGATGAAAGATGGATAAAATTTGACGAGGCCGCCAGGCGTGCAATAGATGTGAAAAACCTAAGACAGTTGTAAGTTGACAGACTTTGATACCTGTAGATTAGTTAAGCTTAAGTTATCAGGAGTAAGGGCTGCCAACTCTCAACTGTCAACTCTTTCCGATAACTTGCACTCTTATGCCCGACGAAATCTTACAGAACTGGCAAAAGAAATCTGCTGACCACCAGAAAACATATAAAAGATTCCTGCAGAAAGCCAACAAAAATGAAGTTCTGAAGGAACTTCCCCAGCTGCACGAAGAGGCATTTCATAAAATCGACTGCCTTCAATGT
The DNA here is from genome assembly GCA_003175695.1 of Bacteroidota bacterium. GTDB lineage: Bacteria > Bacteroidota > Bacteroidia > Chitinophagales > Chitinophagaceae > Puia. Next base: position 10,186 of record PSRA01000227.1, on the reverse strand, counting down.
GCCAATTGTTGCAAGAATTATTCTCCCAGATTCAAAACTCCGGACATTAAGAGGATTGCAAAGCACCTCGACATGAAGGAAGGCGAATTTATCGAAACGTATTTACAATTGGATGATGAAGGAGATTACGTCGTCCGGTCATTACCATGCCCTTTTTTAGGTGAGGATAATTTTTGCTCCATTTATGAAAACCGACCTTCAGATTGCAAACGCTTTCCTTATACGGATGAAGATGTGATTTTGAAAAGACAGCCACTAACGCTCAAGAATTCTACTTTTTGTCCTATTGTATATTTTGTGCTGGAGAATTTAATCGACAAGTTGAAGGGCAAATAATCGCCTCCTTTGCGTCTCTGCGTGAAAACTAAATTAAATTACACCTTCAACTACTTCCTCGAAAGTTGCCTGCAATCCTCTTTCAATACCATCTCCCTGCCATTCAGTTACTCCGGGAATAGCTTTTTCTTTAAGGATTTCGTCCTTGCTCTTTCCAGCCTTGATTTCTTTGGTCACGAAATCGATCATTTTGGAAAGATAACCTTGCATTGCTTTCAAGTCATCTTTGGTGCCGGTAACCTTTTCGGGATCAAAAGCATGACCGAAAACAAACAGAGTGTTATTGTCGAATGTGTTTACGGCCTTATCCAATACGGTTATCCAATTTTTCACTGACGCTCCCGCACTTCGATCAATGAAGGCCCATCTTCTGTTAAACATAAGATCGCCCATATGGGCAATATTGGCATGCTGAAAATGAATAATGCTGTCGCCATTGGTGTGGGCCGGGCCAAAGTAATAAGTCCTGATCTCTTCCTTGCCTATCTTGTAGTTCCAGTTATCATTGTACGTTATATTCGGATATAGTTGTTTATCTTCCGTATTCTGCTTCATCGCTACATTCTTTTGATTTGTCAGCGAGTTCACATGAGCCGCAACGTCTCTGACAATTCCTTTGAAAGAAATATTTCCCGAAGTGTGGTCACCGTGATGGTGCGTGTTGATTAACAGTTCAAATGGCTTGTCAGACTGTTTTTTTAGTTCGTCGATAAGGTGCTTGGATTGTTCAGGAAATTCTGCATCCACCACCACAATTCCTTTTTTTGATAGCAAGTACGCAATGGTGCCACCTTTTTCTGTAAAAATCCCAATGTCATTCCTAAGCATTTTCATTTTCCAGGGATTGTCCTGGAAAAAAGCAGCCAGCATTTTTTGGTCAAACAAAGAGAGCGCACCAAGCGTGAGGGCTGTGTTGCGGAGGAAAGATTTGCGTTGCATAAGTTATAGCTGATAGTTGTTAGCGCCTTCGGAAAAAACAATAGATACTGGATGCTGCACCAGAGGCTGCCACTTGACAAATGTCAACTGACAAATTCTTTAACTATTAAAGTTAAACCATTAAATCAATACTCCATTTTGCGCAAGGATGGCGCTTTGAGCCAAGTGACAATGACGACTAACCAAGTCATACAACCGCCAAAAATGACGGAAGGAACAACACCCATCAGCTTTGCAGCCACACCACTTTCGAACTGCCCGAGTTCATTGCTCGAATTAATGAACATCGAATTCACGCTCATCACCCTTCCCCGCATATGATCGGGGGTCTTGAGTTGCATGATTGTTCCCCTTACCACCACACTGATTCCATCCAGCATGCCACTGACCATAAGCGCAGCAAAAGATAACCAGAATAGACGGGAAATTCCAAAAAGAATAATGCAGGTTCCAAATCCGGCAACGGCGAACAACAATTTTCTGCCCTGGTGACGGCGGATGGGGAAGAACGTTAGCATGATTACACTGCAAATTGAACCAATGTCCGTTGCCCCATTCAATAATCCAAAGCCTTCGGGTCCTACTTTCAGTATATCCCGGGCAAACACGGGAACCATCGCCGCCGCCCCTCCAAACAACACGGCGAAAAGATCCAATGATAAAGCACCTAGCAATTCTTTGGTTTCAAAAACAAAGGAGATCCCTTCCCTGACGCTTTCCCAGGTTTTCTTTTCCCCACGTTCATTCATTGGCGGCTTTGGCTTGAGTTGTGTAAGAATGGTAAAAGCGACCAGGATAAGAATGCCAATGACAGACAACGTACCTGTATTGCCCAGCAAAGCAATCAGAAAGCCACCCATGGCATGGCCACTTACTGACGCAGATAACCAGGCGCCCTGATTCCATGTCGTCGCATTTTGCAATGCTTCCCTGGGAACAATGTGGGCTAATAGAACATTAAAGACAGGTCCGGCAAATGCCCTGATTATACCCGTGCAAAAAATAACGGCAAAAATGCAAAGCGCAATCTGGTGGCTATTGAGGCGATGACTCGTAAATGATGTCGATAGCAAGAGCAGGGAGACCGAAGCGGCAAAGTACAAACTTACTCCTCGCAGTAACAAAATTCGCTTTTCGCTAAGATCAATCACATGACCCGCATAGAGCGCAAATGAAACAGCGGGGACGAATTCAGAAAGCCCGACAATACCAATGGCAATCGGTGCATTAGTGAGATTGTAAATCCACCAGCCAACAAGTGTACTCATCATGCGTAGCCCCATGATGAAAAGAAAGCGGCCCACTAAAAGACTGCGAAACTCGCTACTTCGAACCGCCGCATAAGGATCTCTTTTTATTTGTTCAACCATGTTTGTATACTGTCTCTTTATCTCAGGCTGGCATACAGTGGCTATGGCAAAGTAAAATAGTGTTGACCGGAACTATATTCTTTTTCCAGGGCATCCAGGATAACCTGGAGATGCTTTTCATTACCAAGAAAATCCGCATTCCCTGCGTCGATAAAAAGGGTTTTGATATTATGCTGGCGAATATAATTGGTATAGGTTTCCTGGATGTCGAAAAGATACTGATCCGGGATCGCCTGTTCATAGGGACGATTTCTCTTCCTGATATTCTGCTGCAATTTATTCACAGAAGCATGAAGATATATAATGAGATCCGGTTGCACCAGCTGAGGCTGAATGATGTCGAATAATTTCTGATACAGCTTGAACTCTTCTTCCGGAAGATTTACCTTGGCAAAAAGCAGGCATTTAGTAAAAAGATAATCTGACACTGTAATGCTTTGAAAAAGGTCCTTGGTATGCACCAGTTCTTTAAGCTGTTTATATCTTTCTGCCATAAAAAACAACTCGAGCGGAAATGCGTACTGCCCTGGGTTTTCATAAAATTTCGGGAGAAAGGGATTGTCAGCAAACTGTTCAAGGATGAGCCGGGCGTTATACTGTTTGGCCAGCATATGAGCCAATGTAGTCTTACCTGCTCCGATATTTCCTTCTATCGTGATATAGTGATATTCCATGTTATAAGGCACAGACTGGGACAGAGATGGAATAACTGCGTTCAACAATTTGTTCCACCTTTCCTAATTGGTCCAAAATTCTGATTTTCATGTTAAGTTGTTCGGTAAATGCTTCCCCTGAATTTTTAGGAAGGGTGAATGAACTTCTTGCAAAGAAATAGCAAAGCAATTCATTATCCTATTATTTTTTTCACCTCGAGGTTGTCGGGGCAGGCTTCCAATAATTCTGTCATGTTTTTTCTTAGCACCGGATGGACAAAGAATGGCGCAATTTCAGTCATGGGTTCCAACGCAAATCTTCTTTGCGCTAGCTGAGGATGGGGGACTTGCAGGCCAGGTAAATCAATAACCTCCTCGTTGTAAAAAAGAATATCAATATCAATCTTCCGAGGTCCATATTTTTCAGTTCGTTTTCTTCCCAAAATATTTTCGATACTTAGGATGGAAGACATCAATTCCCTCGCATTAAGTGAAGTCCTGATCAGCAAAGCCTGGTTTAAAAATGCGGGTTGATCATGCTTTCCCCATGGTTCAGTTTCATATACAGCCGATTGTTGAATTATTTCCCCACAGAGTATGCTTATTTTGCCACGTGCCTGTTCGAGTTGATATTGCCTGTTGTCTTCATTACCTCCTATCAGCAAATACGCATTATTTATGGATTCCCGAATCACCATCTTTCAAATATCTTTATTTTTGAAAACAGTAAAAAAATAAGCTCATGCGTAGCTTTCTAAAGTTTTTTCTTGCTTCATTCGTAGCGCTCATCATTTTTTCTATTCTATTTCTTCTTCTACTTGTCGGATGGATTGGCGGCCTTACGAGATCTCAAAAGCCTGAGACGGGCGCCAAAGCAGTTCTGATGCTCGATCTCAGCCAGGAGTACCGCGAACGAATGCAGCAAAATCCACTCGGAAATTTTTCAAGTGACCAATACGATGTTCCCGGTATTTATGATTTGATCCGACTTGTTGCCTATGCGAAACAAGATACTGCCATAAAGGGAATTTACGTAAAATGCGATGGCAATCCCAACGGTTTTGCTTCAAGTGAAGAGATCCGCAATGCTTTGATTGATTTTAAGAGATCCGGAAAATTCATCTTCGCATATGGTGATGTGATTCCACAAAAGGCGTTTTATGTTGGCTCAGTAGCCGACAAGATCTATTGCAACCCAAAGGGGGGCGTCGAATGGAAAGGCCTGGCCTCGGTGATGCCGTTTTTGAAAGGAGCTTTGGATAAACTGGAGATCGAGCCACAAATCTTTTATGCAGGCAAATTCAAAAGCGCTACAGAGCCGCTGCGCGAGATAAAGATGACAGATGCTAACCGGCTGCAAACCACTGAACTATTGAACGATTTGTACAACCGGATGATCTACAAAATTGCTTCAGCAAGAAGCCTCGATACCGGAGTATTACGGAAATGCGTAAACGAAAGCCTGATCCGTTTCCCATCTGATGCCGCACGCTTCAGATTTGTTGATGGGTTGAAATACGACGACCAGGTAAGAAATGAGATCAAGGGCCTTCTGCGCCTCGGTGCAAATGATAAGATCAATTTTATTTCTGCGGGGAAATACGCCGAAGCAGTGAGAACGAATTTCAAGAGAAGCGGCAACGACCATATTGCTCTCATTTATGCTGAGGGTGATATCACCGGGGGGAAAAATGACGAATTGGAAATCGGGGGTGAAGCTTACCGAAACCTGATTCGCCGGGTGAGGATGGACAAGGATGTAAAAGCACTCGTTTTGCGAATCAATTCTGGGGGTGGAAGTGCCCTGATAAGCGAAAATTTATGGAGGGAACTGACTATCACAAGGAAGGAAAAACCTGTAGTCATCAGTTTTGGGGATGTGGCAGCGTCTGGTGCTTATTATTTGTCATGTAATGCCGACAGCATTTTTGCCGAACCCAACACGATCACTGGTTCTATAGGTGTCTTCACTGTGCTGCCGAATATGCAAAAATTCTTTAAGAATAAACTAGGTGTCACTTTTGATGGAGTGAAGACAGCCCCGGATGCGGATATGATGAGTATTACCAAGCCACTAACAGAAATGCAAAGACGATTCGTGCAGTCGGAGATCGACGGTATCTACAATGATTTCAAAACCCGCGTTTCAGAAGGCCGAAATAAGTCCATGGAATTTGTAGATAGCATTGGGCAGGGAAGGGTTTGGAGCGGCGAAAGAGCGATTCAATTGGGATTGGTTGACAGGCTGGGCGGTTTGCAGGAAGCAATTGACTGTGCCGCCCGAATGGCTAAAACGACCGATTACAGGCTAAAAGAATATCCGGAGCCCAAAAATATTTTTGACCTGCTTTTTGGTAACTACAGAAGATCTGCTCAGACAAAAATGATGAAGGAAGAATTGGGTGAAGAGGAATTCCAGGTATTTCAGTCTTTAAAAAAGTTAAAGGCAATGATAGGCACCACTCAGGCGAGAATTCCAGTGGAAATAAATCCTGAGTGAATTCTTACCTTCGCACCCTCAAGAATTATTAATGGTAGAAAAGTATAGCCAGTTTCGCGCGATGCTCGCAGTTACCCGTGCAAGCCTGCGCGCCATCTTCCGAAGCCCGTCAGCAGTGATTTTTGGTTTAGGGTTCCCTCTCATTTTTATTTTGGTTTTTGGTTTTGTTAGCGGAGGTGGTGTGTCCGTTGCTGTCGCTTTAAAAAATCCAGGCGATACTTCTAATAATATTATAAGGGGATTGCTTGATAATCCTGTAATCCGGCTATCCAACAACCTTGACTCCACGTCAGTCAGGCAGGATCTCGAAAGGGGGAGGATAGCTGCTGTACTTTCCATCGATTCGGCCCGGTCTCCGGCTGGCTTCCCCCAATACAGAATTCAAACGCGCACTTCAGCTGCCAGCGCAGACAAATATCCCATCCTGAAAATGGCACTCTCTCAAACCATAAGGTATGCTGAAGAGCGGAATGTGCCAGAACAGTATAGACTAGTCAGCGTCGAAGAGCTACCGATGTTGCAGGGAAGAAGATATTCAATGATCGATTTTATCCTGCCGGGAATGCTTGGGTTTTCACTCCTGAGCGCAGGAATCTTTGGTGTGGCCTTCATCTTTTTCAATTTAAGGCAGACACTCGTATTAAAAAGGTTCTATGCAACACCCATTAACAGACAAAATATTGTCATGGGTGAAGGGCTGAGCAGGGTCTTATTTCAATTGCTGACTGCAGTCGTTATTATCCTGGTAGGGCATTTCGTTTTCAATTTTACGCTTGTTCATGGCTTCATTACTTTTTTGGAGATGCTGATACTTAGTTTCATCGGCTTGGTCGTTTTCATGGGATTCGGTTTCATAGTCAGCAGCGTATCCAAAAATGAAAGCTCAATTCCTCCCTTTGCGAACCTGATTACTTTACCCCAATTTCTTTTGGGAGGCACTTTTTTTTCTACTGATGTATTTCCGAACTGGCTTCAGAAAGTCTGCGAAATACTTCCTTTGAAACAACTAAACGATGCCATGAGAAATGTTGCCTTTGAAGGAGCACACTTGCCTGATTGCACCAAGCAATTGGGCATACTCGCCATTTGGGGCTTCGTTGTCTATTTTATAGCTATCAAAACCTTCAGGTGGGAATGAGAATTGGTTGAAAAAAACCACAACCGCGAGTATGCGAATTCTTAGATTATTCTTCTTCAGCATTCTTATTGTTGGCATAGCGATTGTATTTGTATTTGCGCTATTTCCAAGCCATATCAGAATTTCGAGGGTTATCCAAATCCATACATCGAGACCAAAAGCGGCATCCGTTGTCAATGATTTGAATACCTGGCATGAATGGAATGAATTAATTGGCGCCACAGAAGGCAGCCGGATTATGTCGGCAAATTCAGCAGGTCCGGGTGCTGCGATTACGGCCAAAGGCATTCGGATGACGATTACCGAAAGCAGCGATGATTCAGTTCTGACTAAATGGATACAGGAAAATGGAAGGCAATTCACGGGAGGGTTCAGGTTCATCGAAGTCGGTCCGGGAGAGATTGTTGCGGAATGGTTTTTTGATTTTCATTTCAGATGGTACCCATGGGAAAAGTTAGGAAGCATGTTTTATGATAAGCAATTAGGACCGGTCATGGAAAAGTCACTCTCGCGCCTGAAAAATTATATAGAGATTCATTAATTTTAATCAAATATTTCCTCACCAAATTTTTCCTAAATGAAAAAGATGTTCTTATTGCCGGTAGTTTTGTTTGCCGGACTCGTTGCTTGCAGTCAGCCTACGCATCCTAATAGTCCCCATGATACAGTTCAAACTAAAAATATCAAGGTTACCTATGGCCGTCCTTATAAAAAGGGAAGGGATATTTTTGGCAAGTTGGAACCTTATGGTAAAGTCTACCGGGTAGGGGCAGACGAAGCCACCACCATTAAATTTGACAAAGACGGAACCTTTGCCGGAAAACCCGTTAAGGCAGGTACCTACACATTATTCGCTATTCCAAATGAAGACAAGTGGACGATCATCCTGAACAGCCAGTTGGGCCAGTGGGGAGCTTTTGACTATAATAAGTACAAGGATAAAGATGTGCTTCATGCAGATGTACCTGTCAAAAAGCTAAGTTCGCCAGTAGAGCAACTCACTATTCGCTTTGTGCCTTCAGATATGATTATTGAATGGGATAAGACGCAGGTGTCAGTTCCCGTGAATTTTACTTAGGGCAAGAAAATATTTAAAATGGGCTATAGACCTTTTGGATTCACCAAAAGGTCTATTTCATTTTCGGATTACCTGAAAATCGGAAAACCAGGGTCACCAAGGACACGAGGCTGGTTCTTTGTGATTCACGGGAATACTTTATTTGGAGTGATTGAATTCGGTCGGTAACGAAGATAGATAGTCGTACAATTTATCCAATTGCTGGTCTTCAATACAGTATGGTGGCATAATATAAACCGTATTACCGAGGGGCCTCAGGTATATCCCATTTCGCATAGCATTTGCAGTTACCATTTTACTTAATTGACTCATATATCCGGTTTCGATGTCCTTTAAATCAAATGCCAGCACCGTACCAAGTTGGCGGACACGCTCAGCTTCATGGGGCTGAACCCGATTAAATTCCTTTACAAATGCTGAATGCCTGGCGCCTATCTTATCAATTCTTTCCTTGCAATCTTCACGTTCTAACAGATCAAGACTTGCCAACGCTGCGGCGCAGGCAATAGGGTTGGCAGTAAATGAATGTCCGTGAAAAAAAGTTTTACTTCGGTCATCATCGAAGAAAGCATTAAATATTTTTGCAGTGCATGCAGTAACGCCCATCGCCATAGTGCCGCCGGTCAATCCTTTACTTAGACAAACAATGTCGGCCTTGCTCCTGAGATAATCACCCGCGAACAGCTTTCCCGTCCTTCCGAATCCCGTCAATACCTCGTCCGCAATGCGAATAATATCAAACGATTTCGCAGCTTCCAGCAATGAATCAAGGCAGGCAGCCTCATAGATCAGCATCCCGCCCGCGGCTTGCAGAAGTGGCTCATAAATGATGCAGGCAATTTCATCGGAATCGTTCTGAATGAAGCTCTTTAACTCATCTATATTTTCATTTGTCGGAGGATCAATAAAAGCCACTTCAAACAAATAATCCGTGAAAGATTGGGTAAATGCACTTCGGCTACTCACACTCATGGCACCAAATGTATCTCCGTGATATGCGTGATTAAAGGCCAGGATTTTCTTTCTCCTGGTTTTTTTGCCATTGGTTTTCTCCATATTCTTCCAATATTGAATAGCCATTTTAATGGCCACTTCAACCGCTGTCGAACCATTGTCGGAGTAAAAAACTTTTGAAAATGTCCCAGGTAATATTGCCAGCAATCTTTCGGCGAGTAAAACTGCCGGCTCATGGGTAAAGCCGGTAAAGATTACATGCTCCAGTTTTTGAGCTTGTTCATATATCTTTTCGGCAATAAACGGGTGTGCGTGCCCGTGTAGATTTACCCACCAGCTGCTGATGGCATCAACGTATCCATTTCCTGTTTCATCATACAATAGTGCACCGGACGCACGCACGATAGGGACGGGGGGAATCATGTTCTTATGCTGCGTGTAGGGATGCCAAATGACCTCCAGGTCTCGCTGCGTTAATGACCGGAACATGTATGCGAAGCTTTTGAGATAAAAATAAAATTCATTTATTCCAGACAATACACTGTCACTCAAGCATTCAAAGATAGGCCGGGCCGCGCAAAAAAGAACTTGTTATGCAACGATTCCTATCGTTTATTTGTCAAATAACTCAACTCGCGAGGTGATGGATCATCGGCAACTGGTAAAAGATTGTTTAAGAGGGGAGATTTCTGCTCAAAAGGAGCTTTATAACTATTATGCCGAAAGTATGCTGGGAATTTGTTACCGGTATACAAAGTCAATGGCCGATGCAGAAGATATCTTGCAGGAGGGCTTTGTTAAGGTATTCAGATTTCTCCATCAGTATAAATCGCAAGGAGAATTGGGGGGATGGATCCGACAAATTATGGTAAACACCGCAATTAACTACTTAAAGAAGAACAGCAGGTATCAGTCGGATCTTTCTTTCACAGATTCTAATCTTCACTTGGTTTCAGACGACGATCCCGAAAAATTGTTAAGCGCAAAAGAACTCGCTGATTTGATCCGGCAATTGCCGCCCGGATATCAAACTATTTTCAACCTGCATGCTATAGAAGGCTATAGTCATGTAGAAATAGGCAAAATTCTGGGCATTAACGAAGGAACTTCCCGCTCGCAATATTCCCGGGCGAGGACATTGCTTATTAGCTGGATTGAAAAGAATTCATCAGATTCAAAAACTGAATCATATGTACGACCCTGAATTTGAGAAAAAGG
>PSRA01000048.1 GCA_003175695.1 Bacteroidota bacterium | reverse complement strand
ACCCACAAACGCTATTTCAAATTCTCTGCGGCTGTTCATGAGTACTTTTTTAAGAGTCGGCAAAGGTAGGAAAATTTAGCCAGAAATAAGGCTCCAAGAGTGAAAATATGCCATTTTTTTATCAAAAAGAGTTAAAATGGTTTTGCCAAACCGGGTTCTGCACCCACGTGTAGGACAAGGTCTTATAAATTGCCTCTTTTCAGCTCTTCGACGGCATGGTTGGCAGCGCGGGCTGTTAGCGCCATATAAGTCAGCGAAGGATTTACCCAACCCGAAGAAACCATTGCAGAGCCGTCTGTGATAAAAACATTCTTCACTTCATGCATTTGATTGAAAGCGTTCAGTACTGAAGTCTTAGGATCCTTGCCCATTCTGGCCGTACCCATTTCGTGGTTTGAATTGCCTGGAAATGACATTCCTTCCGTGATATGGATATCCTTTGCTCCAATTGCTTCCAGCATCTCGCGGCCAGCTGCCAATATATCTTTGTTCATGGATTTTTCATTGTCCCTGAATTCTGCGTCCACTGTCAGAGAATTCCTTCCCCATTTGTCCTTGAGGTCCGGATTCAGAGTGACCCGGTTATCAACATAAGGAAGGCACTCGCCAAAACCAGTAAAGCCAAAAAACCAGCTTCCGGGTTCTGTCATGCCCTCTTTCAGAGCAACTCCAATTCCTAAGGTGTTTGAATTTGATCTGTCGCGGCCAGCTCCAGCCTGCATACCGAATCCCCTGATATAATCAGATCTTTTTTCCTTTACATTTCTAAACCTGGGAATATAAATACCGTTGGGTCTTCTTCCGAAGTAATATTTGTCTTCATATCCATCGATTTTAGCTGAAATGTTAAGTGTTTTGTGATGATCCATCAGGTTTCTGCCTACCTGGTCACTTCCATTTCCGAGTCCATTAGGGAACCGGCTCGATTTGGAATTGAGCAGGATGAAAGTGGTTGCCACCGTGGCAGCATTCAAAAAAATAATTCTCGCGAAGTAAGTCTCAGTTTGATTGGTTTCAGTATTAATCACTTCAACGCCACTTGCCCTTTGGTTTTTTTCATCATATAATATCTGATTGACGAGAGAATGGTCTTTCAATGTTAGATTGCCGGTAGCAAAGGCTGCCGGCAGCGTACTCGCATTGGTACTGAAATAAGCTCCAAACGGACAACCGCGATGGCAAAGATTTCTGTATTGGCAAAGTCCCCGGCCCTTAACCGGTGCCGTTAGGTTGGCAGTTCTGCCAATGATGACTTTGCGATCATTGAATTTCTTTTCGATTTCTGATTTGAAGAATTTTTCAACGCAATTCATCTCCATAGGAGGCTGGAATTTTCCGTCCGGCAATTGGGGAATTCCATCTGCCTGACCGCTTACTCCAATAAAATCTTCAACGTAATCATACCAAGGTGCGATGTCCTTATACCTGATAGGCCAATCCACCGCAATTCCATCCTTTGCATTGGCTTCAAAGTCGAGATCACTCCAGCGAAAGCACGCACGGGCCCATAGCAAGGACCTTCCCCCAACAATGTCTCCCCTAATCCAATCGAAACGTTTGGTTTCCTGGTAAGGATTCTCCTTGTCATTAATGTAAAAGTGCTTGTTGTCATCACGAAAAGAATAGTGGCGCTGTTGAACATAATGAATACGCCTGTCTTCGGTCGACAGCTTACCCCGGTGAGGAAAATCCCATGGATTTTTTGTGGCCGTTAAGTAATTCGGATGCTCGACCTTACTTCCCCGTTCCAGCATCAAGACTTTCAGGCCTTTTTCGCACAACTCCTTGGCAGCCCAGCCACCGCTGATTCCAGATCCAATAACGATAGCATCATAAGTATTTTTTCTTGTCGCCTGAGTGTTGAGATGAAGGGTGTCGCCTGGCATATTTACCTTTTATAGAGGTTGGGGAAAAAATAACATTTCCCAAGCAGCAATTAATCTGCTGCTCACCTCCTAAATATAGAACATTTCAGCCTGAAAGAATTTTGTGTACACTGAAGTACGTTGAGCGACAAATTGTAAGGCGGAAAAAGATAGATTTTTTTTTATTTTATTGTTAAATCAATACTTTTGGACCGAAATACGAAATTGGTCAAATGGTTATGACGGAAATTCTGCAGAAGGATGAAATAATAACGGCTGAAATTGTCGCTGGTGCGCGCACTCTTTTTGAAAAATTCGGATTGAAGAAAACCACCATGGAGGACATAGCCCGGGAGGTGGGGAAGGGCAAGAGCTCCTTATATTATTATTTTCCAAGCAAATACGAGATTTTCGAGGCGGTAGTCAACCAGGAGATTGGTGAATTGTTCAAGACCGCTTACAAAGCCATTGAAAAAGCTACTACGGCAAAGGACAAACTTAAGGCCTACACCAGGGTCAGACTGGGAAAGATTAACAAGATGGCCAATCTTTCACAAGTGATTAAGAACGATTTGATGGATAATATGGAAGTGGTGCTAAAGATCAAAAAGAAACACGCGGCTACCCAGGTGAAAATGGTGAAGCAGATTATTGCCGAAGGCGTGGCGAAAGGAGAGTTCAAGAAAATTGGAGACGGTGACATAGATTTGACGGCTTTTTTATTTACTGCAACTCTCACTGGCATTTCAAATCCTCTTTGCATTGATGGCGAGTTCCCTGACTTGTCTCAAAAGGTCGATGAAATTGTTGATGTAATGGTTGAGGGAATAAAATAATTGCTTACCAAAAAAAAACACCAAAATAATTTTTTATATGTCTTGAAAAAAAGAGATAGACTAAAAAATTTTTTCTCCTAACTATAACATAAATAATATGAAAGAACAAGTTCAGAAAGCGGATGGCAAACTAGGCATTTTGATTCCTGGTTTGGGCGCAGTTGCTACTACCCTCATTGCAGGTGTAGAGGCCATCAAGAAAGGACTGGCGCAACCAATTGGGTCTTTGACACAGATGGGAAATATCCGATTAGGTAAAAGGACGGAAAACAGATCCCCATTAATAAAAGAATTCGTTCCATTGGCTGAACTGGAAGATATCGCATTTGGCGGCTGGGACGTATATGATGACAATGTGTTCGAAGCTGCATCCAATGCAAAAGTGTTAGAACTTTCATTGTTGAAAGCAATTGAACCTGAGCTAAGGGCGTTGAAACCCATGAAGGCGGTTTTCGACAAATCTTTTGTTCGCAATCTGAATGGAAAGAATATTAAACAAGCTGCGACAAAATATCTATTAGCGCAGGAAGTCATCAAAGACATAGAAAATTTCAGGCGGGCCAATCGTTGCAGCAGAATTGTCATGGTATGGTGTGGATCCACTGAAAAATATATTGAACCTTCAGAAGTTCATGATTCTATTGAAAGTTTCGAGCAGGCACTTCATGATAATGACCCGCGCATTGCGCCGAGCATGATCTATGCTTATGCTGCGTTGAAACTGGGTGTGCCCTTTGCGAATGGAGCACCTAACCTTACCTGTGATATTCCGGCATTGATTGAATTAGCCAGGGAAACCAATACACCCATTGCAGGCAAGGATTTCAAGACTGGACAAACCCTAATGAAGACCATCCTGGCTCCAGGATTATATGCAAGGGCATTGGGCATTCGCGGATGGTTCTCGACAAATATTCTTGGAAACAGAGATGGCCTGGTGCTGGATGATCCGGATAATTTCAAAACGAAAGAAGTTTCCAAATTGAGCGTGCTGGAAGAAATTTTGAGGCCGGAACTGAATCCCGAATTATATGGCGAGCTCTATCATAAAGTCAGGATCAACTATTATCCTCCTCATGGAGATAACAAGGAAAGTTGGGACAATATTGACATTTTCGGCTGGTTGGGATATTCCATGCAGATCAAGATCAATTTCCTTTGCCGTGACTCGATTTTAGCAGCGCCCATCGTGTTGGATCTGGCGTTGTTTGTCGACCTGGCAAAGAGGGCCGGAATGAGCGGCATCCAGGAATGGTTGTCGTTTTATTTCAAATCACCTCAGACGGCGCCAGGGTTGAGGCCCGAGCATGACATTTTTAAACAATTGATCAAGCTTCAGAATACTTTACGTCATTTGATGGGTGAAGATCTGATTACTCACCTGGGACTGGATTATTACCAGGAATTTGTAGAAGCATTATGATGATGTTTCACCGGTTGTCTGCTTCGGTTCTGGGTATTGGTTATATGGGAAAGGGTGGAGGAACAATCGCAGCATTGTTTTGTTGTGCGACCTGGTGGTTATTGAGAGATCCCTTGGAACAACATTCGGTCCAGTTGATCGTTGTTGGTGTTTTGATAACATGGGGAATATGGTCTGCGGGAGCTGTTGAAAAGGAGTGGGGGCATGACAGCCCAAAAGTTGTCATAGATGAATTGGCTGGAATGGGTATTTCATTATTGTGGTTGCCCATTAAACCAGGTTATTTGTTTGGAGCATTCATTCTGTTTCGCGTATTTGATATTTGGAAACCCCTGTTCATAAAAAAAATGGAAGAATTTCCACGAGGATGGGGGGTTATGATGGACGATTTGCTTGCCGGATTGTATGCCAATTTCATTATGCAATGGATTGTTGCAGCTAATTTTTTTTATTGAATGTTTACATTTTTAAAAGCACAAGCAGTATCGTTAACGGCTTCATGCATTGATTTTTTGGCGACCATTCTGATCGTCGAAGTTCTCCATGACTGGTATTTGTGGGCATCTATCACGGGCACCCTACTCGGCGGACTGACTTATTTCATTTTGGGTAGAAATTGGGTTTTTGGCGGAATTAATAAGAAAATCGGTCCGCAACTAGCCAGGTATTTCGTTGTATGGATTGGCTACCTCATTTTGAATGCAGGTTTTGTTTACCTGATTACACATTATTTAGGTTCGAACTATGTTGTTTCAAAAGTGTCCGTGTCAGTCATCATGGCAATCAGCTACAACTATTTGCTGCAGAAAAAATTTGTATTTAAATAATTTGGGTGAATATTATGTGTATGGCAGAATGGTTTAGGGGAAAATGGATGGTTGTGGCTTTTTTAATTGTTTCAATTAACTGTGTTGGGCAAAAGACGACTATCGTTGGTATTGTAAGAGATGGGATCTCAAAGCAACCTCTTTCGGATGTAAGCATAGGAGTGAAGGGAGGAACAGGGATCCTGACAGATTCTGCCGGTTTATTTTCAGTGGAAGTTGACAAGCTTCCAAGTCAATTGACTTTTTCTATTATCGGCTACAAGACACAAACCTTAACTGTAAAAACATTTACCAACGACAGCACAAAAAGAGATACACTGGTGGTGCAGATGCAATCTAACACCAGTATGCTTTCCACTGTAACAGTCAAGTCTCACAAGAAACCAAAATACCGTAACAAGGATAATCCCGCGGTCGAATTGATTCGTAAGGTGATTAACAACAAGGATAGGAACAGGCCAGGCTTTTACGACTATGTTGAGTATGAACAATACGAGAAACTGCAGGTCGCACTAAGCCAGTGGACGGACAAAATACCCAACAGTAAACTTCTGAGAAAGTACCATTTTCTGTTTGAGAACATCGACAGCACTAAACTGGAAGGAAAAGCTTTGGTGCCTGTATATATGCAGGAAAGACTTTCGGATGTTTATTATCGCAAGAGCCCCGAAAAGAAAAAGGAGGTTGTGCTTGGCAATAAGCAAGTAAACTATGGAGAGTTTATTGATAACCGGGGCGTCAGTTCTTTTCTCAACAGGCTTTATGAGAACATAGATATTTACAGCAACAATATCCCGCTATTCACCAATGAATTCCTAAGTCCGATCGCCGATATCGCACCTTCATTATACAGGTTCTTTATTCGTGACACGACGACCGATGAATTTGGTAGAAAATTTGTCAGAATGTATTTTTCTCCCCGAAACAGTAATGACTTTTTGTTCAGGGGTGAATTGATGATCACATTGGATTCGAATTATGCTGTTCAAAAGGTAAATATGTATATCAGCAAAAATATCAACTTGAATTTTGTGCGTGAAATGCATATTGACCAGGATTTTGAAAGAACTGACGATGGCAAATACCATGTCATCAAGAGTAATGTAATGGCTGAAGCGGCAATTAATAAAGACAAGGGCGGTGGCTTTTTTGGAGAAAGAACGGTATCCTATAAAAATTACACGATCCACCATCCGCACGAAAATGATTTCTACAAGGGCCCGGCAGAAGTAGTTTTGGATAGCGCAGCCGAGAGAAGCGATAGTTATTGGGAGAGCAGACGACATGATACGCTGACGACAGCCGAAGCCCGGGCTTATAAGAATGTGGACAGTCTTCAGAACATGCCTTCTTATAAGCACTTCATGGATATGGCAACCCTGCTGTTGGCCGGATACAAATCATTCGGAAAATTTGAAGTGGGACCGGTCAATACTTTTTATAGTTTCAATCCGGTCGAAGGATTCCGACTGAGACTGGGCGGAAGAACAACCCCACAGTTAAGCAAACGTCTTTATTTTGAAACTTATGCCGCTTACGGTTTTAAGGATGATAAATGGAAAGGCTACCTGGGAGTTACCTATTCATTAAACAATAAGTCGATTTACGATTATCCGCTGAATTACATCAGGGCAAGTGCGCAGCGAGAGACTAAGATTCCGGGGCAGGAACTGCAATTTGTTCAGGAAGACAATTTCCTCTTGTCATTTAAGCGAGGTGAAAATGATAAATGGCTTTATAATAATTTTTATCGACTTGATTATGTCCACGAATTCTCAAATCACTTTTCATATACTTTAGGATTCAAGAATTGGTTGCAGGAACCGGCAGGCAGCCTGGAATACCTGAAAGAAGAAAATGGCACGCTCGTGAATGTGAATTCCCTGACCACCACGGAACTTTCAGCGGAGCTGAGGTGGGCGCCACACGAACAGTTTTATCAGGGAAAGGTTTATCGTATACCAATTATTAATCAATATCCTATTTTTACACTCAGGTACACTAAAGGTGTAAAAGGATTGTTTGGCGGTGAGTACAATTACAGCAACCTGGTACTGCGAATGGAAAAAAGACTTTATTTTTCGCAGTTTGGATTTGCTGATTTGGCAGTGGAAGGCGGATATATATTTAATCAGCTTCCTTATCCATTACTTTTTATCCACCGCGCGAACCAAACTTATTCTTTGCAGTTAAATTCGTATAACCTGATGAATTTTCTGGAATTCGTCAGCGACCATTATGGATTAGTGAATTTTGACTACCATTTCAATGGGTTTTTATTTAATCGCATACCTCTGGTCAAAAAGCTGAAGTGGAGGGAAGTAGCTTCAGTCAAACTGCTATATGGCGGAATCCGCCCTGAAAATGATCCAGCACAAAATTCTAGTTTGTATAAATTTCCTGTGGATAAGAACGGACAACAGGCGACTTTTTCATTGGATAGTGGCCCCTATATAGAAGGAAGTGTGGGAATTTCTAATATTTTTAAGTTGTTCAGGATTGATTATGTGCAACGCTTTACTTATCTGAATCATCCTGGTATTGCCAGTTGGGGCATCAGGGGAAGGTTCAAATTTGATTTCTAAATGATCGGGTGAAAATGAAACAAAAATCCCTAAGATCGCGACTCCAAAAAGGAATTTATGCGGTCATCAACCCATTCGTTAAGCTCCTAATAAGGATGGGGTTGACACCAAATATGGTGACAACTATAGGATTGGTGCTGAATATCGGCGTTGCTGTCATTTTTATAATGGGGGGCGAAGAAGGAAACAGGGGTGATCTCTCTTACATAGGATGGGCAGGTTTATTGGTTTTGATCGCAGGTTTATTTGACATGCTGGATGGCCAGGTAGCGAGGTTGGGGAATATGAGTTCCGCGTTCGGCGCCCTCTATGATTCCGTTCTCGACAGGTATAGCGAGCTTGTTATGTTCCTTGGCATTTGCTATTACCTCGTAGCTCACCATTATTTTATGAGCTCTATCATTGCATTTATTGCCCTTATTGGCTCTATGATGGTAAGTTATACAAGGGCGAGGGCAGAAGGGCTCGGGATTGAATCGAAGGGAGGATTGATGCAAAGACCTGAGCGGGTGGTAACAGTAGG
Source organism: Bacteroidota bacterium (assembly GCA_003175695.1). Taxonomy (GTDB): domain Bacteria; phylum Bacteroidota; class Bacteroidia; order Chitinophagales; family Chitinophagaceae; genus Puia. Next base: position 17,769 of record PSRA01000048.1, on the reverse strand, counting down.
GATAGCTGCCATCGCCTGCGGAGTGACTTCTCATTTCATAGGAGGCAATTATAAGTTATTTGTAAAGGGAATACCTTTCCACATTTTTGAAACAATGTCAATTTTTACTATCCCCCTGACGATATTGGCCGTCCTTACAAATATAACAGCGATCAACAGACTAAGAGATGCAAAAAAAGCCATCGAACAAAAAGAAAAGATGTATCCTGTCAAGAAAGAAAATAGCAAAGTGAACGTATTTTCCTGGATTCTTATCGTAGCTATTACTGCTTTTGGCTTTTCTACGCCATCGCACGATAATGGTCATCCGGCATCAAATATCAGTGTAGCTGATCCCGCAGATACTTTTCCTATACCCCAGGGTATCAAGAATCAGTTATTCTATGTTCAAAGGACGCACAATTCCAATACCGTTATATGTGAGCTGAACCTAAGACCTGATGGCAAACCGGACGATGAAAACCCTGTGCACGTTTTTTGGATCCGGTATACTGAACAGGGACAACATGCAGAACTTTCATTTATTCAAAGGGTATTTGCTTATGGCGTGAAAGCAAGACCGATCGGTAACGATAATTTTGAGCTTCGATTTGTATCCTTTAAAAAGCGAGCTATGTATTTGATCAAATCGCCGGCCGATAATAAATATCATGTATATACGAGCATTTCACAGAAATCGGCCATATTAAGCAGAATCTTCATCAAAATTAATGGCGGATCATTCTGGTCCCCCAATGTAGAATATATTGAAGTCAAGGGGACTGATCCAAGTTCCGGTAGGGAGCTTAAAGAGAGAATCAAGGTTTGAGAAGGAACGATAACTACAAAGGAATGAATGAAGCATTTGACCAAAGTCAAACTCCTTTTTGGAATATTAAGAATGTAACCACGGTTGGGATCCTTTCTCTCCTTTATTTGGTGTTGTCATATTGGCTGATTGGATTTAGGGCGGAGCAGGTTATATTAGTTATTCTTTTTGCCGGCCTGTATTTTCTTTCAAAGCCTACCAGGAAATTTATTCTTGCATTTTCTGTATTTATCGTGTACTGGATTTTTTTCGATTACATGAAAGCCTTTCCGAATTATCATTACGGTACCGTTCATATTGAGTCGTTGTACCAGGCTGATAAGAAGCTTTTTGGATTTCACTCACATGGTGAATTAATCTCAGCGAATGAATTTTGGAATGAACACTCAAATCCGGCGCTTGATGTGGCTTCCGGATTTTTTTATCTTTTCTGGATTCCTCTTCCACTTTTATTTGCAGCTTATCTTTTTTATGCTGACAGAAAGCAGTTTTTTCTTTTTTCCCTGACTTTTTTTTGGGTCAATATTATTGGCTGGATTGTCTATTATTCTTTCCCTGCTGCTCCACCCTGGTATATTCAGCAAACCGGTTTTCATTTTGATCCGCAAACTCTTGGTAATGTTGGCGGTTTGGGTCGCTTCGATCAATTCTTTCACGTGAAAGTGTTTGATTCGATCTATGCAAAAAGCTCCAACGTATTTGCAGCTATGCCTTCCCTACACTCAGCGTACCCTATGATTGTATTATACTATGGTATTAAGAAGAAAATGGGCATGGTAAATGTTTTCTTTGCAACGGTCATGGTAGGTATCTGGTTTGGGGCTGTTTATACCAGTCATCATTACGTGATAGATGTACTCGCGGGAATAGCTTGCGCGATCGTTGGCATTTTTACTTTTGAAGTTTTTGTGAGCAAAAGCCGCTGGCTAAATCGATTTATCGCTCGGTGGATGAACGCTACAAAGTAAGTTTTTGATTTAGCCGGTGGTGAGTAGTCTCGAATCTGGTGTCAAGAGAAATCAATTCGATCTGCATTCAATTTTTCTGAGCCCTGACTGGATACTCCTGACTAAAATTACTACTCCACAACAAGTTTCTGAACACTGTCTCCGGCATCAGTACTGACTCTCACAAAATAAACTCCGGACGCTAGTGCAGATACATTCAAGGTATTTTGAAACCCTACTGTCTGAAGATTTCTTACCAACCTGCCAGATACATCAAAAATCAAGATCTGCCTGCAATTGGCTGTAGTGTTGATGTGCAGGATGCCTTTTACCGGATTAGGAAATATTTTTACAAGAGAATAATTTGTTCCGAAGTCAATAGACCTGACTGGTGAATAAATAAATTGCCCATTCGACAAGAGGATCTTAAGCCTGTAAAAGATTTTACTTCCAGCTGAACTAGTATCTGTGAATTGATAATTTGTCAAAGTATCCGAACTCCCTTTGGCTGTTACATTGCCAAAATCACTGAATTGTAAACTATCACTACTTTTTTGAATTACGAAGCCCGAAACATTTTTTTCCTGCCAGGTGACCCACTGTAAAAATCCCTGGTCGTTGATTTTTGTTGCTGTGAAGGATTTTAAGACCCCCGCTACCGGCTCGTTCTTTCCTATGCCTCCGCCATTGATCCAGAATTCTGAGAATCCATTCACTTTATATTCGACATAATACCCGTTGTCATACGGAATGCATATCACATCCTGGCGAGGTTTGAAAAAGCCATACAAGCCATTCTTGTTGTCGCCCAAAATGCTGTCTTCTTCCTGCAAATTTTGACTGCTGTATTGTGTTACGCCGGCCTCATAAGCATCCGTAATTCCACTGCATTGTGCGCAACCGCTGGCATTGATCAGGTCGTTTACTTCCTTGTCCAGGAAGTAAAAGCGAACTGACACCGGTGCATTAGCAGGAGTTGCCGGTTGAATCACAATATTTCTTTCTAAATAATATTGATTAATCGTATCGCGAACGGCGCCGTTATTCATAAATACCTTCACTTTCGTCACACCCAGATTCTGACCATTGGGATTGATGGAAGCGATCCGCCGACCATCGACATCAAAGTCGGTCCAATTATTTCCACTCACGGGCAGAGAGATGTTCAAACCACTGGTGGAATCATACACAGGGGTTTTTTCAAAAACATGCACGTCATCAATACCCACGCCTTCATAATCGGTAGCCGGATCACTTTTCATCACTATCCTGAAACGGATCCTGGATGGATTGACAGGAATATCAAAACTGGATACATGCCAGATCATGTTTGACAACTGCCAGGCATTCCTGGCGGCATTGTCATACCAATTGGTACCACCTGTTGTATTTCCGAGTTTTATCCAGACTGAGTCATCCGTGCTATATTCCACCCAATGATAATCGCAATCGCAATTATCTTCCATCTGAAAGATATGGCTGAATGAAAATACCGGTTTGGTCAGGCTGCTCAGATCGAAGCATGGAGAATATAAATATGAAAGCTCGTTGCCGCTGTAGTTGCCAGTAAGTTTTGTAACCCAGGCTTTGGTTCCATTGGCGGCCTTGTTGATAATTGTCTTGGTGGGGGTTCCCCATTGCCAGTCGTCGTGTATTCCGCGCGTGTACCAATGGCCATCGTTATTCTCAAATCCCTCCAGGTAGGGGAACTGGCTAATCAGAGGAGTCGTTTGAATGTCAATATTTGAAAGGCTGTCATTTTTTCGGTAGTTATCCGCCGGGTAACTAACCCAAATGGATAAGCGATAATCTTTCCATGCGGACATATCCGCTTTCTGACTAAAGCTGTAAGCAATGGTTTGGTAGGGCAATAACGCTGCGATAGTTTCTGTGACAGTATCGCCATCCAGTGCATAGGTAATCGGAATGTTGTCCAGTTCTATAGAGCTATAATTCTTTACCGTGGTAGTGATCGTTTCCGCGTTGGTCAGCGTGCAACTACTTGACAGGGACGGCTGGACCAGCGAAAGAATTCCGGCGTCATTGGATGATTTTGTCAGTGTGATGTCATCAAAACAATATCCATCATCCAGATCACCGTCGGGGATAACCGAAGTGACGGAAGTAAATCCCTGCTCTCCGAATTTAACCTGGAAGCTACTACTCACCACCTGGGCTGGAGAGGCATTGGAAAGAATGCCCGTTACGTCGATGCTTTTAAAAGGTTTATACAGTCCAAAATCGTCCGGATTAATGGATAAAGTGTCTGCCAAAATCCAGGCGGCCTGGTCATTGCCTCTGATCCAGATCCTGTTGCCCGGGGCACTAAAATCAATACCCTGGTTTCGGTAATAAAAATCCAGCCAGACTTGATCTGCTGAACCATAGCCGGATAGATTGAATGTTCCTACAAGACTATCAGCTGACATGGTGCCGGTATTTTGAATTTGATCAAGAATGCCACACCGGTTGCCAGAGCGGGCAAATCCTGTGTTTACAAATGTCCTGGCCCTGCCATTGGTGCTGCTGCTGGAAAAATCAAATCGATCGAGGCTATCTAATCCGAAAGTTGGAGTTGTATAGGATGCCGCTGCAGCACTTTCAAAACCCTCAAGAAATGTGGGATTTAATACGATTGGATTATTTCCCAATTGTTTGATGGTCGTTTGAAATGTGTCATTAAGTAATTGAGGATCTCCGGGATAATCTACCCAGACTTTGATCGAGTATGAGCCTGCAGCTGAAAAATCGAAGCTGCCAGCATTCGAAAAACTGAAATTCGAAACACTACCAAGCCCGATTGGCGTATTGCTGGTTTCCGTAATTACGGGGCCATTATTTACCTGGTACGAAACATTATATGGACTGACAGATCTGAGTGTTCCCAGGTTCCTGATTCTGACATTTGGCGAAGCCACTCCGAGTTGAGTGGAGGTATTCAGTCTACCCGTTTGGGGAGAATTCAGGCCGTCAATGGTGAAATCATAATTAAAAGCCGGCAGGGAACAAGGGCCCAAACTAGGTTGAACAGTCGAAGCAAGCGCACGCCTTCCGGGATTTCCATTATTAACAGCTCTTACACTGAAATAGTACGTGGTATCAGGATTCAGCCCTGCAACGAGATAAGAAGTGTCAGTCGTTGTTGCAAAAGTTTGCATGCTGTCGCTCTTTAGCATCATGATCTCGTATTGTGTGGCGGATGGTATGGTATTCCAAATCAATTGTGTGTAGCCTCTGCAAACCCTCCAGGCAGAAAGGGTCGGTTGCCCGAGGATGGTAAATGGATAGTCACTGGCATCCGCATACGCAGTACCATTTCTTGTCACCCGGATAAGAGCTGCATTGGTTGCAGTGGCTGGAACAGTCCAGGAATAAGACCGGTTGGAAAATGGAACATTGTTGTTGATCGTATTCCAGGTGGCACCTCCGTCAATCGAATATTCAATCGTAAAATTATTGTTACCACCTCCATAGGCACTCCATCGGATCGTTTCATTTTCTCCAGGAACCCAGGTTTCGTTTCCGAATGGATATTCCACCGTTACAGATGGATTAATGATTTGATAAGCCACTACATAATTCTGAGGACCAGACGGAATATTTGTTCCTTTCACCTGGATAGTAAAATTTCCCGGGGGTGGATTATTGATGACAACCTGTTCAATGTTATTAATGCTATCTACGCCTTCCACTGCGATGTTGTTGATAGAAGTGGGACTAGAGTCCAGTATAAGCGGATGATGAACAATTCCGTCAGGGGAATTGACTGTAAGGTCGAGGTTATTGACGAGGCTCGATGCAGCAAAAGGCGCGGCTGCTGCGTCGGGCCAGTAAAGCATGATCTTTAATTGGTAAGAACCGCCAGGCAAACCATTTATCGTGTGGGTTAAAATTTGGTCCTGCGATATGGCGCTTTGGAAATACTGATTGTTCTCCATGGATTCTACCGCGGTCCGCGCATTGAGCATCCCAAAACCGTAAGTGAAATCCGGACCTTGGTTGCCTATATCATCTGCACTATTACAAGTCAAAACTTTGATCAACGACGCAGGTGGATCTGTGCCGCCATGTAATTGTCTGTATCGCTGGTATAACAGTGCTACTGCTCCTGCAGTAGTCGGGCAGGACATGCTTGTTCCACTCATGTTTCCGTAATTATCATACGGTAGGGTAGACCTGATAGTTACTCCACCGGCAACAATTTCCGGTTTTAATCTGCCATCCATAGTAGGACCTTTGCTTGAGGTGGTCGCATTGACGTATGTGAGATTATTCAAATTGCCTACAGTCAAAACGTTCTTGCCGCACTGAAGCCCCGACTTTATGGTCGCAAATGAAGAGGGGTAAAGACCACAAGTGAGAGTGCCATCATTGCCGGCCGCAATTACGTGTAAAAGTTTGGGCAAGGCATTCATCTGCGAATCGACATAATTACTTACCGCATCATATTCTCCGTCACCGGGGCAAAGATCTGCGCCAGTGTAGTAGGAATTGCTTGTAATGACCATATTGTAGTCATTGATGTATACTGGAGAATTGACAATTATATCACTGAAATATTGGCTCACAATAGTGGCCTTAGGAGCCATGCCCTTGTATTTAGGGTTAATGATTCCACCTCCGGCCATTGTTCCGGATGTGTGTGTGCTGTGCGAACCTATTGTCAATGCATTCCTTTGGATCAAATGTCTTGAAAGATCAATGTGAGTGGATGGGTCTCCATTATCGCCAATTCCAAGAGTAACGCTTTTTCCATCCAGATTTCTTCCTGTCGATGCACTCAATGCATCAATGGCGTGAATAGCGCGGTTATTATAGTTTAACGGAACATCGATGAGAGATTGAGGGCTAATGTTGGATACGTAGGGAATGGTAGCGATTTTTAAAAGTACAATCTGGGAAGCATGAATGAAAATGACATGTGCGGGTTGAATTTTCGTTTCCAGAATTGAAGCGCCGGCATCCGCCAAGTCTTTTTTTACCGTTTGCTTGTCAATAGATCCAAAAAAGGAGACAGCAATTGGAAGCCCCTCATTTCCCCCGGATAATTTACTTGAAATTTTAAGTGACGATGGAAGTTCATATATCGCCAAATTGATTCGATTGCTCAGCAGGCTGAACGCATTGCTGTCAGCAACTTCTGCGAGAAACGCCTGGCCCGGGAGATAATCAAATAGCCGTACCCCTTGGGAAGCCAATTCAGTTTTCTCCGCCGAAGAAGGTCTATTTCTAAATTGAATGATAGCATAATATTTGTCCTTATATCGTGTTCTTGCCAGCGACGCAGGAGTATTTTTGGGGTTCAGCAGATTTAATTCCGGGCTGATGTTACCGGTTTTTAGGCGAACAAGCTGAAAGGGCTTTTGAGCGCTTGAAGTCTGCAACAGAAGGAAAATGGCCAGCAGAGTCAGGTAGAATGCTTTAATGGGACGGTTTGGCCAGCTTTGGGTTTCCTGGTTCATCTTGAAGGTAAAAGTTTGCGAGCGTCGGGGTTAGATCCTGGAAAACCTTTCATTTGCTTTGGGATCCAGGCAAAAAATTATTTAATAAACGCATTTTGAATAATTATTATTTTAGGGTCTAAAAAATTGAAAATTAGAGGGCTGCAATATTTAACATTAATTATTTCCCCAATCACACAATTTAAATTTTATTTACAACAAAATGACTTAAAAACTGCCAAAACCCACCCAGTTTTTCAGCACACCCTGCAAGTTTGCCTTCCTGTCGAGAAATACGCTGGAATAAAATGTGATACACTATTACAGACTCTACCAATTTGAAAGCCTCTATTTATAGCATATTTTGTTTCATTTTTTTTCTGGGCGGCAATTTGTTTGCAAATCGGACTCGTCCCTTATTTGAATTTGACAGGAATTTCATGCCGTTCAATGCTGGAATTATTGACACTGTCCCCAACCCAAAGCCACACAAGGGGATCGCCAAATATTTCAATATTATGACAGATAAGCAACAGCGTGATTCGTTGCTTTCAAAGTTGTCAAATGAGAATGCACCGCCCCAGACTCCCGATAGTGTTACTTTCCAAAGAAGGCAGGGCAATTTTGCTCCTTACAAAGGCAATATCATTCGTTATATTTATTACAATCGTCTGAAAGTATTCGGAACCCTGATTGAAGACACATCGTACAATCCATCCAAGCTGGTACGTTTTGCGAACAAACTGCATTTTGATACAAGAGAATGGATGATTCGTGAATCCTTGTTCTTTAAGGAAAACGACACCGTGAATGCTTATAAATTGGTGGACAATGAAAGGTACCTTCGTAATCTGCCATTCATCCAGGATGCCAGAATTTATGTAATCAACGGTTATCAGAACTCCGATTCGATCGATATTGTAGTTGTAACAAAGGATATTTTTGAATACGGCGGAAGTGTTGCGGACTTCAGTCCCCAATCAATGGCGGCAACCGCATACAATACGAATTTGTTAGGGGCCGGCCAGCGTGTTACTGTTGGCTTTCGATGGGACGAAAAAATCAGTCCGCAATGGCGTGCGGGTGTCGCATATAGCAAGTATAATGTGGCCGGATCGTTTGCAGATATTTCAGTCGGTATAAGCGCATTAAATGACAGAACGACTGTTGATTCAGGAGTATACGAACGTTCCTATTTTCTGACGATAAACCGACCACTGTACAGTTCATGGGCAAAATTTACAGGCGGAGCCACCTTTGCGGCCAACTCTTCTGTTAACATTTATTTACTGCCCGACAGTCTTTATCGGAATTATAAGTACAACATCATTGACCTGTGGGGTGGTTACAACTTCAGGAATCAATTTAAAAATAATGGCATAAATACCAATAAACCCAATCTTGCCGTGGAATTGAGAACCTTTAACATGATCTTCAGTAAAACGCCATCGCAGGCAAAATACCAAAACAATATCTACTATAACGATCATCATTATGTCCTGAGTAAGTTTGTTCTTTTCCACCAGGACTTCTTCAAGACAAATTACTTTTTTGGATTTGGTAAAACTGAGGACGTTCCAATTGGATATAACGCAGGCACTTCGCTCGGCCTTGACGAATGGGTGGGGAGAAAACGAACTTATTCTGCTATTGAAGGCCAGAAATATTGGTTCAAGGGAAAAAATGTAATCAGTACTTACCTGGGGGTGGGAACTTTTTGGTACAATGGAAAGTCTGAAGATGCAGTGATCCGTGTTCAATTTGACTACTACAGTAATTTATTTCGCTTAAGCGGGCCTAAATTCCGGCAATTCATCCATGGTGATTATATCATTTGTCCCAATCCGGTTTTGTACCTACCGGTTAACATCAACCGAGAAAATGGCATCTTTGGTTACAGGAATTCTTTGCTCAATGGTTTTCAAAGATTGAACCTGAGCACGCAAACAAATTATTATAGCCCGATAAGCATATATGGATTTAAGTTTAATTTCTTTGCGCAATTCCAGACTTCTTTGCTGGCAGGCAAAAGTGAAAACCTGTTCAAGAGCCCACTGTATTCAGGAATTGGCCTGGGCTTCAATGTCAGAAACGAAAACCTCGCTTTCAACACACTCCAGTTTTCGGCGAATTATCTTCCCCAGGTAGCCGGCGCGCCTCAAACATTTTTCTTTCAGATAACTTCCATTGCAACTTTCGGCTTCAACATCTTTGCCTTGCAGGCGCCTTCTTTGATTTTATTCAGGTGACCAGTCTTTCACTCTACCCGATTGTTGTGTTCACGTATATGAATAGGGGAGAATTAGGTCATTGTATTAGGGGGCTAAATCTTTCAATTGTACAAGATTTAACGGTAAAGCTGTTGTTTCATTTCGCTTCCTTTTTTTGTCAATTCATAATGGTTAAGTTTGTAAATCAATCACTCAAAGCAACAGGCCTATTTCGAATAAATCTTGCTGCATGACTAAAACGCTGCTGTTGATCCTGGTAGTGGGTCTTTTCCCATTCTTTGTGTTTTGTCAGGCAGACAGTTCCAAGAAAGCCAGGCATTTTGAACAGATGGATATGAGGGATTGGCTCATTCAAAAAAAATGGATCAAGCCGAGGCCGGTGAAGACTTCTTTTTTCCTGCCGGTGCCTATCATTGCCTCTAACCCTACTGCAGGTTTTATTTACGGATTGGGGTTCACTTACGCTTACAGGGCTGGTAAAGGAAGTGAGCGCATGTCTTCTGTCAATGCCAGTGCAACTTATTCAACTAAAAATCAGGTCAACCTCAATATGAAAAGCAACCTGTTTGTTGCCAAGGACAGATTAGTTTTGAACGGTGATTGGCGATACCAGGTTAACAATGAAATAACCTATGGACTGGGTACACGCATATCCCCATTAAGAACCGGGATTGGCATAAACGGCATACCAACGCTGAAAGACAGTTTGGGTGATCCGCTCAAATACACTTTGATCAGGCTCCATGAAACCGGTTCCTGGAGCCTGTTTAAAAACTTCTTTGCCGGTTTGGGATTTCATTATGATCATTTTTCAAATATTACGGAAGTCAAACTTGACGACCATGATACACTATTTGCTTATCATTATAACTACAGTGTAAAACATGGTTTCGATCCGAGCAAGTATTCAGTTGTCGGGTTAAGCCTGAATCTGCTATATGACAGCAGAGACAACCAGGTCAACCCCTATAAAGGATATTATGGAAATATCAATTACAGAATAAATCCAACCGGATTCGGTAGCACCAGGAGCAGCTCGGTTTTACTTACAGAATTCCGAACTTATCTGTCTTTTGATGAAAACCATCGTCATATTCTTGCTTTTTGGACGTATGGAGAATTTGTTGCCAGTGGGGTCTCTCCCTATTTGCTTTTGCCGGCAATTGGTTATGACCAAAAGCAAAGGAGTGGACGTGGTTATACATTTGGTCAATTCAGGGGGGAACAACTTGTATATGGGGAAACTGAATATCGGTTTCCCATTTCTGTGAATACCGGAATCCTTGGCGGTGTTTTGTTTGTAAATGGAACCACGGCAGCCAGCAAGGGAGACAACATAAAATTATTCGACTACCTGCGCGGTGCATATGGAGGAGGCTTGAGAGTCATGCTCGATAAATCTACACGCACCAGGTTGCAGGTGGATGTAGGAGTTGCAAATAAGGCGGTGGGATTTTATCTGGGAGCGCAGGAGACATTTTGACCCCCATTGCATTGGGTGTGTCGGAATATAAGCATCAAATATCTGGTTTGAGATCCTGGTCAAAATACCTTTTTATTCTGGCAATTGTTTTTTCTTCGAGAAATCCCCTGGTTGCGCAAAATCAACACATGGATTCTGCGATGGCAGCGCAGAAAGACCTGGTCGATATTTTTCTAAAAATCACGGGGTGGGAAACCAAGAAGGAGAACAGGGGCAAGAATAACCTCATATTTTCTGTTATACCCCTCGCCAGTACGGCCAATGGTGGAAAGCAGGTTGTTGTGTCATCCGTTAATGCGGCCTTTTACGCCGGACCTAAATCAACTACTAAAATCTCCAATGTCTATTTTATTCCCTATACTAATTTTTCAAGTCGAAGTGGTTTTATAATTACTCCAAACATATGGTTCAGTGGAAGTAATTGGAATGCCAATGGTGAACTGAGGATTGCGCAGAACGGAATTGAAACCTACGGATTGGGAACAAACACTTCTAAAGAAAATAAAAACGAAGTAGACTACCAGTATATACGCGTTTACTTAAACCTCAACCGGCGGATTTTTGGAAGTTTTTACCTCGGTGCCGGATACAACCTCGATTATTTTTACAATGTAAAGGACAATTGGACCCATTCTGGATCCAGCCCTTTTGCAACCTACGGGATTGGAACCGGTAGTCAGACTACTTCCACGGGTTTGACTTTTAACATACTGATTGATAGCAGAAAAAACTCAATCAATGCTTCAGATGGATTTTATTCTTTACTTGTGTTTAGAGCGAACCCACCGGCTTTGAATAATGATTATTCATGGAGTTCCATATATTTCGATAACCGAAAATATATTCCATTGAGTTCATCCTGGCGATCCATCCTTGCCATCTGGGGAATCTATTGGGGAACATTTGGGGATGTTCCTTACCTAAACCTTCCAGGTTCGCGTCTTGATCTCGGTGGAAGGACTGCAAGAGGATATTCTTTAATGCGGTATTGCGGCAAACAAATGCTCTATGGAGAGATGGAATGGAGAATTGATATTACATCGAATGGTTTGTGGGGTGCGGTAGCTTTTGCGAATGCCCAGTCATATACTGAACTTGTTTCTAACAGATTTGAATACGTGAAGCCGGCAGCAGGATTTGGATTGCGTGTAAAATTTAATAAAAGATCAAATACCAACCTGGCATTAGATTTTGCATTTGGACAAAATTCATTTGGATGGTATTTAAATTTGGGCGAGTTTTTCTAAGGAGAACGGGCCTCGAAGTAATCTTTGTAATCATTAAAGCATGAAACTCATCAAAATTTTGATTTCCCGAAAATCCAATATATTTTCCGCTTTTGTTTGAAATAAGACCATTTCTCTACATCCTAACTAACATGTATGGATATCTCTTGGCCAAAACCAGATTTTCGAAACATATTTATTTTTTTTCTAACCATCTGTTCGCTCACTGATAAGGCTCAAAAGGCAGACGTTTTTCATCTCGATAAAATAACTGCAGGAGATTTTAATATCAAATCACCACTTATCGATACCGGAACCGGGGCGGTGATATTGGCGGATGTTGGAATTTCAAGTATAGAAAATATCGATAACCAATGGAAGCTTGTGTACAAATGCATAAGAAGGGTTAAGATTTTAAGCAAAACCGGATTTGATAACTTGACTCAAACATTGTCGTTTTCTGCCGAGGACAATGGCAATGGCAAATTGAAATCGTTAAAAGCAACGACTTATAATTTGGTGGACGGAAAAGTTGAGGCGACACCGCTGGCAGACAAGGAATTCTTTTTGGAGACTTCCAAAAATAGCAATAGGGTGGTGGAGAAGTTCACCTTTCCAAATGCCAAAATTGGCTCGATAGTAGAATATAGTTATACAAAAAAGTATTGGGATATCGCTACCATTCCAACATGGGAATTTCAGAGAGATTACCCTGTGCTGTGGAGCGAATATTCTATAATTATTCCTGACAATTTTAATTATGCGGTCTCAAAACAAGGTAATCTTCCCTTTTATGAAACTTCAAGCGATTCTGCTTCTAAAGAGATCTGGAATGGGAGAGGAAATATTGAAGTATTGATTTTCACAAAAAGGTGGGCTATGAAGGACGTACCACCCTTGAAAGAAGAATCCTTTGTTTATGATAAAGACAGTTATAGATCCAGGATTGATTTTCAATTATCTTATTACCCACGCAATAACCTCTCCTCGGCATCCTTTTATGTGACCTGGGAACAAGCGTCTAGGCTGATGTTATCCCGCCGGCGATTGGGGCCGGTAGTAAAAGATAGTCTTTGGCTTCGTTTTGAGGTAAAGAATATTGTTTCAAATTCTGTCGATTCCCTCGAAAAAGCCAGGAAATTATTTGCTTATGTCAGGGATACCTTCAGGTGCAATGATGAAGACTGGTGGGCTTGGGATAGTGATTTGCAACGTGTATTCTATCAAAGAGAAGGCAGCAAGGGAGAATTAAATTTGTTACTGCTGGAGATGTTGCGCAACGCAGGTTTCCATGCTTATCCGGTAGCCCTAAGCACCAGGTCAAATGGACTTTTGAATTCGAAGTACCCTGTCATGGACAAAGTAGATTATGTAGTCGTACAACTTTTGCTAAATAAACATTCATATTACCTGGATGCATCCACTCGCTTTTCAGCATTCGGGAAGATTCCGTTTGCCTGTTACAATGGTTCGGCGATGGTCATTGACACCATTCCCTACATTGTAAATTTTCCGCCAGACTCTGCAAAAGAAAATTCCATGCGTACTATTTTCATATACAACGTAGGAAAGGATTCCCTGGAAGCAGACTGTTCTTATAATCCGGGCTATAATGAATCTGCCGAGTTAAGAAAATGGATGCAGAACAACAAAACCTCAGATTATTTTGCTGATGTAACAAAGTCCTACCTGTTCCAGGTTCGAATGAAGTCTCAATCCGTAGATAATTTGAAAGCCAAGGACGAGCCCGCTTCGATTCATTACACGGTTGATTTTTCAGTTAATAATGATCAAACAGTTTATTTTGATCCATTGATTGGACAACTAAAAGTGGTTAACCCATTTATTGCAAGTGTGCGAAAATATCCTGTACAATTGCAGAATTGCTTTAACAAGGCATATGTATTGGACATGGAGTTACCAAAAGGATACCAAGTGGAGGAGCTACCAAAATCAACTAAAGTACTTTTAAATGACGGGGATGGTTCATTTGAATATTCAATGGCCATGGCTGATGGTCATATTCAATTTCGATACAGGCTTTCTCTAAACAAAGCAGTTTTTTCTCCGGAAGATTATGAAAGCCTGCGGAATTTTTTTGCAACGGTTACGAAGAAAGAAAGTGAAATGATAGTGTTCAAGAAAATTCATTGAGGATAGTTGACAGGTGTAAGTTGTTAGTTTACAGTCTTAAGGTTCTACCTTTTCAAAAGAAAATTGGGCAGTTATAAATTTAAAGACTGTCAACTCTACTCGGTATCTTCTTTTTCTTCCAACTCCTCCTTATCATTCTTCCCTAACTTGATCTTTGGATTATCTGAACTACCGGTGACGGTCAGGGGAATTCCGATTATTCCCAGGGGCGGCAGACCAATTCGCATTTTGAGATTCAGTTTGCCGTCAAATGAAGACTGGCCTTCCAGCCTGATCCTGAAGCCGGAGGTCTTGAATTTGACCCGATCGAGTGTAATAATGTTGTTCCTAATGTTTGATTTCAAATCAATCTTTGAAAGCTCGGGATCATTGATTTCAGACTTGTTTGTTTTTGAACCCACTTCATTAAATAATTTCAGGCCTTTTACCTTGACATTTTTTATTGATACCACGCCTCCTCCATTTAGCGAAGGATAAATCGGATACATATTCTCGTTGAGTCTACCTTTTAAATGATAATCCAGCGAAATGATCCCTTGTGCTTTGGCTGCCGAGCTGGCCAAATCGTGAAATATCTTCACTTCATTGTAAGCTTTATTCACATCAAAGTCTCGTGCCTGCAGATGATATTCAAAATATGCCCGCGTAGGAGAGGAGTGTCCGTATAATCCATCCATATTCACTGAGCAACCAATCATGTTGAAGCTGGTCTCATTTAATTGAATTCTCCCGCTTTGAATGGTAAGGCCACCTGTAAAATTGCGGATATCCAGGTTATTATAATCAACCCGCGTTGCTTCGGCATGGATGGTCAGGTCGAGGTTTTCCGGGATCATCACAACTCCGGAACCTTTTGCTGATGACGTATCAGCAGTTTTTGTGGTTGAACCTTTCGGTGCGGCCGAACCTGAAAAAGCGGTAAACTCGTCAACAGAAAATACATTTGATTTCAGGTTGAAGTTTCCTTTTAGCATTTTCCTTCCCATTAGAAAATACCCAATGGCATCCTCCAGGTATCCATCAAGCTTGAAATCCGATTTTCCATAATGCGCTTCAAATTGATCAAACCACATTTTGTCATCCCTGAAGCTGAAGGCTCCCGTTTGGACAATGAAAGGCTTGGGAAAATACACATGTGTGATCCCTAGATTCTTAATTTCAACTTTACCTGCATGATGAATCTTATCCAATTGCCCATTCAGGGCATCACTTTGTGTGCCTCGAAAGACCACATTCATCTTCGCATATCCTTCCAGGTTGACATCGCGCACGCCAAAAACCCGGTAAATTTTACCAATGTCGAGCTCGCCATTAGCCTGGACGTCGTAGAATAAGTCATTGAAGTGTGCCAGGTGAGCGTGAAGAACAAATGGATTACCTGCTAATTGAAACCTCAAAGGCTCCAAGCGCAATTCCAGGCTATTTAAAGTGCCGTCGCCGTCGGTTGCGGTGGCTGTAAGATCAATGTTTTCAATTGGAACGGGAGAATAGCGCGTTTGAATGAGGCCATTGGTCAGGCCGATATTTGCTTTTATCAAAGGAAAAAGTTTTTTTTCAGGTGCATATTTGCCGTGCGAGTTGATTTGTAGATCTAAGATTCCGCTCAGTTCAAGACTATCGAGTGGATAACACTTTTTTATGTCGGCCAAATTGATTTTGCCAAGCAGATGGGCCTCTACAGGAAGATCTTTTAGCCGGGTGATCCTGGCCGATCCCAGGATAAAATTGTTCAACGTCTTAGCCTGCAGTGTATCCAGGCTTATTTGAACATTTTCGTACCGATTATCCTTGCAGCTCGAATGAATGATAAGATATATGTCGGTAATGGGGTTGGGAAGATCTTTATATTTAAGGTACCCATTATGGAGCGAAGCATTCATTTCAAAATTGGGGATACTGACAATACCGGAATCTTTCTTTCTAAAATTGCCACCCCGAACACCCCTGGCATATTTTCCATCAACGTTTAATTTTAGTTGTAATCTTCCTTTTGCTGAGATAGTCTGTACACCAAGCGCTTTATTCAACTGCTCTAAATCAATATCTCCATCAGCTTTTGCATGAATGGTTGGCTCATCGAGGCCTGTAATGTCAAACTGACCCAAAAAATAATTTTTGTCCAGCGTGAACCTTACAGAATCTGCTTTTAGCCGAAGGCTGTCCGTATCAAAAGAAGGAAAACTGGCATCCAGGTTAGCCCGCAGGTTGGATGCCGGCACGGGTGCATCCTGGTAGGAAATATAACCATCTCTCACCTTCATAGAGAGACGAAGAGTTGGATTTTGGTTTGTTGAGGCAATGTATCTTCCCTTCATCGTCAGCAAAGCCGAAACCGTCCCTTTTACTTTTGTTTTTTCCAGCCAATCGAGATATTGAGGGGGGCAGGCGGTGATGAGGTCATATATTTTGCTGTCGTTCGTGCTAACGGCTGCATCGATCTCATATCCATTTTTTAAAAAATCAAGCTTACCACTGAACTGCAGGGCAAGTTTATTTATCCTGAGATCATTTTTTTCGAAAACAAAGGCGAGAGAATTAGTGTTGATCTTTGTTACCAAGGTTGCATCAATTTTTTTATGAGTGAGATAGGATTGGTTTTTCAAAATAAAATTGAGAGAATCGATGCTGATTTGCGACCGGAGTCCAAAAATTGCTTTGCTCAGATCGCCCCGACCTTCATAATTAAGATTCTTTGCTTCGAATGACATGGGTACGGACCTGTCATTATAAATCAGGTGAGATTGCCTGATGATGATCCTGTTTAATTTAAGAGAGGCGCTGGAACTGTCCTGGCTCGGTTTATTGGAAGGTCTCGATTCGTAAATATTATAATTCGCTTCTCCCTTTTCATTGATCTGCACATTCACCAAAGCCCTGCCAAGAATGATTTTATCAATGGTAACTTCTTTATCGAAAATCAAACTCCTTACATTAATACCAAAGGAAATTTTGTCAGCTTGAATTAAGGTATCCTTTTCAAAAGGTTTTGAGCCTTTCAAGGTAAAATCATGCAGGCTTATTGTGAGAGAAGGGAAGTGATTGAAAAAGCTAAGTCTTACTTTGGAAAAATTCAATTCACCCTTAATGCTGTTGTTTGCCCATTGCTTTACACTTTTTTCTACTGTATTGGGAAAAATGTAAGGAGCCAGGAATAATAAAACGAGCAAACCGACTAAAACAATGCCAGTAATTTTTAATATCTTTTTCAGTGTGGAAAAAAACATTGCTTTCACAGTTGTTGATTAAGATCAGGCGCTTTACAAGGCTAAATAATTCCAAGCTATCGGTGTGAGACAAAGTTTAATTTCAAAAAACCGATGGCGTTAGTGTTCACTTTTGATTCATCAAAGAATCTGTTTCAATTCCTTCACCAATTCAGGCAGGGATGGAGGTTTTATCAGGAACCTGACGCGCCCAGTGCTACCGCTTTTTCTTTGTCATGAGGCAAAATACTGGTTGAATAAAATGATGACGGGTAC
>PSRA01000100.1 GCA_003175695.1 Bacteroidota bacterium | reverse complement strand
AGATGGGAGTTGAACCCATGACCTCAGGGTTATGAATCCTGCGCTCTAACCGCCTGAGCTACCCCGCCAATGGGATGCAAAAGTAGATAAAAGGCACTAAAATTCGAAATGAAATTGAAAGCCTTGCCAAAAAGTGCCTGCAAATGCTGTTTCACGAAAAGGCGCAAGGGTAGCACGATGTTACCTTTGCGCCTCCTTTGTCCAGTCTCAGGCGGGATGTAACAGAATTCTCAGGGCATCTTATCAAAATACGGCACATCATCATGCGCTATTGAATCTCTCTGTTGCCAATAAGCAAGTGTAACTACATGCCCATCTTTCGTTCTTAACAGTCTTCCAAAAATGGCATTGATTGGATTGAAAGTAATATCGGTGACTCCGACAGTAAAAGTTTCAGGTTGAGGCGGAGGTGGTGGATTTACTGGTGTTTCTGCAGTGGCCACTGGAGCAGCAGCTACCTTGGGTGGCGGAGTTGGCGCAACTACAACTGTATAATGATTCAATTCAAGCAACTCCTTCAGGAACTTTACACGATCTGGCTTCACCAATTTCTCCGCAATGCCGCATTTCACGCCATTTAACTCCTCAAATAAATGATTTTGGTTGATAGCCATAAATTCTTTTCTTCTATTATAATTCGATTGTCGCTCAAAAGTTCAGATCAGGGAGACAATGTATTGATATAACCAACTGAATAGTCCCGTTACCACAATCCCCACACCACAAAGTATCAACCCAAAATAAACCGATCTCTCAATCGCGACAGACTGAATCGGATTATCATTTTTCTCCATAAACATGGATCTCACTACCCTCAGGTAGTAATACAACGATATGATCATATTCAAAGTCGCAATCACTATGAACCAATAATTTTCTCTCGATGCACCGGCTGTAAGCAGAAAAAGTTTGCCAAAAAATCCCGCCGTTGGCGGAATGCCAGCCAATGAAAACAGAGCCAATGCCATTACCCAACTCAAAAAAGGATTGCTGCGGGAAAGGCCCTTGTAATCGGTCATGTTTTCTTTGCCCGAACGTTCCGAAATGATAGACACGACACCAAATGCGGCAAGATTTGAGAATGTATATATCAGCATAAAATACACCACTGAGGATGTTCCTGAAGACATACCTGCACTGGCGCCCACTAAAACAAATCCGACCTGGGCAATAGATGAATAGGCAAGAAATCTTTTCATGTTCTGTTGCCGGATGGCGAATAAATTACCGATTACCATCGTCGCAATAGAAGTGATAACCAATAGCCAATACCATGTTTTTTCCAGTGGATAGAAAACTTTATAAATCGCAATGAGAAAAACAAAAGCAAATGCCGATTTTGAAACTACAGATAGAAATGAAGTAACGGCTATGGGAGATCCTTCATACACATCTGCTGTCCACAAGTGAAAAGGAACAACAGAAAGCTTAAACGCAAATGCAGTGAAAAGGAAAATGAAAGAAAGCGTTTGCAACGGTTCGCCACTCAAATGGTTGGACATGGCGGAAAAACTGATTGTTCCGGTTGCACCATAAAAAAGAGAAATGCCAAAGAGCAGGACCCCGGAAGAAAATGCGGATGATAGAATCATCTTCATGGCAGCTTCCGAAGAAATCCTTTTTTCAAGGTCGAAATTGGCTAGCGCTGCGACAGGAATTGTTGACAACTCCAGAGATAAATAAAACATCAGGAGATTGCCACTCGAAATCATAAGGAACATGCCCAATAGTGCAGTCAGCATCAATATGAAAAATTCTGCCAGGTGTTGCGTCTTTTTAAACCAGTCAGCACACAATAATGAAATCAGGTAAGTAGCCAGTGTCAAAAGTGCTTTTTGAAAACCAATTAATGGATTAGTATAATACATGCTGCCAAATAACCTGCCATAGCGATTGAATAAAAATCCGACTATGGTGGCAATTAATAACATGACCTGCGCGATTGACAATAACCTGTCACTTCTCATTTCCCCTCTTACTTTTAATATCAGCAGAAGAAAAATGGTGATGGTGATCAACCATTCAGATTTCATCAGTACCAAATAATCATTCATATTTTGTAATATCACTCGTCTGAAACGAAACGGACATCATCGGACTTTTCTTCACAACGCCATCGCTCGCCAGCTCATTTCGACATAAGCCTTCCCGCAATAATATCGGCGCCACCCCTGACCAATTCGCTCAACCAATAAGGCGCCATTCCAATCAGTACAATTCCGGCAATCAAAACAACTGCTGCTAACCTTTCATTCCAGTTTGCATCCTTAATATTGCCAAAAGCTGGATTTTTTAACGGGCCCATCAGTGTTTGGCTGATAGCTCTCAGTATATACACGGCCGTTACTACAATTGACATGCAGGCAATGATCGTCGCAGTTCTGTAAAAAAGGCCGGTGCGCTGCCAGGAACCAATAAATACCGTGATCTCTGCTGCAAATCCGCTTAGGCCTGGCAATCCGAGCGAACAGAGGCCGGCGATGAAGAATGCCGTGCTGATCATGGGCATCATTTTCATAAGACCTCCCATTTCGTTGATCATTCGGGTGTGTGTTCGATCATATATCATTCCAATTACGGCAAAGAATAGAGCGGTCATTAGTCCATGCGAAACCATTTGCATCACAGAGCCGATAATAGCAGTTCTCGTCAACATCCCAATCCCCAGCAGAATAAAACCGCAATGGCTGATCGAAGAATAAGCGTTCATGTATTTCAGGTCTTTCTGCATCATCGTGGCAAACGCTCCATATAAGATAGCGATGCACGATAGTACAATGATGGTGGGCGAATATTGTCTGGCAGCTTCCGGCATCAGAAAAGTGGCCACCCGCAAACAACCATAGCTTCCCAATTTCATGGAAATGCCAGCAAGAAACATAGATCCCGCGGTGGGTGCGGATGAATGGCCATCTGGCACCCAGGTATGGAAAGGGAATAAAGCAGTAAAAATTCCAAAGCCCACAAATAAGAAAGGGAAGAAAATCCTTTGCGTGCGAGTGGAAAAATGAATTTCAGATAGTCGTACGATGTCAAAAGTCTTGTCAGGAGATGAAAAATATAGCGCCAGGATTCCAACCAGCACGAGTGCGGATCCTCCCATTAACATGAGCGCCAATTTATTTGCGCTGTATTCCTTTTTACCGCTTCCCCAAATTCCTATCAGGAGGTATTTAGGTATCACAGCGATTTCAAGAAAGAAGAATTGCATGAAGAGATCAAGAGATAGAAAGAATCCATGGGCTCCCAGGCTCAACAGGATTAAGAGGAAATAAAATTCCCGCGTCATCTTTTCTATATTCCAGGATACCAGCACGCCTGCCAACACAACAAAAGCTGTTAGCATGATCATGGCAATGGAAATTCCATCTACTCCCAATTTATAACTGATATTCCATGCGGGCAGCCAGTCAAACTGCTGGATGAAATACATGAAATCAGATGGAGAGGTTATTTGTTCCTTCCTGAAAGCAGCAACCAGAACAAAGCATAAAAGACATTGGATGATGGAACCGATCAACGCGGTCCATTTAACGAGATGGTGCCGACGCAACAACAAAATAGTGAGAGCAGTAAGTAATGGAATTACCAATAAGGCCGTTAGATTCATTCGAATTGACTTAATTCAATTTTTATTTCCATCCATAAATAAATAACAATGCCAAACCTCCCGCACCCAGCAAAAAGTAAATCGCATATTCTTGCACTTTTCCAGATTGCAAACCTTTTATCTTCTTTGAGACGATTTGTGTTGTATTGCCAGTTGTGTTGACTAATCCATCCACCACATTTCTGTCGAACCAGGCCGCAGGTTTTCCAACCAGGTTAAAGATGATCCTCCTGGTTATGAAAACATAAATTTCATCAATATAAAACTTGTGATAAGCGGCAGTGTACAATGCTCGCGTGCCATTCTTAATTTTTTCTGGCGCATCATTTTTATTCAGGTATAGCCATCTGGCCAAAAAAATGCCAGCTAACCCAACCAGGACAGGTCCCACTGAAAATATTAGATTCAAATCAGTATGCACCGGCGTTCCGTCAGCGCTAACGAATCGGCCAAATGGAATAAAGCCAGTCAGCAAAGAGCCAATTGCCAAAATGACTAAGGGTAATCTTATCATCGTATCTCCCTCCGCAGTATCAGCATGACTTGCCTGATGACCCAAAGGTTTATGCCAGAATATTTTAAAGTACAGGCGGAACATATAAAAGGCGGTAATCCCCGAAGTGGTCAACGCGATCCAGAAAACAACCTTGTTTCGTTGCCAGCTTGCTTGCAATATTTCTTCCTTACTAAAAAAACCGGCGAAAGGCGGGATCCCAGAAATAGCCAGGCAGGCAATTAAAAAGCAGATATGTGTTACCGGTAGGTTCTTCCTTATCCCTCCCATATCATTCATCTCATTGCTATGGACAAGATGGATGATTATTCCGGCACACAGAAAGAGCAATGCTTTAAAAAATGCATGGGTAAAAAGATGAAACATAGACGCCGAATAACCCAATTGTTCTTCGTGTCCGTGACGCGCAACCCCCAACGAAAACATCATAAACCCAATCTGCGACATGGTGGAATAAGCTAACACCCGCTTGATATCTGTCTGCGTGCATGCAATCAATGCTGCGAGCAAAGCAGATAATACACCTACAAAAGTTACGAGATCCAAAGAGGCTGGGGCAGAGATTGAAAAAACTGGAAATAATCTTGCTACAAGATATACACCGGCCACTACCATGGTGGCTGCATGGATAAGAGCGGAAACCGGAGTAGGTCCCTCCATTGCATCGGGCAGCCAGATATGCAAAGGAAACATCGCGCTTTTGCCCGCCCCACCCATAAAGACCAGCACGCTGCCCCAGGTTATAGCCGAAATGCCAAGAAAAGATGATGCCAGGGCCGTCTTTAAACCGGGAGAAGCAGGATTGGTAAGCCTTTCGATGAGTGTATTGAAGTCGAGTGTATTTGAATAAAAAGATAGAACCAAAATGCCTATCAGGAATCCCAGGTCCGCAAAACGTGTAACTATAAAAGCTTTTTGGGAGGCCTTCACAGCGCCAGGTCTATCATAATAATACCCAATCAACAAGTAGGATGACACCCCTACCAACTCCCAAAAAATATAAATCTGAAACATATTGGACGACAATACCAACCCAAGCATAGAGAAAGTAAACAGGGAAAGAAAAGCATAATAAGTTGGATACCTCTCCTCCCCTTTCATATAAGAAAGACTATAAATATGAACCATCAACGAGATAAAACTTACAACCACTATCATCATGCAGGAAATGGGATCGAGCATCAAACCCATGTCAATGGACAATTCACTTGAAAATCTCAGCCAGGTAACCTGGCCGGCAATTATCCTTTGATAAATTCCATTCGCCTGGCCAAAATGAAAAAAATAATTATAGGCAACCCAAATAGCCAGAATGGTTGAGACCACCAATAAAACAGTGGCCAGCAGACCGGAAAGATTTTTGAATACCCTGGTTCCGAATAATCCCAATAATGCAAAACTAACCAGGGGTAGCAAAGGAATGCAGGCTATATATAATGAATTCGGCATACTGATTTAATATCGTCTTCCAATTATGTCGGTCACCCAACTGGCATCAATATTTCAGCTCTTCCGCTTTTTCCACATCAATCGACTGGTGGCTTCTGTACAGGTTAATAATTATCGCAATGGCCACTGCCGCTTCAGCGGCCGCAATAGCTATCACAAAAACCGTGAAGAAAGCGCCATCCAGCCGGTGAGGCCATAAATATTTGTTGAATGCTATAAAGTTGAGGTTGACGCTATTCAGGATCAATTCTACACTCATTAAAATGGTGACCAGGTTTCGCCTGGTAAAGAATCCATACACGCCAATAAAAAAAAGCGACGTGCTGACAAAAAGCAAATGGTTCAATCCTGGATGCACGATATATGAATCGGGTTAAAAATTAAAACTAAATTTTAGGTACTGCCCTGCTTTTTATCCGAACTCCGCATGGCAATAACTATGCAGCCTATCATAGCCGCTAACAATAACATACTTACTACTTCAAACGGTAATGCATATCCCTGGTCCGTGACATCCAGCATCTGGCTACCAATTCTCGCAACCGAAACCTCTTCGGGTTTTTCTGTTGATCCGACAAAATTGTGTTGGTAAATCTGTGTCAGGATCAAAAGCATTCCTGCCAATGCGGCCAATGCAGACAAAATCCGTCTACTTCTGTTTTGACTGGGTAGTTCTTCCCCCGACTTCTGTGTTAAAAAAATGGAAAATATAATTAACACGGCGATACCACCGACATATACGACAATCTGAACAGCGAATATGAATTCATACTGGAGCCATAAGTAAAGTCCTGCAATGCCAAAAAGTGAAAAAAGAAGGAAGATGGCTGATCGGAAGATCATCCTGGACGTGACAGCCAGAAATCCACTCACGAGAGTAAGCGCTGCAAGGAGATAAAATATGATTGTTGATCCACTCATTATTCTACGCCATCCATAATTTTTGATCCGGGGTTATTGAGAATTTTTGTCAACTGACTCCGGTCATATACGCTATGCTCAAAATTCTGAGCCATCTTGATGGCGTCGGAGGG
>PSRA01000109.1 GCA_003175695.1 Bacteroidota bacterium | reverse complement strand
CACCGATAAAAATAGTGATGGTCCGATTGCAAAAATCCCTATCTTCACTCCGCTTTCCGGAAGCATCCCGTCCGCGGAAATGGGCTCAGCTCACCGGTGTGGTTCTCGAACACATATTTATCAACTTAACTTCTGCCTGATGCGGACATGGCAAACTAAAGAAGTAAAGTTATGCCTACAGTCTCCCGCGGCCTGCCCGCACAGCCTCATCTTGACGTTCCAAAAAAACAAGCGCGCGAATTGCTGAATCAATGTAAAGCAAAATCAATAGAAGCGTTTGATCGCGTCCGGCGCCAGTATGAGAAATTTCGTTCCGAAACTGATGAAAACATATTGCCCCGATTAAAATTGAGCGACGCGCAATTCGTGATTGCGCGCGAATATGGATTCGCCTCGTGGAAACAACTCAAGGAGCGAATCGCCGGCAACACAGCAGCCCAACTGATTCATCAGGCCATTCGAAATAATGATGCTGCTGCGGTTACGCAGTTACTCATCGCGTATCCGAATTTACTACATGTGCCTGTTCTCAGTGGCAACTGGGGACCTCCGATGAGTCACGCTGCAAATATGAATCGACTTGATATGGTCAAAACAATTGCAGCACTCGGCGCAAAAGATTTTCAACATGCATTCGGGCGTGCTTTGTTGCATGGGGATATAGAAATAACAAAATGGTTGCTTAAGCATGGTGCTGTCATGGATGCCGGAATTATAATGGGATGTTGTGAAACGTTGAATGAACGTGGATTTGGTTTTTTGGATGATGCCGGTGCAGCGTTTACAGATGGCAGAGGTGATAAATTCGCCCCTCTCGCCATGGTATTGGAAACATATAGTCGAAATCCTTCGGGTAAGCATGCAATTTTACAACGATTCAAGGCAAGAGGATATCAGTGGCAAGATACTCCGATAATGGCTTTTCATTGTGGAGATTTGAATCTTTTAAAAATCCATTTCAAACGCGATCCGGAATTAATCAACAAACGATTTAGCTATCGTGAAATTTATCCACCGGAACTTGGTTGTGCAGATGATCTTCGTTCAGGCCTGCACGGTACACCGATAGATGGAACAACGCTGTTGCATTTATCCATTGATTTTGATGAACGTGAAATTTTTGATTGGCTACTCGAACAAAAAGCAGATGTAAATGCATCGGCTGTTGTAGACAAGGAAGGATTTGGTGGCCACACACCACTCTTCAATGCAATTGTGAGCGTCGCATATGTAAACGGACTTCAGCGCGATGCGTATATGATAAGACGTTTGTTGGAATCTGAAGCGGATGTTCATGTCAAAGTAAATCTGCGAAAATTCCTAGATTGGGTTGAAGAGCCTGGATGGTATATTGCGAGGAATGTTGCACCCTTGGACTGGGCTAAAGATTTTCCGGAGCGAGGTTGGGTGAGCCAGGAAGGTGTGACGTTGGTTGAGAATATGCCGCACAATTCTAATTAACTCCCTGTTTCAGAGTAGCCTCAAATTATATAGGCATTTTGAGATCAGGATGTTTTCGATTTATTCCAAAAACAAGTCCATGTACTTCAATATATGCGAATTCCATTTTCGAAGTGCATGCCAAGCTTCTTCTCGGCACCTGGATGCTTCGTAAATAACTGCTGCATAAACATCATCACCATAAAGATTATCGGGCTTCTCTCCGGTCTTAAAATGCATTATAGCGCCATTCATCAACGTTAGAGTTAGGTTGGTTTCATTGGATGTAAACAATCTTCTATTGCTAATTTGGTGCTTCGTACGATCGTATGCGATCTTCGCTTGTGAAAAGCTCGGCGATATCCACCAAACGGATTGATTTGTGCGACATTGCATTGCTTGTTCGAATAGCCAAATGATATGGCTTGCGGTTTTTCCAACCTTTGTCGAAGCTTCGGTGCATGTGTAGCGCGTGCTACAATCTAAAATTGTTGATTAATATTGATAAAGTTTTGGTCTATTATATTGCAGTTTCATATATCTAAATATAATTTCCTAGCTTTTGTATCTTAAATTAGCATTAGCACTTACTTTCTGATCAGCGAATATCGACACAACCGCCAATGCGTAACCGTTGTGCGTCATGCTATGACGACAGTGCTAACATAAAATTTTCTGCAAGAAACATAACTTTGACAACTCAAAAATCCAATACAATGACTTCAATAACAAAATTAATGTGCGGTATAATTCTGCTGACAGTGCCTACAATTCAATATGGCGGCTTCTTTTTACTTAAAATTTTGTCAGGTCAGGAAGGAGTAGCCCTTACCAATTTTCAAAAATCAATGTTCCGTGCAGGTCATGCACACGCAGGAGTATTAGTAATACTTTCACTAATCGCTCAGGTTCTGACAGACCAAACTAACCTAAACCCTACCCTTGAATGGATAGTTAGAATTGGTTTTCCCTTAGCAGCAATTTTGGTAAGTGGTGGTTTCTTTGCATCAGCAATTGGAAACAGTCTAAGCGCGCCAAACCGGTTAATATGGATTTTGTATTGTGGTATTGCCTCTTTAGGTATTGCTGTAATTATCCTTGGTGTCGGACTAATCACAAACAGATAAAATGAAACCATTGTTTGTATTGTCAATTGCATTCATCATTGCCTCAGGTATTTCAAAAATTTCCATTGACAATTGAAATTTAATTTTTAGCGGTAAATGACAAAAAATTAGACCCTGAAAAAGCCAAAGGGGAGAAATACTTTCCACATGAAAAGTCCTTTATCGACGCACAAATAAGGAACTCCGAAAACGCTATGGTAGACACTGGCAAACTGTATTTCTATTGGAGAAGAAAGAGAAGTCTCGAAAAGTCGCTCATTGACACCACATGCTCAATAAATATTTTCTATAAGTTGTCCTATCCAGTCTTTTCACGAGATCTTCAAACTGTTGTTATTGGTATTGAAGAAGACTGTAATTGCAGTTTGGGAGGCTGGGCCTTCAAGGCGATCTATAAGAAGCAAAACGGCAAATGGGTCATGGTTAGAAGATTTGACAGTTGGATTAGCTAACAAAAAAAGGCTCACTACATCAGGCTTGCCCGAAAGGCTGACGTGCTTGGCCTATCGTCATTCATCCTTAGGCCATGTCCATTTCGGGACTTCGCGCAGTGGATGTAGTTCATTATCTGTTTTGGCATTGGAATTTTGTTTTGCTACATGGGAACCAAAGTCAACATGTGCTTTGAGTGCTTCACGGAATGGCTCGTCATTTGGAAGCCCTGCTTTGTCAGCCGCCTCCATATACAAGTCTACAAAACGCTGACGCTGCTCTTCAGTAATGTTGAAACCCCTATGCACACTTATCAAATGTGTGAATCCACCCATCTCCTTAGTGAACCTGTCAGGCCCGCCAAATGTCTCGGCTGTAAAGGCGGTAAATTTTTCAACATGCCCTGGCTGCTCATGTCCAAATAATGGCTGAAGAATTGGATCGCTGAGGCATGAGTGATAAAAAATGTCACTCAGGCGGTACAAGGCCTCCCAACCGCCTGCATGTTCATAAAGTGTTTCCATATCATGGTTTGATTTTCATTTCGAAAAATTAAGCAATAATTTCAGATCTCTGGCCGCGTCGTATGCTGTTATTTTGAAATAAGAATAGTTCTGATCGTCGCCACGCTTTGCTCTTTGGCATAACTTATAATACCAGTTTTTCCGGCCTCGCACGTTCCCAATTTAGGGACCTGGTCAGAGACCCTGCTTGTTTTTGGTTTCCTTTAGATTTGATTTTTAAGAATTTAGGATGATCATATTCGATTCCAATCCAGATCACTAACGTATAAGTATAAACGCTATTCGCTCAACTATGCGTATGTATTATTGGACTCGATTGTCCAGTGTGGGATGATATAAACTTGGCATTAAAATTCCAATTCAGTTTTGATAAAGTCTTTTGTGCCATCGGGACCAGTGATGGATAGCCAAACAATTTTATCGCTTAGTGCCAGAGTGAAATCGAAAAAGTCGCAACAAGCTCTTTCCGATTTGAGAAAGGAAGTCAGTTGATCGAGCATTTCATCCGTTGCTTCAAATTTAAATTTATACCCGTCAGGAAGTTCCTGTTTTTCCAGTATCTTCGATTCAAGAACAGCAATTACTTCTTCTTTACGCTTGCGCAATTCGGAGCTGGTCAGTTTGCAACTCACTTCTCTTTTTTTTATGGTATCCGGCATAATGGCGGGTTTAATAATAGTGGAAGATTTTGCTTCATTCTTACAACATTCTGCCTCGCACTTCTCTGCAGGCTTTTTAGTTTGTGAAAACAAAGTGCCAGAACAGCATAGACAAATGGCAGCAATGATAGGTTTTGAGAACATGATAATACTTTTACACTGCAAATTAAACCGTGGAGTATAGGGAACGGTGTGTCAGTTTACGGGTATTTATTTTCTTGGTGCATAAAGAATGATCGCTATTCCCAAAAGTGCTATAGCCGCGCCTAACAAGTCAAATTTGTCCGGCTTTCCATCTACCTTCCAACCCCAAATCACAGCCAGGGTGATAAAGATGCCTCCATAAGCAGCATACACTCTTCCAAAATTGGACGGCTGGCATGTTGCGACGATTCCGTATCCGACTAAAATGACAGCACCAAAAAGGCCAAGCCACCAGGGTTTACCTTCCCGAAGCCACAACCAAATCAAATAGCCGCCACCTATTTTCGCAAAGACCTGCTAAAATGATATACCAATTGAAGTTGCAATTGCCATAGACCTGTTTTCCTTAAAGATATTAATTCTGTGCAGTCTGCGTTGTTCCTTTGCAATTGCAATGGTTGCCGCATGTGTTACAGGCTTTGCGTTTACGGAAATAACGGAAAGCAAACATCAAAGGTGATAACACCAGCAGAGCAATACCAAGTTTTTCCAGATGCCCTAAAAATGATCCCACAGCAGCCCCACCTACGGTGATTCCGAGGATAGGAAGCAAACAACAAGGCAGGCACAAAATAATACCTGAAATGGTCGTCCATTTAGCAGATTTCATATAAATATTTTTATAAAGATCAACCATGGAGTTTAGTCCATGCTGTATATTTGAAGTCAAATATTTTTTATGCTCATCGGAGAATTGTCAAAGCATACAGGCCTCAGCCGGGATACTATTCGTTTTTATGAAAAAAAGGGCCTTATCAAAGTAGGCAGAAGGGAAAGACGTGTCAATAACTACAAGGAATATTCTGATGCAGTGCTAAAACGCTTGCTATTGATCAATAAGATCAAAACATATGGCTTTACTCTGAACGAGTCGGCAGAAATCATTTCACTACTCGAAGCGAAATTGGGCACATGCGATCAGATCAGCAAAGCAGCCGCTAAAAAAATTAATGTAATCGATAAGAAAATCGAGGAACTATCATCGTTAAAAACTTTGTTAATGACAACGATCTCTAATTGTAAACAAGGATGCCATTCGTCAAGCTATGATGAAAATTGTCCATTATTTGTGGGAAATTAAAAATCAAAGAAGTTTTCTTTACGATTTCATTGTTTCCCCGAAAGAAACCGATGAGATCAAAGTGATTTGTTTCTTATCCAGCTATTTTAAAATGAAATTGGAAAGAACATCAAAAAATGTATTTCCGATAACAGTAAAATGTTCGTGATAATCTGCTTTTGAGATAAAACCGCAATTAAAATCTTCTTCATCAAGATGAATTTCAAAATATACATTATTGAACGATGTCCTGAATTTGAGACCCGAAGAAGGACACACGGAAGCGTACAAAAAAGTGACCGGAATATTGGGATCGGTTTACCACGATGCATTGGGAGGAAATGATAAGATGAAAGTGACTGCCCAATGGCAAGAAACTGGCCGAAGCAAACCAAATATGGTCAAATTAGCGTCTGATTACCTGACCGCTTGCCCATTGCAAAAATTCGTAACAAAAAAAAATTCATTTTTGTCCGGAAAACTGAAACCTGATTGTCTCAATATGAAAAACATTTATGAAATTAATTCTATCAATCTTTCTGATGTTAGGGTTTGCCACTCTTGCAAATGGTCAAACTGTTACAAAGCAAGAAGCAGAAGCCCGTATCAAAAATTATTTATCAGGTTTTGAGAAGAAGGACTGGAATTTGGTTGTGGGCCAGTTAACTGATGACTTTAATTTTACCAGTCCAGCCGGAGATAATCACATTTCTCTTGGTGAGTATAAGGAGAGATGTTACCCAACGTCTAAATTTTTCAAAAAAGTCGAATTCCCTAAAATTATGGTCGAAGGTAACACGGCATTCGCCATTTACGATATCCAAACAACAGATGGTAAGCGTGTCCACAACGTTGATTACTACACCTTTAGAGATGGGAAGATAAAATCTATCGAATGTTTTTTTGGTGCTGGCAATGGCTACCCAGGTAAAAAACCAAATTAAA
>PSRA01000240.1 GCA_003175695.1 Bacteroidota bacterium | reverse complement strand
TTTGCCGCCGATACTAGCCTGCAAAAACCGCCATTGGTTCCGAATCAACAAGATCAGCCAGTCAATATAGGGATCAGAATTAAAAAGCTAAAACAGCCTTCGAGTAATGGAGAAAATTCACCCATCACAGCCAAGGACAATAAGATCAAATCTACCCGCGGAAGGAAATCAATCAAGCAGGTTGCTGAAGAAGCAGACCTGATTAATATTCCTGATGACGAAGTCCTTTTTACCAAACAGTATTATACGATGGGGGAAGTGGCGGATATGTTTCGCGTCAATCAGTCCCTGCTTCGATTCTGGGAAGCTGAATTCACCGTCATTCAGCCCAAAAAAAATAAAAAGGGTGACAGGTATTTTCGGCCTGTTGATATAAAGAATCTTCATCTCATTTATCACCTTCTGAGGCAACGAAAATATACGATCGAAGGAGCTAAGGATTTTCTCAAGAAGAATAAACGCGCCGAAGAAAAATTTGAAGCCATAAAAAAACTGGAACAGCTGAAGGCATTTCTTCTTGAGATGAAGGCTCAATTATGATTCATACTTTCAATTTTTTTCCACCTTTTCTTCCGTAAGCAGTTTGACATCTGTGCTGGCGCCAGTAATCTGAATTCCCAATTTCTCCATCAATCTTAAAATCTCGAGACTGACTTCCTGTTTGATCTGATTGAATTGATTCAGGGTAATAGGCGAAGTGAAATAATCAACATTTACCAGAAAGGCATTGCCTGCGATATCATTGAGAAATACCGTGGGATTATCAATTTCTTCTCTCATGAGTATCTTTCCGATTCCATCGATAAACTGATTTAACTGTCCGGCATCAGCAGACAAAGCTATTTGCAGGCGTATTTCAGCCTTGCGTTGAGTCCGCAGGGACAAGTTGTCAACAATGCTATCTACCATTTGTTTGTTGGGAACAGTCACAAAAGTTTTTTGATCTGTCCGAATCCGGGTGCTGCGCAAGCCAATCTTCTCTACTGTGCCCGAAATATTATTAACTTTTAAAATATCACCGGCATTAAATGGTTTATCGAAAAATATGATGAATGAGGCGATAAGGTTTTCAATGCTTTCCCTGGCCGAGAGTGCGAGGGCGGCTCCTGCAATGCCAAGGCTGGTCCAGAATTTACTTACTTCCACACCGAAGGAGATACTCAAGACCATCAAAATCCCAATGATCACTATAATAACCTTCAGGAAGTCCCGGAAAAAAAATACCAGCTGCCTGTCGCGCATATCGCTGGAAACATTCGCCCTTTGCTTTAGCAGCAAGGCAACGAAATCAATCAGGCGCAACAAAAACCAAATAAATACAATGATCAGAACCGTTTTTGCTATGCCATGAACAATACTTTTAGTGCTGATCTCATATAATTCAAAATTCAGTTCCTCAGGAAACTTAAGTTTCCCCAGGGCCCCCACAGTAATAATGAGCAGCAGGAAAGTCTGCAGAGGATCGATCAACAGTTTTACAAATGCATTTTTGTCAAGCTCTGCTCCTACATAACTGGCAATTCTGTACAGTATACCTGCAATAAATTTTGACAATAGACGCCTGATAAGCAATCCAACCACGATGACTACGACTACAAATGCATACCGTCTGAGCGAATTACTTAAAAATACCTGGTTCCAAAAATCATGCATGTTTAAAATGTTCAGCCTCAAATTTAGTGATTAGAAACAAGAGCGAAGGAAGACCAACGAAACAAAGCCAAGAGCGATGAGTTAGCACTCTTCGCCCGGCGCAGAAAAAAATAAATAGGAGAGGTTCTCTTCAATCATTTCCTGGAATAAATTTCCAGCTCATTTGGTTTCAATACATAGATGTTACCCGGCATGATAATGATCTTTGTCGCAGGAAGATAGTCGGCAGGAATTGGTTGTCTTTGTATCTCAGGATTCCCAGGATGGTACCTGAAGAAATAATGCTGATCCCATCCCAACAAATTTTTGTCGATGACATTGAAATCTCGCCATCCTGTAAGTGGAAGATGCTTTTGAAATGCTCCGTAATAATCAAAATTGTACACCCCCCGGGCAGAATCATACAAATATACCAACCCACCCTGGTCTATGACACTTTGAGGCTCAGGTACTGGATCAGCAAATTGTCGGATATCCGTAGTCTGATCAACCAGCGTCCCGTCATCTCCCACTCGTTTTAATTTTCCCTCCAGCTCATCATATATCCAAACATTGTTGTCGTAGGCCAGGCCAATGGCCCTGGCCTGAAAGATATTCAGGCTTCGCAAATCGATGGCATTGACAAGATGCAAAAAGCGATCAAGCATGACAACCGTGGCAAATTCTCTATAAAAAACCAGGATCTTCAGGGGATTGGTAACATCGATAGAATATACCTGGCCAAACCTCCTTACATCATTGTAAACAGCCAATGAATCACCTTGAGGACCCAATTTCTTCAATTGGTTGGCCGAACTCAACAGGTAAATATTGCCGAGATTATCAACTGAAAAATCAACGATATCACCCCTGATCCGTTGGCTAAGTCCAAAGCTGCTGTCTTGCTGGGCCCTGGAAACCATGACCAGCAATACAAGGAAACAGGAGGAAAAAATTCGTTTTATGCTCATTTTCTAATGATCTTGGATTCGGCATTGTTTAAATAGGAATTCAGCACAAGATCTTCGCCATTTAATACCGCATATGTATCATAACGAATCCAGTCACCCAAATTGATATAGCGACTGCCTTTTCCCAAATTAAAGTCAATAGGAAGATGCCGATGTCCAAAAATAAAATAATTGAAAAACTCTTTTTGCAATACTTCCTTGCAATAAATGATCAGCCATTCATTTTCTTCGCCCAGGAAATGCTCTTCCGAGGCACCGGTTACGGCCCTGCTTCTCCTGCTGAGATAATTTGCCAAACCAACACCAACGGCCGGAGGCAAGACGCCAAACAACCATTGACATAGTTTATTTCTGAAAATCTTCTTAATGAATTTATAGCCATGGTCGCCGGGTCCTAATCCATCTCCATGACCAACTAAGATCTTCTTGCCATTTCGCTCGAAGCTATGCGGCTCGTGATAGACGGGGATATTGAGCTCTTCTTCAAAATATCCTTTCATCCACATATCGTGATTGCCGACAAAAAAATGAATGGGGATCCCTTCATCAGTTAATTCAGCGAGCTTGCCCAGAATCCTGGTGTATCCCTTCGGTACTACCGTTCGGTACTCATACCAAAAATCAAATAGATCACCGACAACAAAAATTTCGGCAGCTTCCGACTTGATCTCATCAAGAAATTGAACAATCTTTTTTTCCCTCTTAAGGCTAGCTTCTCTTGTTGGAGCACCGAGGTGAAAATCGGATAAGAAAAATATTTTTTTACCGGGAGGTATATGCATCGACAAATATAACTATATCGAAATTTTTTGGCCCTGTGATGGTTCACCTTGATTCCAGGTGACGAAGATAATCCCCTCCCTCGATTAAGTGCTTATTCGCTACAGGTTTATTATACAAATACACCCAGGAAAGGACTCTCTTACCGTTTTTCAATTTCACAAACTTTCGCTTTCTGATATATTCAGAAGCCGGCAGATCTCCCTGATAATATCCTTCATACTTATCAAGGATTTTCAAGGTGGAATCGATATCCGTTTCCTTCTTTGCCTGGTATATCTCTCCAACAATATTATTACTGGTAGATCTTGATAGAACGGCCCCGGGGTATTTGCCAATATCAAACAGGTCTCCCTTTATATGGCCTACTCCGATCAGTTGAAAATTCTCACGGATCAATTTGCTCAGTTTATGGCCATACTGGCCACGAAGTGTTCCATAGACAAACAATTTTCCGGAACCGGCCCGCTTTTTAATTGAAATATTTTTGTTAGTGGTCCTCATATCCTGGTCAGAAGCAGCGCTAGGTTTTCAAAGCCATATTTTTTCAGGTATGCATCCAGGTAATTTGAACCCTTGATCAAACCCAACCAATAATCAAATAGCAACAAAACTTCCTGGAGGCTTAATTGTTTCAATTTCCACAGACTCGCAATGAACTCAAAGAAATTTAAGTAATCGACCAGCTTATCGTCCAATTGTTCATTCCCGGCCACTTCTGACTCTATCCTGCCGTTATCCATAATGCTTCTGATTTGCCGGTAGTGGTCAGTTTCATAGAATTTCTCAAATAAGGATCTTAACCATTCCGCTCGGCGAATTCTTGCATTCTGGCGAAAGGTTCTCCATGCGATAACTATTCCAACGAGTGAAAGTAACCAGAATATAATTTGAAGGATTTGAAAAAGACTGATTTGGACTCGGGCTTCCATATTCGCTAATATACAAAATATAGATAGGGAAATAAAGGTTGATCAAGCGCGGAATGCAATTCGGCTAAGGTCACCAATGGCAACCTCGTTGCCTATTTAGAGCTTGTGTACTTCAGACTTGAAGTTTTACAGAAAATACAACAAGGCAACGCTGCCGGAGAATAAGGCTATTGCTGCGGACTGTCTACCAGAAATAAATAAACCTCTCTCGGACCATGAACACCGACTACCAAAGTCTTTTCAATATCGGCTGTGCGGCTGGGCCCGGTGGCGAAAGTGATCAGCGAAGGAAGGTTTTGCTGATATTTTTCTTTCAATTGCTGCAATCCATCCCTGATATCGTAAACCAACTGGTTCGTGTAAGCAATACAAATATGAACTGGTGCATAAATGCTCGTAGTTCTTCCACTCTCCTGAGAACTGCTCATGACAATACTCCCGGTGCGTGCAATTAATAATTCACATGATGTGATGGCAGCGTCACAATCGGCAAGGGATTGATCAGAGTAATCACCGAACTGATGTTCGGAAAGTATCTTTTGCAAATTTTTCTCTTTGCAGAATATATGTTTCCACTGCATATGAGCAACCAGATTTTTTAATTGTCCTACCATTTCCGTGTGATTGACACAAAAAACAAATTTGCCCTGCAGTTGAGAGAACCTTTCCGCAAATTCAATTTCCGGCTCCTGGGTGGCCGCCTGGTATACCGAACTGTTGCCTTCGCTATGGGGAAAAGGAAGAGGCGTTGAATCACTCAACGCCTGCCTTATTTTTTTTAAGATATTTTCTTTAGCCGGAGATATATTCATTTTATTGCTTCACTTCCTCCTCTTTGGCTGGTGGATTCACCGTGGTTCCGGAGGGACTTCCATTTTCATTGAACGGAGTATTGTTGTGTTCCGTGTGATCGGATACGTCAAGTGCTCTTTTTTCTTCAAAAGGACGCTTGCCGATCAGGCTTTCTACGTCGCTCTGGAAAAGAACTTCTTTTTCCAGCAAAGCTTCCGCGAGTTTCTTTACTTCTTTAGATTTAATTGTCAGTAATTCCTTTGTATGATCGTAGGCCTTGTCAATCAACTTTCTCACTTCCTCATCGATGATCTTGGAAGTTTCTTCTGAGTAGGGCTTGGTGAATGCATTTTCCTGTGCCGGATCATAAAAACTTACGTTTCCTACTTTATTGTTCATCCCATAGATTGTTACCATGGAATAAGCTATCTTGGTTACCTGCTGCAAATCATTTTGTGCGCCGGTTGATATCTTCCCAAAGTTCAATTCTTCACTGGCTCTTCCCCCTAAAGTCATACAAATCTGATCAAACAACTGATCGGTATTATAGAGATATTGCTCTTTGGGCGTATACTGGGCGTAACCCAATGCAGCAACTCCCCTTGGTACGATAGTGACTTTTAATAACGGATATGCATGTTCGAGGAACCATCCGCAAATCGCATGGCCCGCTTCATGGTAGGCTATGATCTTCTTCTCCTCAGGAGAAATGATCTTGTTCTTCTTCTCAAGACCACCAATTACCCTGTCCACTGCATCCTGGAAATCGTCCATTTCAACAGTTTCTTTTCCTTTCCTGGCAGCAATCAGGGCTGCTTCATTACAGACATTGGCAATGTCAGCACCGGCAAACCCCGGAGTCTGTTCGGCCAGCTTATGGATATCCAGCTTGCTGGAGATCTTGATTGGTTTTAAGTGGACCTTAAATATTGCTTCACGTCCTTTCAGATCGGGCTTGTCGATTGATATCTGCCTGTCGAAACGCCCTGGTCTGAGAAGCGCGCTATCCAGCACATCGGGTCTATTGGTAGCTGCAAGAATGATGATGCCACTATCTCCGCCAAATCCATCCATCTCAACCAGCAACTGATTAAGGGTGCTTTCCCTTTCATCGTTACTCATGATGGCATTCTTACCTCTGGCACGACCGATTGCGTCTATTTCATCAATGAATATGATACATGGAGCTTTCTCTCTAGCCTGTTTAAAAAGATCGCGAACGCGGCTGGCACCAACTCCGACAAATAGTTCAACAAAATCAGATCCGCTCATCGAAAAGAATGGCACCTGCGCTTCTCCTGCCATTGCTTTAGCCAAAAGCGTCTTGCCTGTTCCAGGAGGACCTACCAGTAATGCACCTTTCGGAATTTTACCTCCCAGTGAAGTATATTTTTTGGGGTTCTTAAGAAAATCGACGATTTCCATCACTTCTACTTTGGCTTCGTCAAGACCTGCCACATCGTTGAAGGTGATATTGACTTTTGTTCCCTTATCGAAAAGAGTTGCTTTTGATTTGCCGATATTGAAGATTCCACCAGGACCCCCACTTCCACCCTGGCCGCCCATTTTTCGCATAAGCATGACCCAGATCAGAAGAATGATCAGGATGGGCAATACAATTTGAAGAAGTCCGGGAATCCAGTCACCTTCCTGCACGGGAGTCGTTGGCACTTCAAGCTGCGGGTTCTTTTGGAAAAAATCGTAAAGTCTTTTTTCGAATTCGTCAATTTTCGTAACCTGAAATTCGAAATGAGGTCCTTCGGGTTTTACCAGTGGCAGGCTCTTTCCCAATTTTTCTTTGTAAAAGGGTTTGTCTAGGCTGTCTTTCTTTATATAAACGCGAACGAGGTTTTTATTAGTGACCAGCACCAGTTTGGCGACATCGCCTTGCTCAAGCATATTTTTCTTGAACTCCTGCTCAGAATCCAGGTGGTGTGCATCAGGGGAAAATCCTAAAAAGTTAAATGCGAGTAAAATAGCAGCAATGATACCCCAAATCCAGTAGATGCTGAACCTCGGCCCTTTTCGGGAATTGTTGTCATCTCCCCCCGATCTGGGCCTGAACCTGGAGAAATTGCTTCTATCGTTTTGTTTCAAGTTATCTTGTGGCATGTTATAATTCGTCTCCTCTGGTCTATTGTTATTTAATGTTAATGTTTAGATGAGTAAAAAGTTCAAAAAATTCGGTTAACTCCGGAGATTTTGTCAAAGATTATCCCCTTTGCTCTTCCAGGATCGCGTCACTCCACATTTCTTCCAGCTTATAAAAACGACGGCTTTCAGGAAGCATGATATGAACCACTATGTTCACGTAATCAATCAGCACCCATTGCAAGGCATGAAGCCCCTCGTGTTTGTAAGGAAATTCATTACATTTTTTCCTGACTTCCGTTTCGACAAAATCGGCTATTGCTCTAATTTGGGTATGACTGCTGGCCTCACAAATAATGAAAAAATCGGCTACTGCTTCATGGATCTTCCTAAGGTCGAG
>PSRA01000219.1 GCA_003175695.1 Bacteroidota bacterium | reverse complement strand
AAGACGCATCCCTTTCACGGATGAATCACGGGTTCGATTCCCGTACGCGGTACTTCGGCCGGATTTCGATCCGGTCTTTTTTTATGCCTTAAATGCAGTACCAGCAAGGGTTTCAGCCGATTTCTTAACTTCCTTTGGTTGACCTTAATTTCCCTTGTTTTTGCACTTTTTGTTACTCTATTGTTACTTGAAAAAATGGATTTTTTTCATAAATTCATGTATTATCAAAACTGAAAACCCCCTCGTAAAATATGAGTGGGGGCGAGATATTATGATCCGATAATTGCGAGGTGGAATACTCCTGACCCTTTGAATGAGCACGATTATGATTATGCAGTGAAGAATTCTTTGAATGAAGAAATTGAGCAAGAAGGATTAGATGTTGATGCCAAAACAACAGAAGATCTAAATGGATATATCAATAAGTATCTTGAGTCATTAGGTCCAATAAATCTAACAGCGAATAATTCAGCAATACATTATGGAGCAAGCCTTTATGGGTACGTGTTGGGTAATCCAATTAGTTATGTTGATCCTTTCGGATTAGACACATTGAAACCTGTTACAGTAATTGGTTATACAAAACCTCACTCAGACATACCCCCATGGTGGTGGGGTCCCGCATTAATTGGTTTAGGACAACCACTTGATGTATTAAAGCCTAGGGGTGCCTTAGGCTCCGAACCGGGTTCTTCAATTGCTTCCAAAATTTTATCAAAGGCACTTCCATTCACAAGCCGTGCATTGAAAAGAAATACTCGAAAGGTCGTAGCTAAAGTTGTTGGTAAACAAATAGCAAAAAGAGTAGGCACAGCAGTTGTGGGGAGATTTATAGGAAGACTTGTACCTTACGTCGATTGGGTGTTCCTTGCAAAAGATGCGTGGGATTATAGAAAGGAAATCGGGGCATTCATTAGAAATATGCAAGAAGAAAATGAGGCTAATAAAGATAATGCACTATGGCACGTACATTGAGACCAAGTTGCTATCAATTTATTTACATCAATTAAAATGAATGAAGAGAATTTTAATAACCTAAAAGCGTTTGTAATAAAAGAATCCTCAGTTGATGATGAAGAAATAACAAGAGAAACAAAAATAGAAGATGATCTCGGGGTTTACGGTGACGACGCCATTGAATTTATGATACGCTATGGAAAACAATTCAATGTTGATTTATCTCACTTTATGGCTTCTGATTATTTTAGTAAAGAAGGCGATATTATTTTACCTGCTGTTATAAGATTTTTCAAAGGCAAATCTTTAACGCCAAGAAAAGCATTGACTGTAGGACATCTTGAAAAAGGGATCTTAGCAGGGAGACTGGACGATGAAATAATAAGTGGTTGAAAAAAAAGGATGTTGCAGATGGAGTATTCCCATTCCCGGCGCGAGGAACTGTCATCCAAATTTATTTTTTGATTCCTCAATTTCCATAAATCAACTCGTTGCGAAAATGAGAAATAATATTAAAGCATAGCAAACCAGCTATGCTTTTTTCATTTGTACATCTTCCCTTAACCCTTTGTAGGGGCTAAAATTTCCTTCAAAAATCATCTTAATCATTTTTGCAATGAAGAATCTTCAATTGTCTAATCCTGCTTTTATTCATGCTGAGAAGAGTTTTAAAGAATGGCTGGATATTTTGGGGTATGCAGGCATAATTGTTTACAATATGCCAAATGCAGTAAGAGAGTTCTTAAATTGGCTAAAGGAGATGGGGACATGTTTTGGTTAAGTGAGGCATTTGAAAAGTACTCATGGCAGGAACTATAGACCGTGAAGTAATTATTTTGATATCAATTACCTATGAGAAACTCTCAAAACCAAAGTAACAATAGGAGGACAAAAGTTGAAAGAAATAGGATATATCACCCCATTTTCTGTTGATAGGCTTCAACAATTTTCTTTATCTTTTCCTCTTTCAGGCGTTTATTCTTTTCCACGAGTTTGTGCGTTACCCAAAGTTCAAGTCGGTGGTGCAACGGAATCAGCAGCGCACCAATGGCTACTAATATTGGCAGCATAAGAAAAGGGTTTTCAGACGTCACTGAGCTGATGAACGGGTGGAGCAGCAAGTTGATGAATTCGAAACTCACAAGCAAACCAAGCAAACCCAAATATTTTACCAATTTAGCACTGATGATTGATTGGCTTAGTAGTAAATAAATAGTTACAAAACCAATCAGAAAAATCGCAATGGCCGCATATTGTAAATTATGTTTGCGCTGTAAAGCATCATCTTTTTCTTTTTTTTCCTGCTCCTTATTGCGGATTTCTTCCGCAAAATTTAGATTCTGTACTTGATTTCTTTTCGTTTCACTTGACAAGCTTTCACTAAACTTAACATACTCTTTAAGATAATAAAGTGCACTGTCTTTGTTGCCACGTGAATCATATACTTTGTACAGCACATAAGAAGCCTGACTTGCGAATCCGGGATTATGTGTCCTCATTGCAAGCGAAAACCCCCTTCGCGAATTAAAAAGTGCTTGCTCATATTTTCCTTGCTTTTGAAGACTATTGGAATATTGGTTTACAATCACATTTAGCATCAGTCCACTTAAAGTATCGATAGTATTAATTGCTTTTTCGAAATAAAAAGCAGACTGATCGTATTCTTTTCTAGAATCATGAACTTCCGCCTGTACTTCATAGTCGTAAGCCAAGGAAAATGTCTCACGCGGATATTTTATCGCTTCTTCATCACCGCGGTGAGCATACTTATAGGCAGAATCTAATTTGCCGGTTTCTTTATAATAATTAAAAAACATGTTGTAAACAAGCAAGCCATAATGGAATAAACGGTCATTATCATAATTAGGCAGCAAGCTCTCCGCTTTCCTTGCATATTTTATCATTTTTTCGGGGTTACCAGCGGCGCTACCAGGCGAATAGGTGATACACAATGCCTGACATGCCCTCATCAGAACTGAGAAACATTTATTGTCTTCAGAGAGATGCACTGCCTTAGTAAGATATTCGATGTTTTTTCCTTGGTCGCCTATAATCCCAAAATACCAGCCAAGGTTTACATAGGATTCGGCCAAATAGATAGGTTGATTTAATCTTTGGGCCATCTTAAATTCGTCCATTGCGTAAAATCCTGCGCTGTCACTTTGGTCCGCGTACCACAGGTAGTCAGTCGTTAGCATCTCATAAATTCTAAATTTGGCAGTATCCGTCGCTGATTCAATTAATTGCTTTTTTAGTTCATCCACATCCTGCTTTACCTGGCTAAAGCTAAAGTTGGCTATGAAAAGTAGTGAGATAAAATAAACCCAGTGCTTTCTCATAAGTAGTTAGTTAAAGCATTAAAGGAAGGATATCAAATGACCTCGCATTTTACAAAGGCAGCTCTTTTTGGGATAGACATTGAAGTTAGCAATTTTAAAACTCAAAATTTTGCAAAAAGGCTAGGCATTGACGTTGATATAGGGTTTTTATAAGGGTCCAACAAAAGAAAGACGGCCGAAAAACTCGCGCCTTTCATTAGTAGGTATTCGAAGGCAGTGAGT
Source organism: Bacteroidota bacterium (assembly GCA_003175695.1). Classification (GTDB taxonomy): domain Bacteria; phylum Bacteroidota; class Bacteroidia; order Chitinophagales; family Chitinophagaceae; genus Puia. The sequence goes on along the minus strand of PSRA01000219.1, from coordinate 16,490 downwards.
TATAAATGCCAAAGAACTGACGCGAATAATGACTGCAACATCAAGCTTTGTTAATCTCAATATCAGCGTCCTCGCACACGTCTAAAATGCCTCTTTTCCTACCAATTATTTATTTGCCGTTACATTCCCCGCTTCTAAAAGCTCAAATATCATTACCTTGGTTGAACAATTGCAGACTCTTGCGCCTTGCAAATCCAATCGGCAATTTACACTCGATTGTTGGCTAGTGATTATCGTTAATGGCGTCATATTAAATCGCCCTTGATAACTATTAGTTATTTCCTGCTCATTGATAACCAGGCATTTTTTGTTTCAAAAAATATTGGAATATGAATATGAAATTGCCATATCGTTATCGAGTACTCATTTTACTTTTCTTTTTAATTCTTATCACTTATCTAGACAGATTTTGCATTGCTCTTGTTGGAGTAGAGATAAAATCTGAATTTAATCTTACAAATGGACAGTTCGGTTGGGTGGTGTCTGCATTCGCTCTCGCATATGCTCTCTTTGAAATTCCATCAGCTGTTTTGGGCGATCGCATTGGACAACGTTCGGTCTTAATCCGAATAGTATTATGGTGGTCCTTATTCACCGCGTTAACGGGACTAACGACAGGTTTTGTTAGCTTAATAGTTGTACGTTTCCTTTTTGGTATGGGAGAAGCCGGCGCATTTCCCAATAGTTCAGGAGTTGTGTCGCATTGGTTTCCTGCAAGAGAAACTGCCAGGAGTATTTCCTCACTATTTATCGGTCTAAATGCAGGTGCGGCAATCGCTCCCCTGATTGTTATTCCAATAGCTGCAGCATTTGGATGGCGGTCAAGTTTTTTTGTGAACGGGTTTATCGGTTTGGTATGGGTACTTGTTTGCTTTGTATGGTTCAAAAATAATCCGTCTGATGTGAAAAAAATTTCAAAGGAGGAAAGAGATTATATAGAGAAAGAAAGGCCTTTCATAAATCGTCACCAAGCGCTTTCATGGAAAAAGGCCTTGGCTAATCCAAGCCTTCGTGCATTGGTAATTGCTTTTTTTTGTTCGCAGTGGGGGTTATTTTTCTTCGTATCCTGGATGCCGGTGTATTTACAGGAGGGAAGACATTTTTCGAAAGCTGATGTGAAGATAATTTCTTCGTCATTATTTATTTTTGGAATTGCAGGTTCCATTTTTTCGGGTTGGCTGAGTGACTGGATGGTTAAAAGAAAGGGGCTGCGCTTTGGACGAAGGTTTATTGGCGCATTCGCTTTGGGTTTTTTGGGAATTTCTTTTTTCATAGATGCTATAACAACAAATAATACATTGGCAATGGTTAGCCTAATTACCGGCTACCTAATTTTCTCTTTCAATGGGATAGTATCTTTCTCTGTTTGTCTTGACTTAGGCGGAAATTCTGCTGGAACGGTTGCGGGAATTATGAATTTCTTCGGTCAGATAGGATCATTCTTCCTTGGAATAGTATTTGGTAAGGTTGCTGACTATACCCATAATTTCAATGCGTCGCTTTACGTACTTGCATTTGTATTATGTACAGGCAGTTTGTTCTGGTTGGCAGTGGACCCTCGCAAAAAAGTAATTGCAGAAAGCGGTCATTTATTAGAATTATTAAAGATCAAAGCATGAAAGTAAAAGTTTGCTTAGTTCAGGACAACCCTATCTTTTTTGACAAAGAAAAAACAATCGAAAAGGTTGAGATGTTGGTAAAGAAATATGCTGAAGAAGGTTGCCAATTAATTATTTTTCCTGAATCGTTCATACCTGGTTATCCAAGAGGATTTTCTTTTGGTGCAACGGTTGGACGAAGAACAGAGGAGGGCAGAAAACTTTATGCAGAATACTACAATAATAGTATTGATATAGAAAGTGAAGATGTGAAAAGACTTGAAGAACTATCGAAATCACAAAACATTTATTTGCTGATCGGGATTACTGAGAAACAAAGACAGCAAGGCAGTTTATATTGCTCATTACTTTACATATCACCAATTTCCGGTTTGTTGGGAGTTCACAGAAAAATCAAGCCAACCGGTACTGAACGGGTAATTTGGGCTGAAGCTTCAGCTAATTCTTTGGTGAGTTTTGATACACAGATAGGAAAGTTGGGGGGTCTCATATGCTGGGAGAATTATATGCCACTTGCGAGACTATCCATGTATCAGCAGGGCATAGAAATTTATGTAGCACCAACTGCTGATAGTCGCGAGACATGGACATCCACTATGATACATATTGCTTTGGAAGGAAGATGTTTTGTATTAGGGTGCAATCAGTTTTTTACTAAATCTATGTATCCAGACGAATACAAATCGTTAGTAGATGATGAGCCCGAATTGATGTGCAGAGGCGGAAGCATCATCGTTTCTCCATTTGGAAAAATAATTAGCGGACCATTAATAGACAAAGCCGGAGCATTAATTTCTGAACTGAACTTAGACGAAATCCTTTTAAGTAAATTGGATTTTGATGTTGTAGGACACTATTCCCGGAACGATATCTTTGATTTCAAGGTTAGGGACCAACCTGAAATAAAAAAGGAATGAAGCGTCATGCTTTATGCATAGAAGCCTAATAGCATGTATTCATTAACGGTGCTGGATAAGGCTGGGATAAAAAAGCATAGCAATCCGGTATAGTTGATGTGTCATATTTTAAATGCTATTATTGTACCAAGACCCCGGAACAATACAATCTTCTAAAAGAGTTTAAGTAACAGATTTTTGTCTACAGAAACTTTTTGACGAGTAACAATTAGGAACCAAGAGATCAACGATCCATTTACTCACTGCAGCTAGTAATGTTGGTGTCTGTATACAGGCTTGCCGCTGTTGGTTCGTCCGGAATGACCCCTGCGTCTGAAAGCTTTTCGACTAAAATCTCCTTCACTGGAAAAAATTCCGAGCGACTCAAGTATGCGCTACCTTACCGCCACTTCACCTGTTCCAAGTATTGTGATGTCAATAATAATTAGTTTCCGGTTCCAGGGCTCTGAGCGCGAAATACTAATAAGGCAAATCAAAAATTACCTTTTCAATTTTGACATCTACTTTCCTGAATCACATATCGCATGCCAACTATTTTTTCTTATTTCGAACGAAAGTAAATAGATAACCCGCACCAAATTGAAACACACTGAATCTTTGTATTGGCTCTTCATAAAGTACTCCCTTTAATGTAAGGTCATAAGCTACTTTTACAAAAACACCCATGCTGAATTCGTATCCGAGTGCCATATCGAGACCAAATTCAAATCTTTTTGATCCTGATTTAAAAAATGGACTAAAAAAGGTCGTGTCATGCGAAGGAAAGTGATCATAATTTGTGGAGCCGGGCAACCATGCATACGTGGAATTTTGTGTGCCATTGAGGCCATAGGCCAAGAAGGGCCCTAAGGATATAAACGCTCTGCCGGGACCGACCGGCGTACCATATTCTGGGCTAACAGAGAGTTCTAAGAAATTAATTTTGTATTGATTACTATAAATGTTCGCTTCCATAGCATTATTATTGTAGCTATATTTTGTCCATCCTTTTTGCGAATAGCCAAGACCGATATTTAGCTTCAAGACCTTGGTCAATTTGTATTTGAAAAGTGCGCCAACGTAAAATCTGGTCATTCCCTTGTCCTTTTCATACTGAAGGTTTTGATCTCCATAAATATAGTCACCAGGATCGCCAATCGTGGTATTGATTTTACTGCTAAGAGGAAGGACTGACGAAAGATTGATTCCGCCCTCAAGGCCGAATCTAAATTGAGCGTGGGCGAAAACGGGGCTTAGAATAATCAAGACTAAGACGTAATTTTTTTTCATATCTATGAATTATTGGAAGTTAATCCATGCGCCGGTTGCTGCAGGGTAAAAAATATCCAACACCTATAGTGAATGCTCTATTTCTGTTTGGGAGTGTGACTAAGAACTGGCCTGTTTTAATGTCTTTGTAGCCATATCGATCAAAAATTACATCTTTGATGCCGTTACTATAGTTGATTGTGAAGAAAATTCCGTTCCTTAGTTCAATTCCGGCACAAACATTCAGTCCAAAATCAAAATGATATGCATGATAAATAGCACTTCGATATAATGCAGTATCAACTGAAAATGCAATTTCGCCTATGGAATCCCTGATCGAAGGAAATGTAGTCTGACTGATATTAACTTTATATTTTCCAATTACACCAAATCCGAAATAGCAACCTGCTCCAAAAAACAACTGTGTTTTTTTAAATGGCGCATAAAAAATCAGATTCAAGGGAACTGTGATGTAAGAAAGCTTAAACCATTCTTTTCCACTTACACTATCGCTTCTGTTAAACTGAAATGGAGGTATGTCTGGAAGCCAAGTACCGTTCTTTTTGAAATCCTCCTGCCATCCTTTATTTTCCAGCAACACTTTAGAGCGAAGAGATAGTCCGGGGTTCAACTTGTAGTCAAAGGTGACGCCCGCATAATACGAATACTTTCCATGCAAGGTACCATTCAGATATGTCCTGCTACCATAGCTAAGACCGCCCGAACCTACTGAAGGTGATACCAGAATAATATCTTGATACGTATATACACTAGATTCGGTCTTAATACTGTTGAAAGAATATATCCCTCCACCTTCGACGCCGTATCGAAATTGTGCCTGAAGATTACAGAATGTAAGAACTGTGATTCCTAGTAGCGCAAATCGCATAGTTTTATAATTTTGGTATTGATTGACGTTCCGACTTTTTGATTTACCTATCACAGTGCACAAAAAAAACCATACTCTCAAATCTCCGAATCGGCATTCCGATTTTTGAATGGAAGGTTCATATAGAATTTAACGAGGCTGCATAACCGAAAAATCCTTTCAATTTTTTTATTAATAAAAAGTACAGTATCAAAAAGAACTTATTATTAACTTTTTCAGGGTATGCTGCTGGCAAGCCTTAATCCGATAGTTTTATCTTTAAAATTGATGGGATGTTGATCCCTGTAACTATTTCTGCATGATTGCTCATAATCATTCCACGATCCTCCCCGGACAACCTTTGAACTTCCTTCATTTGGACCATTTGGATTTTCTAGGGGACTCGAATGATAAAATTGGGAGCTATACCAGTCCGAACACCACTCGGCAACATTACCGTTTAGGTCTGCAAGCCCGAGTTCATTCACATGCCTGCTTCCTACTGGATGAGTCTTACCGGAAGAATTTCCGTAGTACCACGCCACTTTTTCAAGATTCCTGGCTCCGCTAAAAAGATAGTGATCAGTCATTGCCCCGCCATTTGCAGCGTATTCCCATTCCGCTTCGGTTGGAAGTCTGTAATGTTCCCGTCGTTGATGATTTAGTTCGTTAATAAAATCCTCTGCTTCCTTCCAACTAATATTTTCAACCGGGCAGTCAGGGCAATCATTATTGGAGCTCGGATTCACTTTCATTATCGCCTTATATTGACGCTGGGTTACTTCATATTTGCTGATTAAGAATGAACTGAGCTTCACATTGTGCTGCGGTCCTTCATCGGTATTCCCGTTTTTGCTACCCATGGTGAAACTTCCTCCTTCCACCTTTACCATACTGTATTTGATTAAATCAAGCATGGCTATAAGATTGGTGTCACTAACTATAGAATTGTTGAGCGGAATAAGCATCAGGTTATCGGATTCGTTGTTAAAAGGATTATAGTGATACACCGTATCGAGATATATGCTGGAATCATTCTGGCTGACCACCTTAATTTGGTGACTCCCTGAATCATAATTTGGCACTTGGAATACCTTACCGCCTGGAAATCTGCCAATATTTTTCCTGTCAATTAGCAGGATGCAATCTTCGGTGACAAGAAATTCCATAGGCCTTGAAACAAGATCAAAATTTTTATTTTTAATGAAGTAGAATTCAAGATCGAGAGAGTAGCTGTTCCATGGTACCTGGCCACCTGTTTGCTTTCTGACGTCGGTCGACACTTGTCTGAACACTTCAAAGATTGTTTGGCCGGGTTTGGAAATGTTTTTGACGAGTGAGGCAGAGAAAGGTGAATTCGTTCCATTTCCATCTGCAGCATTTGTGTTGGGGGCGGTTGCAAAGGCAATAAAGGATTCCGAAGGAGCCTTGCCAATATTTGTTAGACCATTTTCACTGGGACCCTTGTTCCACCCTTTGGAGAATGGATCCTTGCGGCATGCGTCAAGTATTATAATACTGACCCTCGTTCCCGCTTCGTCCATCTTATCCAGTAATAACTGGAGTCTGACACATTGATCTTCCACATCTGCTTCCGAAGTTGGACTGGCGTCCACGGGGATTAGGAAATTCTCTCCTGCGACCTGAATCCCATGACCTGAATAAAAAAATACAGCTTCGCAGTGAATGCCCTTAATGCGGGCAGCAAAACTATCGATTGCTTTTTTGAAGTCTGAACGGGAAAGATTTTCTTTTTCAACGACTCTAAATCCACAGACACTAAGCCTTTCGGATATGTTTCGTGCATCATTGGTCGGATTTCGAAGGGTTTGACCATATTTATACGCGCCGTTGCCAATTACAAGTGCATACCGGGGCTGCGCATATATTTCCGAAGCGGCAATTAGCAAAAGAGTAAATATGGTGATCCGTTTCATTTTATTTTCCGATAAATAGATCCATAAGATCAATTAGACTGCTACTCTTGATTCCTTCCTGCTGGTTAATTTCATTGACTGCGGCAATGGTTGTTCTTTTGACCATGCTGTTCTGTACTGAATAATAAATTGCACTTGGATCAATCAGTGCAAACATCACGTCCTTTTGAAAAAGCGTTTTGTTGTCTTCGTCGTAGATCAGTGCAAGATCTGCGAGATATACATAGCTTCTTGTAAGAAATTTTTGCGATGGTCCGAAACGCAGGAGAAACCGACTGGTCTTATTCGGCTCAATATCTTCTGTGATTTCTTTTGAGAGCACGTCACCTTGTTTTGCAGCTGTGTCGATATAAATGTCGTAGGTCGAAGAAGGAATTACATAAGCTTTTGACACATCATCGGGGATCAGTATCCAGCGTTTTTTTATTGTCAATTCAATTTTCTTGAGAAATGATACTTCGCTACTCGTATTTCTTAATTTGATATCCAGGCTGTCCTTTCCTGGGAAGGACACACTTACTAGCTTAACGCTTTTTGGGTGTATCAGGGTAACAAGAAAGTCTGAAATGGTTTTTGCATTAGCGAGAAAGGTGGCTACAGCGGCCACTGCAGCAGATACAATGATGATTTTAGCCCGATACTTTTTCCAAATCGATCTTCTTTCCCATTTGGCAGTTTTAGCTGTCATAAAATATTTGCCTAGGGGTTTAATTCGGATTTTTGTCGAATTGAATTTTCAAAGGGGGTTGAAAATTGGAAAAGGCAAATGTTTGTTGGATTAAGATCGTAAACTGGCTGCTCGCGATTTGCCATACAAAATTGGACGTAAAATGTGAATGACGAGTAACGATATATCATAGAATTCAGGACCGCCTCCATATATTTCAGTCTTCCAGATGCTAGTGAATCTTCGCAAACAAGCTAATACAAGGCAAGATTAACCTACAAAAAAGCCAATCCGCAATGAAACGGTTTTATTAGGCCGCTAAATAACGATTTGCCTAAAATTCTCTGAGGTAGTTGCAGGAGGTGAGAACACAAGTAATCAGCGAGGGCAGATTAGATCAAAAAATTTATATAAGAATAGGAGAAATATCCTGATAGTATGGAGGAGAGCCAGGATTAATGCTTTGTATCATCGGTGGACTTTGTTGTGGTGGATAATATCTCCCGTTGACTGAGATATAAAACAATTGATTGGGGGAAAAATTTAGGAAATAATAGTACCCGTCAGGGCCTGTCACAGCTGACGATACGTCTTGCCAGGCGTGAGTACTCGAATTGTAAATCATCAAATCAACTCTGACGTTACTTGCAGGTTGCGTTGTATTTCCAACTTGTCGAAGAATTTTGCCTCTCAAATTGGTTGCATTGGCATAAGATGTCAGTGCGCATCCCATGCAAATTAGGAAAATGATTTTCAATGAAATGAAATGTTTCATAATAATCTTATCGTTGGTTTATTAATTTGGATTTGGCAAGCGGGATAATCCTGCGTCCCCTTTAATAATATCAGATTTCGAATATTTGGCGGCCGATTCCGAAACTTTATATAACGGTATTTCTCCTAAATCAATAATTCGGTTCTCACGTTTACTTTCCGGCTTTATTTGTACTTCATAGCTTGCGTGAAAATTATCAATGGTAACTCTGTAATTAATGCTATCTTTGATAATATCATCACCAAGGTAGTATGAGATTGAATGCCTACCAGGATCCATACTTATTGGAGGAGGGAACGTGTGGAAATGGGTATTGTCAAGGAAATTCTCGTAAGCTTTATCATCATCACTGAGTGCATGATTACTATCCGTCTTTAATCGTATCGTATACCTCAATGTCCAGGGCTGATGAGACAAAATGGAATCCTTGGCATTTTTGAGCCGCATGAAACTCTCATTGATCTCTCTGATACTATCGCTTGAGATCTGAGTGCTGTCTATGGATTTTACTATAGGTATTGAAGAAGAAAGGCAGGCTATAAATAGGATAAAATATAAAGCCGCGGACTCTCCAGCAGTTATTTTAAATCCATGAAAAGTACCTTCCGCCTTGAAACTTGGGTTCCCCTTTCTCCTTCTGTAAATCCAAATAACAATGGGCAATGGGATATACAATAAAAAAACCAGTAATATTATTTTAAGTATAACGGGCAAGTAAAAATCTATACTTAACAAAAAAATGGAATCCATAAATTTCAATTTATAGATGCGAGTGAATAAACGCGTAAATCGAGGTAAGATGAGTTAAGAAGGACAGACTATTAGTCGAGATAATCTAAAATGTGGAAACAGAAAGGCGAAAAAAAGTACCAAATTGTCAGGACTATTAAAATACGAAATATTACAATCAAAATCAATTATTATCTTCAAGGATCGAATTGCCTAGGTGTTTCCACTTATACAGATTCACCCTCCGAGATTTACCCACCAAATGCATTCCTCCAAGATTGACGATGAACTCAAAAAACTTTACAAGGACTAGATTCGAGAGGTGCAAACCAATTAGGTACCCTACACCCCCAAAATGAATGCAAACACTGGTCCTAGAAGCGTCCCATAATCTTTTAAAAACTCTTTCATATTAATCGACTATTCTGTTTGACCGGACTGAACAACGGGCCGCAGCCGGCCTAAGACTCGAGGTGTAAGAAATCTGTTAGCTGGCCATTGTGACAATGGATTGTTGCGCGCAAAAGAACAAGCATACTGTAAATAAATCGATCGCTTTTAAGGATTTTGAGACAACCCTCTTCGTAAAATCTTCATATATGTTTGTTCGCTGTTTCGATTTTCCCATGCAGCTTTGAAATGATCAGTTAATGAAGGCACATCTAGCTCAATTGTGGATTTCCATAAATTTTGGTTGTATTCATAAACTCTCAACATGTTATCGATGTCAAAAATTCGACCCGTGTCTTTTGATTTAATTAAGGCGACCGGCTTATCAGCGGCCATTCTCACTCCTAATTCAAATAGGACATTTGGATTATGATCTGTCAAGTCAGCTATAACCAAATCTGCTTCTAACAAGTCATTAATAATCGTAGATTGAATAACATCGGAGCCTTGTTTATTAGCCGTTTCAACTGTAAACTCAGCTTCAATTCCTGCTGGTATAATTAAGCTGTCCAAGACTTCTTTAAAAAATCCAGGAGACCGACTATCATATTTTTCTACGAAAGGCATTATTACGAATGCCTTAAGTTTTCCTTTGGTTCCCTTTTTTGTTTCCCCGACAATAATTGTTGATGGTTTGATAAATCCAGTATTAGGAATGCTAGCTCCTTCAAGTGGGTTACCAGTTGTAATACCCAAATCTTTACAATTCTCGCTAAATACTTTGGAAAATTCTTCGTGAAATTGTGGGGATAATTTAAACTTATCCTCAAGAGTATTTCCTAGATATTTCATTTCTGGGAGATTATTCCCCTTGTAATACTCTAAAACATTTTTGAAAATTTCAATTTTTAAGAATGCTTCAATTTTTTTTGCTTTCTCTGTTTCAGGATCGGGAGCATAAACAAGTTGTCTACCAAATTCAGTCAACGCAATTTCCTTAGCTGACCAAGTGCCTGTTGTTATTCCAAAATCACGAGATGATGCGCTATAGTAAAAGAATTTACTAGTGTCCCCGACCTTCGCAGCTTTTGCAACTTCTTTGGGGGCCCAGGCATTGCCTCCATTTAATTCCTTTATTTTTTGAGCTATAATTAAACACTTTTCAAGGGTTATAGGAGGATATGGTCTAGTCGTTTTCTTTCCCCCCCTTCCCTTTTTGGAACGTAGTTTGGTTTTCTTTTTCTTAGCTATCTTTTTGCTTTTTTGGTCTTTTAACACCTTGACGCCGTTTTCAGGCACTGTTTCAGATTCCATATCTAATTCATTTAAATTAAAGTTAACAAAAAAGAAAAAACTCTATCTTCAGTTTGCACACCACGTTTCAATATACGCACGTTTTTTCTGAGGTCATATTTCATTTTCATTTCCTCATGCCATGCGTTTTGCATTGAGAATGACATTTTTGAATTTTCACCCAATACATTTTCTTTTGTAGAGAAACGAAAAGCCCTAGGTTTAAGTTGTTCCCCCTAGAGGCTTCGTGATTTCCAAAGTTCTAGCTCAATTTATAACGAATACCAGTATACGAAGTAATATTTTACCTCCTACTTAAACATTTAGCTCTTAACATTAAGTATTAAAATCTACACCGGAATCTACACCTTCGGACAAAAAAATAAGCTATAAATTATTTATTTATAGCTTATTATACATTTTACAAGTGATCCCGCTGGGAATTGAACCCAAGTTTTACAATTAGGTCGATACTTCAATCAACTTTAAGATGTAGTCTTGATACTCATAAAAACAAATTAGCAAGAGATCAAAAAAATCCTCTATATAGACTGCCGAATTTCTTGTTACCTAATTGTTACTTTAAAAAGTCAAAATAGTTATAAAATGTTGAATTATAAACAAATACAAGCATATGTATAGTACCCGTACGCGGTACTTCGGCCGGATTTTGATCCGGCTTTTTTTTGCCTTGAAATAAGCCCCCAGCAATGGTTTCATCGTTTTAATCCCTTCCTTTGGCAACCCTTTCATTTTTTGTTATTCTATTGTTACTCAGTAACAAGATTTTTTTCTTTTTTCAAACCCTAGAGAACCCCAAAATCCAACCCAAAACATGAGCGTCACTTTACGAAAAAGAGAAAATGAAGATGGAAGGACTTAGTCTTGTTCTAGACATCTACAACAAAGGAGTTCGCCGGGCAACAGCTTTAAATGTTTAAGAAATTCATAGCCAGGCACTACTCCCGATGTTCGTCAGCGCAACAAGGATAATTTGGAATTAGCTAAAAAGATTGCGGTTTCTCGTGCACAGGAACTTTCCGCGGTTCACCCAGCAATTAATAATTTACTTTCGCAGGATCCGCCAGAAAATGCTAACCTCTAATATCGAGATCTGATATTTTTCCATCTTCGAGTTCTAGGTAATAGTTAAGCGCTATCGGGCTTCCATCAAAGGTGCCGGAAACCTCAACTTTCATTTCCCATTTTCGACCCTTTTTCGTAAGCTGCAACGGTCTTAAATGCGTGTGGTATTTTTCATTCGTAGACTGATTCCAGGCTCTGATAGCTGCGTGCCCGAAATAATCCTTACTCTCATCTCGAACATGCGCGTGCAGAGTGAAATTCCTGGTAAAATCCTGGCTATCCTGTCTGTTTTGCGCATCGATTAGCGTCGAAAATGGCTTTGGAACCTCCACTTGATCTTTCATCCTATTTTTTTGTGAATCATTCGTCAATCATATGGTCCGGATCGTTCCTCCATCAATAATAAACTCCGTTCCGCTCAGATAGCTCGCGCGTGGAGAGACCACAAACCCAACCAGCTCTGCGACATCTTCCGGGTCCGCTGGCCTACCTATGGGGATGCCGCCAAGAGCATACATAACATTTTGCGTAGCCTCCTCTGTACTAATTCCAGAACTCGCTGCAATTCGCTCCATCATTCTGACTGAGGCCTCAGTTTTTATCCACCCTGGGGACACGGTAAGCACTCGAACCCCTTTAGGAGTGACCTCGTTCGATAAGCTCTTGCTATAATTTAAGAGACCCGCCTTGGCCGCGGCATAAGGAAGAGTTGACTCATACAATGGGAGTCTTGCCTGTATTGAAGCAATATGAATGATCACTCCCTCCCCCTTTGCTAACATTAAGGGCAGCAAACCGCGATCTAACCGCACCGGGGCCAGTAAATTAGTTCGTAGTGCCATTTCCCAGTCATTGTCCGATAAAACGGCAAAGCCGTCGCCGGCTGTTTCTGAGCCGCCGAGATTATTTATCAAAATATCCACACCGCCGAAATTCTCAATCACTTCGCCGATCACCTTAGAAGTTCCCTCAGGAACCGCCAGATCAGCTGCAATAAAATAAAAGGCTAAGTCCGCCGGCTTATTTCTGGCAGTAATAAGGACATTTGCCCCCGCAAGAGCAAGTCTTTTCGCAATAGCCCGACCTACTCCTTTCGTTCCACCCGTCACCAAGGCCGTCTTTCCTGCCAACTCCCGATCATAGTTCATTTTTTCATCCATCTTAAATGGTTTTATCAAGCAAAATTCAGACGTATGATGGGTTTGGACAATAAGGGAAAGAAGATTCATATAGGGAGAAATTTATCCTAATAGGAGGTATTCCTGACCGATTTTGTAAATTGCAACATGAATGACCGTAAAATCCCTATTCCTCTGAATTGTGGCCTCGATCTCATAGCAGAGGTCTTGTATGGAAAATGGAAGGTGCGGTTATTATACTTCATTCATCAGGGCAATAAAAGACCCAGCCAGTTAAAACGGGCAATACCGGACGCCTCTCAAAGAGTGCTGACAATGCAATTAAAAGAGCTCGAAGGGCATGAACTGATTGAAAAGACCATATATCCGCAGATGCCACCCAAAGTCGAGTATACCCTTACCCCCCTGGGAAAAAGCATAATGCCGGTATTGCTGGCTTTGGGAGAATGGGCAGATGCCAATCAGTATCAACTTCGAAGGGCGATTGAAAAGTCTTATCTGCCCATGCTCGGCAGTTAAGATTGGAGGGATTTCCTTTCTGAATATTCCGGCACCAAAGAGCGACCCGGCAAACCTAGGTCGGCCTAACAATTAAAAACCCGACAAAACTAGGGGTAAAAATTTATGCATGTTACTGAGTCTAAGGATGACTGTAAGACATCGGACAAGGTTGAAGAAACTTTCGTCAGCTAGGAATTTTGTCAGGAAGGAATCACTTAAAGTATACCATTAACATGTAGACGAAATAAAGTCCCATAGGTGAACAATTTCATCCCCACTTAGAATTTAAAACCTACTCCTAAACTTATCCTGAAATTATTTTGAATACCGCTTTGGTAGTAGTAATAATCCGGTTTGAAATTGCTTGAGACATAATCAGGCTGCGATCGGACGGCGAAATACTTACTCAGATTTAAATCTATCGCACCGCCTGCTGTCAGCGTAAACGAATTGTAGTCGCTCTTCCGACTGTTGATATAATAAAATCAATTGTTGAGAGTCTAGCAAGGCCTCCCAACAGATGAATAGAAAAATCCAGCTTGTGTCTGGCATGTTACAAAAATAGCAAAACGAGTATACTGGCTATAAAAAGAATTTGGTTCATGGTTGATGATATATAGTTTACTGTTTCGGCTCAGGTTGCCACAAATAGCGGATTCCGTTCCCTGTTCTACTTGGCCAAGGCAGCCAATATTGGCCATTGGCCAGGCAAATAATTTTCTTTGGAGCGAATTAGTCTTTATAGATCATTCCCCACTTTTTTGCTATCGCTCTTCTTTGCTCCATGGTCTTTCTAATAAAAGGTTGACCAACGGGAACGCCCACCTCACGGAAAAAACCTTCAAATCCGGATGGGGTATACCCAAACCTCATTTCGATGTTTTCGCTTCCTGTATTTTGCAAACCGTGCCAAATACCCTTTGGCACAAGAGCAACAGCGCCCTCTTTGATGTGATATTCGTTGTCTCCAAGAGTAAATAGACCGGAGCCTTTATGTAAGTAGATTAGTTCGTCTTCGTTTAAATGTTTATGAACTGGCAAAGCGTCGCCTGGTCTAAATGATTCCGAAAGAAAGGAGATTGATTCAGATCCCTGAGATTTGGCAATCTTAATTTTTACGATAGATGTTCCGTCTCTCATTTGGAAGGCTTCACCTTCATCTTCGCTTACAACAAAGCCCGTGAAATCCGATTTGTCCATCGCAAGGGAAGAGTAAGAAACCAGGAAAGATGAAAAGAAACCTATACTTCCGTGTTGCAAGAATTGTCTACGTGTACGTTTAGTCATATGAGTTTAGTTTGGCGTAGTAAGATCTCCGTTAGTTAGCTTGGTCGAAGTAAAATTACAAAAGAAGCGGGTGAATGCGGACAAATTGCCTTGACGGTAAATCGTCCTCGATCGATGAAATGGTTTGTTTAGGAATAATATTTCGGTTTGCGGTCACCACCTTTATATAATCCTTCATGCTTTCGACATAGTACATCATCAAGCTCCACATTAATATTCTTTCTTTCAGATCGGAGGGTAATAAATTTGTCTCGACCATTGCTTTTGGAATTGTATATTTCGCTGGACACCAATGAATGGAGATTTGTATTTAATAGTTTATTGACAGCCTTCAGAAATCGCTCAAACGAAATGGGTTTTAGTAAATAGTCAACAGCATCCAGCTCAAATCCTTCCATTGCAAATTTCCTATACGCTGTTGTGAAAATTACTCTTGGAGGGTAGCTGATTATTTTGAACCCATAATGCTTGAGGAGCGAATTAGATAGGACTTTTCTAGTCCTGAAGTAAGTTCACAAATACAAATATGTGTGAGGGCGGAGCCTCCGCGTGGAGTGACGATGATAAATTTGAACTTTGAAAAGTCTTTTATCTAAATCCAGTGGCAACATGATCAAAATCATTTTTTCGAATATCTCAAAAAGGATAGCTTTGAAAGTAATCCTGCCTTGGAACTCAACGCTACATATTAGTTATAAATATTGTGATTATGAAAAAAAAACATGTTCAAAGAATTTTTTCAAATTCTAAAGGCCTGCTATTCATCGCAGGAATTGTATTACTTATTTTGATATTTCACAGATCCTTTGCGCAGAGTAAACCCTGGGTGGCTCCGGCTGATGCAGACAACATGAAGAATCCGCTGGCTGGCAACAGCTCTGTGCTGGGAGAGGCGAAAACGTTGTATACCGCCAATTGTGGGCCTTGTCATGGAGACAAGGGTAAAGGAGACGGGTTAGCCGCATCAGGCTTGAATCCTAAGCCGGCAGATCACACTTCAGAAGCTGTGCAAAAACAGAGTGACGGTGCCATATTTTGGAAAATTTCAGAAGGCAGGGCGCCCATGCCGGCGTATAAGAGAGTGTTCTCTGACCAGCAAAGGTGGGAGTTCGTAACTTATATAAGGACCCTCAGCAAAGGAAAGAAAAAATAAGGCCCCGGTAATCGTATTTTCAATGATGTAATTCAGCGTCATTACATTTAAAACGAAAAAATATGTACTGTATAAATTAAATAAATTGAAATTATGAAACATCCTCTTTTCTATACGTTGATTGTCCTTGCAGGTTTCTTATTATTTCAATGTGGAACAAACAACCAGTCTAATGTCAGTACGGCTTCAAATGATTCTAACATTGCGAAGCATAAAACTGACACGGTAGTCATGATGGCCGGTATCAACTCGAAAGGTATTGGAAGGTTCGACACCGTTAAATTAACCCACCCTCTTGACCAGAAAATGGCGGCCAATGGGCAGGATATCTATCAAGCAAAATGTTTTGCCTGCCACAAACTCACGAGCGAGTTACTTGTAGGTCCCGGCTGGTATGGTGTTACCAAAAGAAGAACTCCGGAGTGGATCATGAATTGGGTCACCAACACAAAGGTGATGATTGACAAAGATCTGGCAGCACAGGCCGACATGGCTGTATGCCTTATCAGGATGCCCAACCAGGATCTTACGGATGAACAAGCCCGTCAAATTCTGGAATTCATGAGAAAGAATGACGGAGAAAAATAGGTGCCTTATAGCTAATCAAGCAATCTCGTCTGTACACGTGCAGCCGCAATTAATATTGTGCCCATAAACAACCAGATGGCCGCCCCCCAAAGCAGCCAAAGAAATAAGACTGCAGCCGGGCCGAACATCGTTGTCAACCCCTGGCTGATCAAAAGAACTTCATTAAATAATACACCTACAGCAAAGAAGATCAGGGCAAATGGCGTCATTTTGCTTTGATGTGTGAGTAATTGCCTTTTTGCAAAAAATGCAATGATGAAAAGACTCACAAAACCAAGAAACACCAGGTGCAG
>PSRA01000021.1 GCA_003175695.1 Bacteroidota bacterium | reverse complement strand
TTAACGTAAAAATCCATGTTCATGAAAAAAATGCACACTTTTCATGCGGGTGAAGAAATGACCATGGCAGCCATTGTTGCCGTACTTTATTTCTGCGCCATTACCTTATTTGCCTACGTCTTTACCCTTACCTAACATTTTTAAGTAAAACCAGCTAATTCAGCTAACTCCGGGACCCCCGGAGTTTTTTGTTTTTCCTATGAATTTTTTTAATGAAAAACTTCCAGTAACCCCAAAAAGATATTATATTTGTTTGGATTAGGCTCATTAGAATGTGCTTAAATTTTCGTTGACTGGCACTGCGTACTCCCATAATCATACGAGAAACCTTCGCTATTGTTGATCTACTTCCGATCCCTTTGAAGCTATGATTTAATCCACATGGTTTCACCTTAAAAATTTCATGTATGAAAAAGATCATGCATTCTATTCATTTGGGCGAAAACGCTAAGACTGCCCTATTAGCTGCTGGTTTCCTGGGTCTAGTTATGTTGCTATCATACCTTTATTGGTTTGCATAACGAACAACCGCTTGCCCCATTGAGATCATAAATAAGAATACGATATTAAAGTAAACATAGATTTACTGGAGTAGTTATTTTAATTAAAATGATCTAAGGAATTAAGTTCCCGATTTCGGGAACTTTTTTTATTTCTTCCTCTCTCCTTTCACTTCAATATTCATTCGGTTTGTCTTCTTTGTTTTTCAATTGTTACCTTTGCATTCCTTTAAATTAAAGATCTGTAACCGGTTTGTTCATGGAACTCAGCAAGCATTATAATCCTGCGGCAATTGAAGATAAATGGTATAAGCATTGGCTCGAAAAGCGCTACTTCCATAGCGAGCCCGATGAAAGAGTTCCATTCACGGTGGTCATCCCTCCGCCTAACGTCACTGGTGTGCTACATATGGGGCACACACTAAATGAAACGGTGCAGGATATCCTGGTTCGCAGAGCACGCATGCGCGGATATAATGCATGTTGGGTGCCGGGAAGTGATCATGCATCCATCGCCACTGAAGCCAGGGTCGTGGCGATGCTGAAAGAAAGAGGAATTGAAAAAAGCCAATTGTCCCGTGACGAATTCCTTAACTATGCCTATGAATGGAAAGACAAGTATGGAAGCATCATTTATAATCAGATTGCCAAATTAGGGTGTAGTGTTGACTGGGACAGGGTGGCGTTCACAATGGATCCTGGTTATTATAAAGCCGTTATCAAAGTATTTGTCGATCTCTACAAGAAAGGACTTATATACCGTGGAGCAAGGATGATCAATTGGGATCCGGCCGCGAAAACCGCCCTGAGTGACGAAGAAGTGGAATATCGTGAAGTTGAAGGGAAGTTATACTATGTTAAATACCTGATTGCAGATGAGAATAGCAATCAGGCTTCAAAATCTGGCGAATATATCACGATAGCTACGCAAAGGCCAGAGACAATCATGGGAGATACGGGAGTATGCGTAAATCCAGGTGATGAAAGATACCAGCATCTCAGAGGCAAATTTGCGATCGTTCCCCTCGTAAATAGAAAAGTGCCAATCATTTTTGATGAATACGTCGATAAGGAATTTGGAACGGGAGCACTCAAGGTAACTCCCGCGCATGACATCAATGACTACAATCTCGGGTTAAAATATGGTTTGCCCGTGATAGATACACTCAACGAAGATGGTACACTCAGTGCGGCTGCGGAAGTATTTGTTGGTGAGGATCGCTTCGTTGCGCGCAAATTGGTGGTTGAAGCGCTCGAGCATGAAAGACTGCTTTTGAAAGAAGAAAATTATATAACCAGGCTTGGGTATTCTCAAAGAAGTCACGCGGTAGTGGAACCGAGAATATCAACCCAATGGTTTGTCAGGATGAAAGAATTGGCTTCACCGGCATTGAATACTGTTTTGGAAGGCGAAGTGCAGATATACCCGGCAGAAAAATTCCTGGCGACCTATAAATACTGGTTGGAAAATGTAAAGGACTGGTGTATATCGCGCCAACTTTGGTGGGGACAGCGCATTCCTGCCTGGTATGACGCCGAGGGTAATCTTTTTGTCGCAGAAACAGTGGAAGAAGCACTTCAATCCGCTCAACATTCAGCTAGTGGTCATAGCCGTAAGATAAAGATAGAAGATCTGCACCAGGATGAAGATGTCCTGGATACATGGTTTTCTTCCTGGCTTTGGCCCATGGAAGTATTCAAAGGCATTACCCAGCCGGGTAACCCCGACATTCAATATTATTATCCGACATCCGTCCTGGTGACCGGCCAGGATATAATTTTCTTTTGGGTGGCAAGAATGATAATGGCTGGCATGGAATACATGCATAAGAAGCCATTCAGCGATGTATATTTTACCGGCATGGTGCGTGACAAACTGGGAAGAAAAATGAGTAAGAGCCTTGGCAATTCTCCTGACCTTCTTCAATTGATAGATAAGTATGGTGCAGATGCAGTCCGGTTTGGTATACTCATTTCATCTCCGGCGGGAAATGATCTTTTGTTCGACGAAGCGAGCCTGGAGCAAGGACGGAATTTCAACAACAAATTGTGGAATGCTCTCAAACTTGTCAGAAGCTGGAAGCCGAGAGTGGATGAGCAATTACCGGAAAAGAAAGAATTTGCAGTAGAATGGTTTGAGAACAAGCTCAATGAAACCAGGGAACTCCTTGAAAGATATTTCAAAGATTACAAATTGAGCGAGGCGTTGAAAAACACCTACTCACTGATCTGGGACGATTTCTGCAGCTGGTACCTCGAGTGGGTAAAGCCTGGATATCATGAGGCTGTTCACCCCGTTACTTATCAAAAAACAATTCAGTATTTCGAAGATCTCATGCAGGTTCTACACCCAGTCATGCCTTTCATTACTGAAGAAATCTATCACTTACTCAGCACGAGGGTAGAATCTGATGACCTTTGTATTCGCCCATTCAAAAAGATTGAGCCCTCCCATCCAGCTATTCTGAAAGAAGGTGAATTTCTGAAAGCGGTCATTACAGAAATCCGGAATACAAAAGCTAAAATGGGATTGGGAGAATTTTCCGTTCATTTCCCTGACCAGCGCCATCAGCACCTGGCAGAAATCATTAAAAAGAATACAAAGGCTTCACATGTTTTTTGTAATGCCGTGTCCTTCGAGGGGATGATATCATTGGTGGTTGGTGATGAACGTGTGTTCATTGAAGCGGAAAAAGCGGTTGACAGCCAATTTCAAAAAGATGAATTATTAAAGGAAATTGAATACCACCGGGGGTTTCTTGTTGCAGTCAATAAAAAACTGACGAACGAAAAATTCATCCGGAATGCCAAGCCGGAAGTCATTGCATTGGAGCAAAAGAAAAAGGCAGATGCAGAGGCAAAAATCAAGGCGCTGGAAGAGAGTTTGATGATGTTGTAAATTTAAGTTGACAGCAGTTAGCCTTAAGGGATATACATAAGAACTAACTCAAAACTCTCGGGGCTTAAGGCTGTCAGTTTATAACTTTCAACTAACAACCTATCTGCCCAATAAAGTCATAGGTAAAATGAGCTCAAACTGATTCGCAGAAAGGCCTTCATAATCTCTATCCATCAAGTGGCTATACCTGATCCCGAAGCTGATTGGCAACTGGTTCCACCATTTCGTGTCAAAATAAAGTTCCATACCATATGATCTGTATTGTTGTTCGACTCCTGGTCCATTCGTAGCAAACAAAGGAACGCCGGTATAGTCGAAGAATGCATTGGCGCGAATACGCAGAAAATAGACGATGTCACCGAACCCCCAGTCGGGATAAAACAGCGGGAAATGATAATTCGCAGACAGGCGATACATCCTGTAAAAATTTTCTCCACTATAGCCCCTGGAAAATGGGAAATTATTAGAAAACCTGACCTGGTTCCCACTATCTCTTTGCTGAAAGGCAGCAGCCAGCACCAGGCTATGAGTTGGAGTAAGCCCCGGAAAATAAAAATAACCGGAAGCCAGGAATTGGTTTCCCTTTATCGTGGTCACGGCACCGTTATAGAGCAGACTAATTGATTGTGCAAATGCCGGAAAAATATTCTGAGGAGCGCTTTGCGTCTGGTTGGTGAAACTAATGTTGGGATTTATATAAGCAAATCCCCGGTTGTCAAAGCTGTCTTTATATGCACCCTTGAAATACCGCTGATTGTATACCAGGTCACTGCCGGCAGTCAGCTTAGTAATCCATTTTGATTTACTCAGGTTCAATGGTACGGACATTCCAACCTTGCCTTCGGCCTCATTCCAATACACTTTTTTGTCCTGATAAAGTGCATTTCTGTCAAAAGTGTAATTCAGCCCGGCCTTGATCCAGGGAAACAGCGCGCCATAAGTTGCATCTACTCCTATCTGCTTGAACTGTTCATTTCTGTTGTAAGTAAAAAATACTTCGCTTTGCAGGGTGTTCATTACATTTTCACTCTCGACGGCAAAGGTGTAATTCGGATCAGAGATATAAGGTCGCCAGCTGTGAATATTCAATAGCTGGAAAGAGGTGGAATATTTTTTTACGGGTTCTTTCGTAATAGAAAGACTATCGATCAAATCGACGTGGTTTTTTTGTAGTGATGAAATATTTTGTATGTCGAGAGGTAATGGCCACTGGTGAACATCCCTGAATTGAAGCGATTCTTTATTCACCATATCGATTCTGAAGCCTGCCGACGTAAAACTAGTTAACAATAATTTGCCGTTATAGGACTTTACTCCATAATTTCCTGTCGTTTGCTGGATGGAAGAAGCATTCAACTCGAATATTTGGTGATCATGCCAGGCAAAAATTTGATCCAATCCTTGGCGAGTGGCGGAGAAATAAACTGTGTCTTTTTCAACAGAAGGGAATCCTATGACCTGCATGGAGAAATTTGTCAGCCATTCCGTATCGCCTGATTTGGTATCTAACAGGCAAAGCGCCATTTCTCCTCTTGCGTTTCTAACGGCTGAGGCTATCCGAACCGTGTCCAGGAATACCGGGTATGAAAAATAAAGATTCAAAGGATTGTCAATTTGCTTTTCAACAGCGCCCGTTTGAGCATTCAATATGTAAAGGGTGGTCTTGCCTTGAACATCTGCATTAATGCAAACAATCCGCCTGCCATCCTGGCTAAAGGATGGTGAAAAAAATTTGGTATGGTGGGTGATTTTCCGGTCCGTACCATTGTCCAGATCCAGGATCCTGAGTACGCTGAAATCCCGCCAGCCCCAGCGGAGATCCGGTTCGTATGCAGCATAGACGACCTGCCGGTTGTGCAAGGAAAAATAATTATCAAGGGACAGAGATCTTGTCGCGATATTTCTTTCCGCGCCCGTCCGAAGATCTCTTACCACAAAACGATGTGGTCTTTTGTAAGTAGTTTTAACGTAAACAAGGTGGTTAGCATCCAGGAATTGAGGAAATTCTT
The DNA here is from genome assembly GCA_003175695.1 of Bacteroidota bacterium. Classification (GTDB taxonomy): domain Bacteria; phylum Bacteroidota; class Bacteroidia; order Chitinophagales; family Chitinophagaceae; genus Puia. The sequence goes on along the minus strand of PSRA01000021.1, from coordinate 10,905 downwards.
CATCTGCCACGAAATGTTTCTGTCCAATTGAAAATTTTGTAATGGAATCATCCCTGGTTGCAGAATCCATTTGGTTTCGGAAGAATTCCAGTGCACTTTTTCTGAATTGGGCATAGGAAATACCGGCGCTCCTTGAAATTCCCTTCTGCAAGGGATAGAACACTCCTTTAAACGCAGCGGCATCCAGTGTAACATGTCTCCAGAATTCAGCGCCGTATTTTTCCCTGCCGTACGCCACCATCATGTAGCCTAACGGATAATGATCGGGGACATAGTCCCGCAAGGAGCCATTGCGCAGTTTCATCCACGAGTAATTCTTCTGACTTATCCAAAGGGACCTGTAACCATTAAAAAATGCGGGTAACCTTCCTCTCCCTTGCCTGCTTACCAGGGTTTCCTGGTAAACAGCGTCGCCTTCCCAAAACCAGTTGGGTACAGATAAACTATTTGCCAATTCCTGGCCTCCTTCTCCAAATAAATAATAAAACCATTTCGACAGGCCGATCCTGTAATTATTGTATTGTTGAACATGCCGGTATTCATGAATGACCAACTGTTCCTGCCATGGCAGACTGCCTAATTGGAAGCTATTTTGATCAGCAGTCAGCTGAAATTCGCTGCGGAAAGGTGCCAGTTGAACATAACCGTTAGCAACGGTAGTCTGATTTTGAAAGATAATGTTGATTTTCCTCTGTTGGTGACCGATAGTCGGTAAAGTAGTTCTTCCCAATGCCCCGGCAATAGAAGCCACCTGCTGCGCCTGCGAATCAAGACCGGCAGGAAAAATGACTCTTACTGTATCATTGCTGACCTGTCTCCAATTTAAAGAAGGAGGATTGCCGCCGAATGGCTGGGCTGTGAGGGATAGATAATTCAACAGAAAATATCCGATAACTGAGACTTTTCTTAAGGACATGTAGATCGCGCAATTCAGTATTTGAAATTAGCAGATAAGAAGGACAGAAAAAATTTTAATAGGTTAATAGTATTTAGCATCTTTATCGCTTCGTCATTCTGTGGAACATATTTTGATAGTTCTACCAAAATGTACGAGTCAATTTCGGCCACAGCATGAGACCCAAATCAAGTCCGTTTGGATTAGCAGTTAACATAGATTCTTTAATTGCAGGCATTATTGCATTTGTTATTATTCAAATTTTTTGCCGGCACAGCGGCATAGGCATTTCTCCCGATTCGGTTACCTATATCAGTTCGGCCAGGCACCTGGGTGCAGGAAAGGGGTTGACAGCTTTCGATGGAAAGCCAATGGTAGATTTTCCTGCTTTCTACCCCTTGTTTCTTTCTGCCCTGAGTTTGATTACCAGGCTGGATCCAGTAGTTTATGGGCCTGTACTGAATGGCTTACTTTTCTTTATTCTGATTTATTTGTGCGGATCGATCATGAACACTTTTCAACCCGAATCAAAATGGTACAAAAGAATTCTTTTGAGCGTCTTCATTTTGAGTCCTGCTTTGTTGGAAATCTACTCCATGATGTGGTCTGAGACCATATTCATTCTGCTCGTCATATTATTTATCATAACGGCCCGGAATTATTTTCAAAAATATTCCACCCGTTCACTAATGCTCCTTTCTGCCGTGGTTGGTATTGCCTGTGTGACAAGGTATGCCGGTATTGTACTGATGGGAACCGGTGGTTTATTAATCATACTGGATCCTAATTCACCTTTTCCCCGAAGGATCAAACATCTGATTGCATTCTCTGTTGTGTCGAGTTTGTTGCTCATTATCAATCTTGGCCGGAATTTGCTTGTCACGGGGTATCCTGCTGGCATAAGGCAAAAGGGGACCACTTCATTTCTAGGCAATATTTATTTTTTTGGAAGAATATTGACCGATTGGTTTCCCGTTCCTGCAACCAATACCTGGGCCGTTATCGTCACGTTGGTCACCCTGATCATTTGTATTGTTGTGTTTGTGCGGTTGTTTTCCAAGAAAGCAACTTATCATTCTTATGAAGGGATATCAGCTGCTTTTTGCGTCGTTTATTTTGTCTTCATGATTTTATCGGCTACTATATCCCGTTATGAACAGTTCACCAATCGCCTTTTATCACCCCTGTATATACCTTTGTTTTGGAGCCTGAGTCATTGGATGGTGCCGTCTCCGCAGTGGAATTGGAGAAAGAAAGTTCCGTTGGCCACATTTGGGATCCTACTCGCAGTAGGATTGCAATACCACCAATGGTTGGCAAATTATGAGACTTATGATGGTGTGAAAGATGCCGGAATTCCGGGCTATACTGAAGATCCGTTTCCTCAGTCTGATATTGTAAGCTGGTTGCAGGCTAACAAAACTGCTTTCAAACCAGGGTATACCATTTATTCTAATGCCGCAGATGCAGTTTATTTTTTTACCTCATTGACTTCGCATTTACTACCGCAGGATGTATTTCCTCACGATATCCAGCATTTTTACGGGGAGAACCATCACTACCTGGTTTGGTTTTATGATGTCGATAATCCAGATCTGATCAGCTTGCAGGAAATTCTTCAAAACAAGCACATGACGCTGTTGCATCAATTCAACAGCGGGGCGATTTTTGTTTGCGAGAACTCAAAAGGATAGAATTTCAAGCAAAGGCGCGAAGGAAGCGCAAAGGTAGCTCACTGATACCTTTGCGCCTCCTTTGCGTCGTTGTTTGAAACGATGTTACAACGGTCTTACCCAAATATTCCTAAAGCTGATTGGTTCACTTTTGTCTCCATGAGCTTGCAGCTTAATTGGAGAAGCGCCATGCTTTTTATAGAAGGGCTCGCCGATATATTGTGTAACTCCTTTCAGCGTAAAATTATTCTGAACGAGCACCCCATTATGCAGAACAGTCACCCGTGCAGGAGATTTAACAGAACCATCATCATTAAATCTGGGAGCCGTCCAAATCACATCATAGCTCTGCCATTGGCCGGGTCTCCTGGATGCATTCACGAGTGGAATGGATTGTTTATAAATACTGCCGGCCTGTCCATTCACGTAAGTCGTGTTATTGTAGCTGTCTAACACCTGCAATTCATATCCGGCGTCGCCAGAACCGATGGATGCCAGGAATACTCCGCTATTTCCCCTCGCCTGGCCTTCTCCTGTAATATTTTCCGGAATCCGCCATTCAATGTGAAGTTGATAATCCATGAATGATTGCCTGGTCTCTATGTTTCCTGCTGATTTTTTTACAGTGATGATGCCGTCGGCAACAGTCCAGCCTGCAGGGGCAGTCGTATCATTTACTGAACGCCATGCATTCAGGTTACTTCCGTCAAATAATACAACAGCATCCGAAGGGGCATCACCGCAACTCTGTCCGGGTGTGACGATTTTTGGGACGGGACTATAGACTTCCGTCAATTTTGGATCTCCTTTCTGTTGCGCTGATAAAAATGTGGGTGCAGTCAATAAACCTAAAATCGAAATGATAAAAACTCTTTGCTGTGATCGACAAGCAATAAACCTCATAATAAAAAAGATTTTTGATTAAGGGGTCAATTTAGGACAAAAAAGCAAATGAATTATAACTAAGAGAAATCAGGCGGGGTGAGAAGAACTTGTCCCGATCTTCCTGTTGTTAATCGTGCCGAATGACGGGAGAAACATAGGCTCATAAGATTAATAAAAACAGGTATGCGAAATAAGCCAACACAAGGTTGCTGACGCTTCCTTCGGTAATAAGTTGGATGTAAGACGTCGGCTCCCGTCGAATGGCAAGTCAAATCGCCTTTTTTCTTACTAGTCTGGAGGCGACCGATGAAAATAATCCCAATACAATTCCAAAACTAATTCCAAACAGGGGACCCACTAAAAGCATAAACAAACGCGGATGATTTGGCATGGGCATCCTGCTAGTCATGGAATCCATCTCAGGATGATTAGCTCTGTAGGTGTGATAAAGGAAAATGTGGACTCCTGTTATCCACACGCAGTTAAAAATGCTGACCATGAAGCCATTCAGAAAATAATGCCCCGAACATTTTGTGGCTATCTGGTAAGCGCAAAAAATGAAGATTACCAACCAGAAAAAAGGTTCAATCCTTGAAGGGATCCAGTAGACTGTAGCGAAGGCCATCGCCAAGCCAAAAAGCGAGAGTTGAAAGATTAATCGCCAGTTCATGGTAAAAGCTTGTAGTGAAGAATGGTGAGACAGCTCATCAGGTTAGCCTGTCTTATGATACTAAATGTAAAATTTTTATTCCGATATTCAAATCAGCCAAAAGCGTTTTTCGAAGCACTTGCTTATATTACAGCGTCAATCCATTCAGCCATGCAATCATTTCATGTCGATCCTGACATTGCCCTGGCGCAAACACTGAGTAAGGAATTTTACACCAGTCACCACTTGTTTGAAGCATGTAAAGAGAAATTATTTGCAAGATCCTGGCAATTTATTGGCAGTACAGACTTGGCAAAAAAAACCGGTGATATTTATCCATTAACGCTTCTTCCCGGCTATCTCGATGAGCCGCTGGTATTGACGCATGATAAGACGGGGGTTGTTCATTTACTTGCTAATGTATGTACACACCGCGGAAATATAATCGCAGATCACGCATGCGCAACTTCACACCTTCGGTGCAAATACCATGGGAGAGTGTTTCAACTGGACGGGAAATTTCTTTCCATGCCGGAATTCAAAGAAGTAAAGAATTTTCCTTCGAATATTGATGACCTGAAACAACTCTCCGTTTTCCGCTGGGGAAAATGGCTTTTTACCTCGCTCAATAACCAGGAAAACGCTGCAGTTTTTTTGCAGGAAATGATGCAGCGATTGCATTGGCTTCCTGTTCATGAGTTTGAATTTCATCCTGAACTGTCGAAGGATTTTGTTGTGAAGGCTCACTGGGCCTTGTATTGCGAAAATTACCTGGAAGGATTTCACATTCCATTTGTTCATGCAGGTTTGAATGCGGTGATCGATTTTGGAAATTATTCAACGGAGCTTTTTAAGTGGTCAAATTTGCAATTGGGGATTGCAAAGGATGACGAAGATTGCTTTGATCTTCCGAAGGATTCAATCGATGCCGGTAAAAAAGTTGCCGCGTATTATTTTTTTGTCTTTCCGAATATGATGTTTAATTTTTATCCTTGGGGGCTGTCGGTCAACATTGTCCAACCAATTTCACTTCATGAAACTAAAGTTTCATTCCTCACTTATATCTGGAATGAATCGAAATATAATACCGGCGCCGGATCGGGATTGGATAAGGTTGAAATGGAAGATGAAGAAGTTGTAGAAAATGTTCAAAAAGGGATCCGGTCAAGGTTTTACCAACATGGGCGATATTCAGTGACAAGAGAACAAGGAACCCATCATTTTCACAGGATGATTGGGGAGTGGATAGGAAAGGAAGTTGACCGTTGACAGTTAGGAGCTTTTTTGAAAATCGAAAGGACTGTCAACTATTTTAATCTAAACTCTAACCCTTATGGCTCTACGCAAAACAATCGGTTTATGGTCTGCAACTTCGATAGTCATAGGTAGTGTAGTCGGTTCAACCATCTTCATCAAACCCGCGACCATGGCAAGCCAATTGGGTTCACCCTTGCTGCTGATAATTGTTTGGCTGGTGGCGGGGATCATTACTTTTTTTGGCGGGATGGTGTACGCAGAGCTGGGATCGATGTACCCGGAAACGGGGGGACAATATGTTTACCTGCAGAAAATGTATGGGGATTTTGTCGCGTTCCTTTACGGCTGGTCAACTATTGCGGTAATTAACACTGCGGCGATTGCCGCCATTTCCTTTGTTTGCGCCAAGTACCTGGGTTTCTTTATCCACCTGCCGCGATTTAGTCCCGGGATAGAACATTCTGTTAAATGGCACATTCCAGGCATTGCCGACATTTTTCCTTTGGAAGACGCAGGAGTCAAGGCCGTGGCTATTTTAATTGTTTTCATTCTTACAATTGTCAATTATGTAAGTGTGCGCTATGGAAATGCGATCCAATTTATAGCCACTCTTGTAAAGGTGCTGGTTATTATCTTTCTCGTTGTTGGAATTTTGTTTTCCGGCCAGGGGGATTTGACAAACCTGGTGACAAGGTCATCTCAATTTCATTTGTCAGGCTGGGCCCTCCTGGCGGCATTCATGGCGGCAACCACGGGTGCTTTTGCCTCTTATGATGGCTGGGTTAATATCAATATGGTGGCTGGCGAAATCAAGGATCCTCAAAAGAACCTCACTAAAAGCCTCCTGTTTGGACTGGTCATCTGCATACTTATTTACGTTTGCATGAATTTCGCTTATATGTATGCCTTACCCATCGATACCATGTCGCATTCATCCCTTGTGGCTTCAGATGCCACAGAAAAAGTTTTGGGCAGAATGGGCGGGGCAATCGTTGCACTTTTAATAGTTGTTTCAGCATTTGGAGCGACCAATATTAATTTGCTGACCAACGCTAGAATTGTTTTTGCTATGGGGCAAGACGGCACCTTCTTTCGTTGGTCCGGCAAAATTCATCCCCGTTACCAGACCCCGGGCAACTCGGTGGTTATTATAGCTACCTGGAGTTGTCTTTTTGTTATCAGTGGATCTTTTGATATCCTGGCAGATATGTTTGTGTTCATGGCGTGGGTCTTTTATGGGCTCACAGTGGCAGGTATTTTCATCCTAAGAAAAAAATTTCCTGATTATCCAAGACCTTACAGGATCAGAGGATATCCATTTATCCCGATCATTTTTGCCTTGTTTACGCTCTTTTACGTACTGGTTAATCTGTTCAATGATATAGATAACTATAGAACCGGGAAGTCTACGGTTGTCAATTCGGTTGTCGGGCTATTGCTCACTTTAGCCGGCGTTCCGATTTATTGGTATTTAAAAAGAAAAGCGGCGGGAGCTTCGGCTGTGACAGAGAGTTGATATCATAATAGAGAATTTTGGATTCGTTGTTTAGATGCACGAAAATTATCGGTTTTTTCGTCCCCACTGGAGGTTCGTAATAAGAGCAAAATATCTATCGGTTCAAGTACTTCCAGTCAATTACCATCTTCATTCAACTAAAGAAATTCACATGAAATACAAATGGTACAAACTTATCTTCCTGCTTTTGCTCCTTCCATTTAATATTTTCCCTCAACAACATCCGGACAGTCTTTATCTCCTGGTGCCCGACAGGGTATTTGATGGAGAACAAATGCATGAAAATTGGGCTATAATAATTCAGAAAGATACCATTGCGCAAGTGGGTTTAATTGATAATCTTCACATTCTGCCGAATACCATCCGTATATCTCTCAAAGGATGCACAGTCTTGCCAGGGTTGATAGAAGGTCATAGTCATCTGTTTCTTCATCCCTATAATGAGACGAGTTGGAATGACCAGGTCCTCAAGGAATCAAGAGCTGAGCGAGTAGCCCGGGCAACGGTCCACGCAAAAAATGAATTGCTTGCTGGCTTTACAACGACAAGGGATTTAGGAACAGAAGGAGCCATGTATGATGACGTGGGGTTGAAACGGGCCATAGAAAAGGGAATCGTCCCTGGCCCTCGCATGATCGTTGTAACAAGGGCCATTGTTGCCGGAGGCAGTTATGGTCCCAAAGAATTGAGCATCGACCTTGAAAATCCAAAAGCTGCGGCAGATGCCGATGGAGAAGCGGCTTTGACAAAAGAGGTCAGAACACAAATAGGGAAAGGGGCAGACATGATTAAGGTCTATGCTGATTATTACTGGGGTCCGGACAATGAAGCCCAGCCTACTTTTACAGAACAGGAATTACGGAAGGTGGTGGAAGTAGCGTCGAGTAGCGGCCGGTTAGTGGCTGCACATAGTGTAACAGTAGAGGGCATGCGAAGAGCCACGGCAGCCGGAGTGGCAACAATAGAGCACGGTGATGAAGGGACCCTGGAAGTTTTTAGAATGATGAAAGAAAAAGGAGTAGCTTTTTGCCCGACCATTGCTGCCAGCGAAGCAGTAGAACAATATCGTGGATGGAAAAAAGGTATAGATCCTGAACCTGCGAAGATAAAATCCAAGAGAAAAAGTTTCAAAGCTGCTTTGGAATCGGGTGTAACTATTTGTATGGGAGGAGATGTAGGCGTATTTACTCATGGGGACAATGCGAGGGAAATGGAGGCGATGGCAGATTTTGGGATGAAACCAATGGATATACTAAGATCGGCGACTTCCGTCAATGCTGATGTTTTTAAGATGTCAAATAAGATCGGCAGGATCAAAAAAGGATTGTTTGCAGACATTATAGCTGTAGAGGGCGATCCTTCAATCAATATATCTGCTATCCGCAATATAAGGTTAGTAATGAAAGGCGGCGTTCTTTACAAACAATAGCTGCTCATTTGACAGATAATTCCATGATTAGATTTCGATGCGTTGGAAACTGGTTTGATAACTCAGCTGCGTTAGCCAATTCAAAGTCGGCAAAATCAAATCCCGGAGCAACCGTGCAGCCCACCAGCGCATAATCAGTGCCGTTATCGGGCCTGGCTCCAAACCAGTTGCCAGCTTCAATTGTGACCTGGAAACGCTCATCTTTTTCAGGGTTGTTGCCCAATCGATGAATTCTCAAAAGACCGTGATAGTTCATTTCATAAATGAGAAGGCATCCGCCCGAATAAAAATGCCAGGTTTCATCGGATAAGATCCTGTGAAATGCAGAATGACTTCCCGATTTCAATAAGAAATAAATGCTGGTCGATGCGTGGCGGTCTCCTGCAAAAGCAAAAGGTAGACCCGATTGGGGAATGATCAGGGATGAGCGATAGATTTCCCGATAGTATCCGCCTTCCACATGTTCCCGGAGATTTAATTCCTGAATCCAATATTGAGCGTCTTTGGTCATGTAAGTTATGTAAAGGTAGCAAAGCCTTACAGGATGACCAGCCTATTGTTCAATGGAGATAGCGTGTGCGTATTGACGTGATAAAGAGTCTTTAATGTGTACGGTGTCTTTGGGTTTTGCGGGGAAGGTGAAATACAGCTTAAAAAAACTCGAATCTTTGTTGTACATATTTATTTTGAGATCAAAAGAAAGAAGCTGATTATATCTTTTCAGCGCCCTGTATTTATTATAAGTTTGAAGGATGATGAATTTGTACACCACAGAATCACTGGCGGTAGCGAAATGCGTATCATTGACCATTTTCGCCTTTGCAACAGAATCATGACTGACGATGGCAGCGAGACGCACAGAATCGGGGTTACTGTTGACTGAATCTTTGCTGACCTCGGTTGTCATTTCGACCGGTTGAACGGGCGCATTTTTCTTATACATCATATAGCCACCCCATCCAATAATAGACAATCCGCCAAGTATGGCGATCACAAGTAAGAATTTCCGACTTGGGTTCGGTTGGGGTCCCGATGGCGCTTCTTCCAGTACAGATTTCTTGCCAGCCGATCTTTCGGACCTTTCGTTTGAATGGGTATCCTGCTTTATCACGGCGTATTCACCCGGAGCAAACTCAAGTCCCCCATCTTTATTCTTGGTGATAATACCGATACCCTCTAAAAAGAATGGTTTGCCAATATTCAGCATCTCGTGGCCCAGGGCGAGAAAGGATTCCAGGTCGGCCACCGCAACCGGTTTGATTTTGCCGGTATTACTGCGTATGAATTCTATCAGCTTCTCATCCGCATGGCGAACTGCGGTCTGCTTGAACTCAATTCCGGCAGTCGTATGAGGATTCTTACCGTGTCCATCAGGCAGTTCGGCGGCAGGATCCAGAGTGAAAATACCGATTCCAGGCAAAGCCAGCTCTTTATTCTGGTATAAGAACTGGGTCAATAGAGAAGGTAATTTCAAGGCAAAAGGATTTAATCACAAGTTAAGAATAAATAAACCAACGCAAATACCGTGATTAAATTTTACTTTAATCCAAATAAATAACCAATTGACATTAAGGAGAATAATTGAGGTCCAGGAGTTTCCTTTGGGTAGATTAGGATTGACCATCTAAATTTGCAGGATCACTCGTAGCATGATAACTCAGGAAGAACGTAAATTCATGGAATACTGGGAAATGAACCGGGAAAAGGAGAAAAAAACGCTTCGCCAGTTTCTTTTGGGCATTCCCGCGGGCCTTTTGCTGGCCATTCCCATCATAATAAACCTTTTTTCCGGCTGGTATAAAAAGGCCGATATGGTGATGAATGCCGGTGAAGTCAATCCTGGTGTTATTCTAATTGCTCTTCTTGTAATCATTGGTTTCGTAGCCATTTTCTCCAGGCGCCACCGTTGGGATATCAATGAGCAGAAATACCAGGAATTAAGGGCTAGGGATCTTGATGAACGGATGGAAAAAGAAAAAAACTGACTCTTTGCAGCATTTTCAATATCAGTGCTGTCTAACTTATCGAACTGATTTTTTTGCAAAAAATATACATTCGGAAATTGTTGGCCTGTGCATTGGCTGGTTCGTTTTTGTTTAGTTCGTGCCTGAAGAAAGATAGTGGTTGTAGCTTTACGGTTGATAATGCCGTAGCTCCCCAGGCCGAACAGCAAGAACTGAAGGCCTACCTCGATTCGGCAGGAATTACCGGGGTGACAAAGGATAACCGGGGCTTCTTTTATACCATTACCAGTGCTGGCTCGGGAGACACAGCGAAGCCTTGTTCGCAGATCACCGTTTCGTACAAGGGCTGGCTGAGCAATGGAAAACTATTTGACCAGGAGGGCAGCGCTGTTTTTACGTCCTTGGGAAACCTGATTGATGGATGGAGACAGGGAATTCCGCTTATCAGAAAGGGAGGAAGCATTAAACTTTATATACCACCATCCTTGGGCTATGGAGCCAAAGGCGTACCTGACAACAATGGCAATACAATTGTACCACCAAACTCGATTACAATTTTTGAGATTAGTTTGATCAGTGTGCAGTAACCATAAACTACCTGCTAAACCAGGCCCTGAGCATATGTTCAGGGCTTTTT
>PSRA01000135.1 GCA_003175695.1 Bacteroidota bacterium | reverse complement strand
ATAAAAGTATTTTATTTGCACCGCGAAATACGGATAAATAAAGTTATTTCACAAAAATTTATCAATTAAGGCGAGCGTTTTGAATTGATATTGGTGAGCAAAAAACATACTTTTGCTATTTATCAAAGACACGTATTTACAACATTATAAGATGAGAAAAGCTACCCTTCGACTGGATCCGAGACTAATTGACTTACTATGGTTATGGACAAATTCTGGAATCAAATCGAACCAGGAATTTCATCTTCTTCAGTATTTCTCATTTCTTTCCTTAAAAGCAATAAGCAGATAATCGCAGCATGAGAAGCAAATGGCCATTGAGGCAAAGTAGCATCTGGATTTTCTTTCCCGTTTTGGTGATTATTATAGTCACGGGTTGTCAAAAACCTTCAATCAATTTCGGGACTACTTTTTCCAATAATAACCCCACCAATGTTGTCGCCGTAGATACTTTCAGAGTTGATATGTCTACTGTTCAGGTCGACTCATTTCCTACAGCAGGCACAGGCTCTATCCTACTTGGCAGATACAAGGATCCGTTCTTTGGAACCGTTTCATCCCGAACTATCCTGGAAGTTGCGCCACCTATTAATCTTCCGACGATCAGTAACCTGGCAATTTATGATTCATTATCCCTGATCCTTCGGATGAACAAAAGCTTTTATGGCGATACTACGCAGGTGCAACGCTATGTGGTAAGCCAGCTAACACAGCGAATTCAGCTACCCGGAGTGCAGACTACCTGGTACAATAATTCTGTTACGCCATTTGATCCAAATCCTTTGGGTTATTCCGATGTACAGATTCACCCTCGCTCTTTCTACACATCTCAAAAGCTGAATGACACGCTGAAGATAAAATTGCCGGACAACATGGGTAAAGAATTATTTACCCTGCTGTTCAATCAATCGGACACGGTAAAAACGGCCAATACATTCCTCGGTTATTTCAAAGGTTTCTCGATCTATCCCGACAACAACACCATGGGTGCAATCTACGGTTTCCGCGATACCGTGATTATGCGCTTATATTATCACCAGCCGGGCCTGGTATATACTACCCAATTCATAGATTTCAAATTGAACAACAGAGCGAACCAGTTTAACCAAATTACTTATGACAGAACGGGTACGCCAACCGCGCCATTGACGCCATCTGGACCCTCGGGTGTCCCTACTGAAGTATCATCTACGCTCACCGGCAATGCCACCTATGTGCAGGGAAATACAGGTTTGATGACCAAGATCAAATTTCCAACCATTACCGACATGTTGCTTTATCCGGACTACCTGTCTGTACTGAAGGCTGAACTTACTTTGAAACCAACAGCAGGAAGTTATTCTCCGGTTTATATGTTGCCGCCCCAATTAGCATTATCGCTTACTGATCCCAGTAATACTGTCGGACCTCAACTTCCTTATGGATTTGGTAATTTGATCGTGGATTATGCTTATGGTGCCAGTACGATGTATACCTATGATATTACTGCCTACATCAAAACACAAATTAAACTGGGAGCAGAGAATAACCAAAAGAATGGAATCATGATCACAATGCCTGCACCCGCCAGTGACACAACTTTTAACAGGGTAGTGCTGGGAGATCAATTCAATAAGAATAATACTAGCAGGATCTCATTGAAGATCTACTATTCATCATTCTTTCAGAATTAGCTGAACAACTAAATAACGCAATGAGAATTATACTGAGCATATTGGTTTTGCTTTTTTCCTGCAGCCGGCTCGCGGCTCAAACCAATAATTCACCATACTCTATTTTAGCTATTGGTGATATTGAAGACAGCTATTTCAACAGAACTACCGGAATGGGCAATACAGGTATTGCCTTCAGGAATAGCCGAAGCCTGATCAGCAATAACCCGGCTTCTTTCTCTGCCATGGATAATCAATTTTTCGCAGGCGAAATTGGGGTTCGTGGAAAATTTGTCAACTATACCGGGAAACCAATAGACCCCACTAATAATAACTCCTCAGATATTGCATTCAGAAGATTTGCATTGGGCATTAAGTTAACCCGTCATTGGGGAACAAGTATTGGTCTCGTTCCATTCAGCTCGCAGAATTATGAATTCAATGCGCCACAACCCATACTGGGTACAAATGGCGAAACAACGAATTCCTATTCCGAAGGATTTGGAGGTGTTAACCGGGTCTACTGGGCTAATTCCTACGAACTATTTCATCATTTGTCACTTGGGATTAACTCTTCTTATTTGTTCGGCTCCATGTCGCAAAAAACAATCCTGGGAAGTCCCAATTTACCTGCAACATACGTGTCAACGAATCGGAATCTGTGGATATACAATCTGTACTTCGATTATGGGATGCAATACTACACCAAGATTGGAAAGAAATGGGATTTTTCCCTTGGTGCAACTTTTGCCAACAGAACTGATTTGCATGCGGAGAACAGTGTAACAATCCTGGCTATCGATTCTTCGCAATTAAAGAATGAAACTATCAACGAAACAGTTTTCAGCCTGCCAAAAAGTTATGGGGTAGGTATTTCTCTTACGAAGGACAAGAAATACACTTTTGTGGCAGATTATAAATTCCAGAATTGGTCTGCCCTGAATGTTTCCGGATTCAATTATGCACTTCAAAACAGTGAAAGAGCTTCGGTGGGTTTTGAAATTTCAAATAAAAAGAATTATTATAACAATCTGTATGAAACGAGTTTCTTTCAATTCGGATTGTACTACAATAAGTCCTATCTAAACGTGTATGGTCAATCGATCAATGATGTCGGCGGCACATTTGGTATCGGAATCAACGCAAAAAGAAGTTCGCTTTCCACAAATATCATTTTGCAATATGGAGTTAAAGGAACCACTGATCGAAATTTGATCAAAGAGAATTATTTCAATATGACCTTCATCTTTTCTTATCGCGACTTATGGAATACCAGGGGTCGTCGATATGACTAGAGCTTCTTGCAAAGATTCAAAGAAAGAGCAGAGGAACAGAGCGGAGAGTGCAAGTTAGGCGCCCTCCGCTTTTTCTTTTGAGTAGCCCAACTCTCTAAAGCACTCCCACCACGGATCCCAATGGAACACCTAATCCACTACAAGCATCCCATCCTTTTTTAGCCGTATATCCCCCAGCCTTCGCCGTGATATTATTTCCATCTTTGATGTCTTTAAAGACTGCCGGTTTTGCTGCATACAGTTTGGGATTAATAAAGCCTACATTTCTTTTCAGTTTTTGATTGGCCAGTGCAACGAGGCCCGCCATCAAGGGAGCCACTGCGCTCGTCCCACCAATCACGCTCCATTGTCCGTCTACCAACACATTATAACCGGTTTGAGAATCGGCATTGGCGGCAATATCTGGCATTCCTCTTCCTTTATGCGATTTTGAATTGACAGAATCAGGGAGGCTGATCGTCTTTTGATAATCGGGAACCGGAAAAATATCACTGATGCCTCCACCTGTCGCCCAGCCGTCCCCATCATTCCACACCGTTTCTGTGCCATTTGCCAAACGCGTGCCGCCACACGCCAGTGCATATGGACTGCTGGCTGGAAAGTCGCAGTGGGCGTTACCATCTGTTTGTCCGTCCGAAGAACCATTGTCTCCCGCTGCTACAGCAACCGTAACACCCAAAGCAGCGGCAGATATAAAGCTTTGATTGAAGTTTTCCATCGCTTGTTCGCTCCAGTTAGATTCAGAAGAGCCCCAACTAATAGATATAACCGAAGGTTTATTTGCCGTGTCATGCAACGCACTGGTGATAGCATCCAAAAATCCTTTATCAGTATTCGGCGCGAAATAAACGACAATCTTTGCTCCTGTTGCTACCGCACCGGCTACTTCAATATCGAGCGCAACTTCTCCATCCGCGCTATCAGGAGTGGAAGGATTATTATATGCACCATCAATGGATACTGCCTTAATCGACGGTTGAGGTATTCCAAGTTTTGCAAAATAATTTTTCATATCAGCAGCCCTGAAACCGCCACCCAGTTCAATTAAGGCAATGCACTGGCCCGCACCTGTTACATCCTTTGGATAATTATAGGCTTTCGCAACATCGTTAGGATTATATGAAATAGTCATTGCCTGTTGTTTCAAATGATGTCCGCTGTTTTTTATCATCTGAAACATGGGTCTTGCCTGAGGACGGTTATCCAAACCAAATACTCCCTCAACGATCCCATCCAGGCCAGATGGAATATTTATTTTTCCCATTCTCCCGCGGAATACTTTTCCGTCCTGGTGCTGATAATTGGATAAGTACACGCCAAAGGCTTTGGAGAAATTCTGCACTGTACCTCTTAGAATTACACTCCTCCTTGCTACTGAAGATTCGACAACAGTAAGATCATGCTGCTGCGCAAATTCTTCCACGCGATGAATATCGTTTTCAGAAGCGCCAAACTTCTCATCAAACTCCTGCGGACTTAACACTTTCGAATTATCGTTGCCCATTTTTTTTACATAATCTTCCAATGAGTTTTTTCTCCGTAGCCGGACGGTCACTTCAATCACTTCGTTCAAATTGACGGCTCCCAGATTTTTTCCCGGTGGAACAGTTCTGGCACTTCCTTTTAATTCTACCGGATCTTTCGATTTTCTTTTCGGGGAAGATGAAGGTTTTTTTGTCTTTGCCATACAAGATTATTTTAGATTGAACAAAGGAATGAAAGCTCATTAAGTCACGAAGCGTATCAATAAATCTTTTCTTATTATTCTGATAAGTAAGTAGTGCGGACGGGAGCGGGGTCACCAGACCAACGAAAGTTAAAAGGCCTGGAATAAAGATAGAAACTTATTGATAAACGGGTTTACTATTTTAGTGGAAAGCTTGCCAGCCAATAGATGTTTCCCTTTACATGGTGTGTTGACAGTTGAAGGTTGTCGGTCTTTCAATATATTCTCTGCAAATAGACTCGAGTTGCAGAATTCGAAGACTGACAACTGTCAACCGTCGACTATTCAGGGTTTCCGCGAAACAACTTAAGTTTGCATGCGTATGGAACGGAAAATTCGTGTAGCAATTCTTGATCTCTATGAAGGACAATCCAATCAGGGCATGCGTTGCCTTAGAGAAATCCTTACGCAATATGCTGCCGACAATCAGCTTCTGGTCGAATGGGAGGAATTTGATGTCAGGCGGAAAATGCAAATCCCCGATCTTTCATTTGATATTTTCATCTCAACGGGAGGTCCCGGCAGCCCTCTCGAAAGCGAAGGCAATGAGTGGGAAAAACTGTATTTCACGTGGTTGGAGGAAGTGCAGGCACATAATCGATCTATTCATAACTCCGACAAAAAGTATGTATTCCTCATCTGTCATTCATTCCAACTAGTATGCAGATATTATAAAGTCGCTGCAGTAACAAAGAGAAAATCAACAGCGTTCGGCATTTTCCCTGTCCACCTGCAGGCGCAAGGTGTGAAGGAGCCGGTTTTCATTGGTTTGCGAGATCCATTCTACGCAGTTGACAGCCGCGATTATCAAGCTATTCAACCCGATCAGACAAGACTCAGGAAAATGGGTGCCCATGTTCTTGCCATTGAAAAAGAGCGTCCACATGTGCCATTAGAAAGAGCGATCATGGCCATACGATTCAATAAATACATATTGGGAACGCAATTCCATCCTGAAGCGGACCCAACGGGCATGAGCATGTATTTGCAGCGAGATGACAAAAAGAAAACTGTTATTGCGGAACATGGCGAAAAAAAATGGAGGAGCATGATTGAGCATTTAAATGATCCCGATAAAATCCGCTCCACGTACGCACATATAATTCCCAACTTTATCAATTTGGCGGTCGAGAATCTCCACAAAGTTGAAGTCTGATCATGTCGCTTTAAGCTATGCTGCCGACCGTGACTATCGACTCCAGACTAATTTCGTATCTTCAGGAACAATCGGAAATATGGTACCGGCACTGCGAAATGCTTTCAACGCAGCATTCACAAATGAGAAATATGCATCTTTTCTTAAGGAATTAAACAGCCTCCATCCGGGCGCCATTGAATTTCGAATAGCCGAAACGCCAGTGTTCGTTCCAAAGGATTTTAATGAAAAAATGATCAGCGCCTGTGAGTCGATCATTGATATCATCACCGATGAACGATTCGGGCAGATGACTGAGAGAGCAATTCCCGCAGCTGACCGTGTTCCGAATGAAAACAAACATTCGCATTTTATTGCTTTTGATTTTGGAGTTTGTCTGAATACGGAGGATGAACTGGAGCCTCAATTAATCGAAATGCAGGGCTTCCCCACTCTGTTCGCATTCCAGGTTTATTATCCCGATCTGCTGAGAAAATATTTTGAGATTCCTGCCAATTATAGCCAATACCTCCAGGGATATAACCGTGATACTTACCTGCGTGACCTGAAAAAAATTGTTGTAGGAAATTCTTCTCCTGAGAACACGATCCTGCTTGAAATTAAGCCACATGAGCAAAAAACAAGGATTGATTTTTATTGCACACAGGATTATCTTGGTATCGAACCTGTATGTATAAGTGATTTGATACAGGAAGGTAAAGAACTCTTTTATATTCATTCAATATCTGGAAGAAAAACAAAAGTTGAAAGAATCTATAACCGGGTGATCTTTGATGACTTGCAATCGCAAAAAGATAAATTGGGAAATTTCGTCGATATCCGGCAAAACCTGGATGTGGAATGGATCCCTCATCCCAACTGGTTTTATCGAATCAGCAAATTCACTTTGCCTTTTATTCACCATCCGTATGTTCCTCAAACGTATTTCCTGAATGAGATCAAACTATTGCCTGCAGACCTGGAAAATTATGTATTAAAGCCTTTGTTTTCCTTTGCGGGACAGGGCGTTGTCATCGATATCCAACCATCGGATATCAATCAAATCAGGGATCCTGAAAATTGGATCTTACAACGCAAAGTGAAATATGCCGATGTAATTAAAACTCCCGATAATCCTGCGAAGGTTGAAATAAGGATGATGTATATGTGGATGGATGGTGATTCCAGACCGCGGCTTGCAATCAATTTAGCTAGACTTAGTAAGGGAAAGATGATTGGGGTGAGGTATAATAAAGATAAGCAATGGGTGGGCGGGAGCGTCGGCTATTTCGAGACGTAGTTTTCAAATAAATTAGTCTCTTATCAGCGCTCAAGTACGAGACATTTCAAAAAAAATCTCCACCATATTTTTCACAAAAGTTTTTGTCACTTCGCCACTTACATCCAAATCCGGATCGAGGATAGTCAAGTCCATTCCAACTGAAAGAGGCGATTGGATCAGTAAGGGCAAAATCTCTTTCAATTCCAAATAACTCAAGCCATCGTCTTGTGGAGAATCAACGGCAGGCATAATTGAATTGTCAAGCACATCCACATCAAAGTGAATCCAAAATCCATCCAGACGCAGTCTTTCAACCATTACCAAAAATTCATCGGCAATATTGCCAATACCCTTTGCACGTATCGTCATAAGGTCAAAATATCGAATGGCGGACTTGCGGATTGGGGCTACAAAACTTTCATCATAATAACGGTTACCCAACGCGAATACATGTTCTTCTTTAAAATAAGGTCGCATTCCCGAAATATTAGAAAGTTTATCATGACCATGTCCCGTCACGATGGCCAGATCCATGCCGGCTGCACCCTTGGTGAAAGAATTGTGGGGCATGATGAAGTCTGTATGTCCATCCAGAAAAATTAGCCCGTAATCGCCTGTCGATTTTAACGCCAATCCACAACCGATAAGTATGCTGCAATCGCCACCAATTGCAAGCGAAAATGACTTTTTACTAAGCGTAGTTTTCAGGGTCCCCGACAAATCCTGTGAATAAGCTGCAATAGCCTCAGCATTTCTCACACCTGCTTCGTCATCATAGTCCATGCTGTAAGGTGGCGGCTCGACTTTAAATATTTTTTCCGGCCGAAGTTGTTCCTGAAAAGAATGTCTCCTGAGCCAATCGGGTAGTCTTCTTACCCCCGGCTCTCTTGCGGGCGCGAGTTGCATTAGTCCGAGGTTGCTGGGAGCTTCTATGATGGTAAGATGTTTCATTTAGTCTATGTGTGACTCTGTGTCTATAGGTTGTAAAGCCTTGAAGCTGCTGTCTTTTTCCGCCAAACAGATTCATAGAAACATAGGAACACACGCGAAAATTAATTCATACGCTACGTATCCAACTAAGAAATATTGCTATTCTACTCAATAAAACCTGAAATTGCCCCACAAACTACGCACTATGAATTGGATTGACGTCATTGGCTGGCTTGGTTCCGTCATGGTAATCATTGCATACGGGCTAAATATGTATGGAAAGATCACTGCTGATACAACCTTGTATTATGTGCTGAATATTCTTGGAAGTGCCTTTCTCATTGTCAATACATTTTATCACAATGCCGTTCCATCTGCTGTGGTAAACATCATTTGGGTATTAATCGCTATCATCGCAATTGGAAAAAAGTTTTTTGGAGCGAAAAATCAAAAAAAATCAAATGAATCCCGATTGGGGCAACGCTAAAATTATTTGCTGGCAGTCCTAGCCAACGGAACCGGAGTCATTCCAGCCGCTTTCAACCTGGATACAACAAATTCCCCCAATTTCTTACCTTCGGTTTGCCCATTTTCTATGGCATCACGGTAATGAATACCACCGTATAGCCTGGAGATCGCTGCTTCTTCGGATGCTTGTCTGAATGAACGAAATTGGCGGGGAGGAATGCCAAATAAAATTTCAGAATCATCTGTAAATCCCAACCGGTCCCCGAACAAAAAACTCAATACTTCCGCTGACGCAGTTGAAACAACACTATGGCCGCTTGTATATTCAGGAAAAGGCGGCGTTTGTAATAATGGCTTCCATTCGAGATCTATGTAACGGTTGATATATGTTTCAGGGCGGATTCGATTGCTCCGGTATTTCTCGTCCCAGCAACTGACAAATGCATCAGATTGTGTAATTGCTACCACCAAATGGACCATGATAGTATGATCAAAATCCAGGTTTGACTTCCTGGCAGCAATAGCTGCAATATTCATCCAATGGCCTCCGGGGGTAATTTTTTTGAACCCGATCATCATATGTCCTGATGAACTGACTGCAAATGGATTGCAATCCCAAAATGCCGCGATGTTTTCCTGCTCCTCCAACGGTTTTTTTGAGACGTCATATACTTCACGGGCCATGATGTAAAATTTGCTTCCACTGTCTTTGCTAAAGGCGACAGGAGGCAGCGGCTTGAATTGATTGCAGGTGTCAATGACAAAAGGTTTGATGATCCGCCAATGCGGCTCCACTGCTTCCATATAAGCAGGTGGTGTAGGATACCAATAAGCATCTCCCTTCAGTGGCGTATACCTGATTTGAGCACTTAATCGATTATAGTTATCCAATTTTGACCAGGCAACTACGTGGTTAGCCACTTCAGCAGCCACTGCTATCGATTGCTTAAGAATTTTTTCAGAATATCCCTTCCGGCGCAATGAATCGAACCATTTATCTTCTCTTTCCTGCAGTCTCGATCCTGATGGAAGCATCAGTTTGCCCGTCTCCAATATGCAATAAACGGCAGCAATGCGATAATCATATGATTTATTATCGAGTGATATTACGAACGAAGGAAAGCGCTTGATAAATGCGGATCCCTTCACCATGGAAGAATTACTCCTGCTGACAATTTCATAGGCGCCAATCATGCTATAAGCGTAATAGCGGCTGGCGGCCGGCGGACTTACTACGTCGTGCAGCATGACCATAGTGAGAGAAAAAACCGCTGGTTGAATATCCCCTGTAAATGACGCAGGCGCATTTTGTGCTTTAGCTGCAGTGCTGACAAGTAAAATGTATGGCAGGATATTTTTTATTTTCATCGTTGCTCTTTGTAAAATTCGATCCCATCGTTATTAACGGCCACCAAAAGATATTTTGCGCCATGGATTTCAACTTCCTGGACAGACTTTACATCACCTTTTATATTGAAGCCGGATTTATATTGCTCCACATATTCAAAATGACCCATTCCGTCCCCTTTCAAAACACAACCATAATTCGCGTCAATGCTCCCAATCTTTAGACGATTATCTGAATGATTGCCGAATAACAGCAAATCGATTTTGCCGTCATGATCAAAATCTTTAGCCAGGATTTTTGTAACAATGGAAAATTGGGCTTGCGCGGGTAAAATGGTCTTGAGAAACTTGCCATTTCTGTTCAGGAAGCAGACTGTCCGGCTCTCCGTTGCCGTTAGCTTTTCAGCTTTTCCCAATTCTTCCGGACTAAAAATATCTTTCATTGTCGCCACGGAATAATCTTTGTATGAACCAAACTTTCTTCGCATTGAATAGATTTGTTCATTGAGTTCGTCACGACTCACATAAGGATAGCTGGTATCCTGAATATAGAAATTGAAGAAAGGATCGATGGACCCATTGCCATCAAAATCCGAAAAATACAATTCTGCAGGTTGTTTTTCCGAAACACGTATCTGAGAATTCAATCCAAGATTCCCAGCTATGAGATCTGGTTTGCCATCACCATCTACGTCGGCAACTGCCAGCGAAAACCAAAATCCATTTTCAGGCTGATCAAAATATTCTTTTGTTTTGTCAATGAAACCGCCTGTTGTATTTATAAACACTGAAATGGGCATGAATTCTCCACAAATGACCAGGTCTTTTCTACCATCACCATTGAGATCAACCCATTGAGCATCCGTCACCATGCCAATTTGCGAAAAAGGAGTAGGACTTATTGTAAATTGGCCATGTCCATTGTTTACCAACAAATAGCTGGTGGGCGCCAGCGGATATTTTCCCGGGATAACCCGGCCACCGACGAATAAGTCTACATCTCCATCATTGTCAAAATCACACGGTCTCACACATGATTTGCTGCTGGCGCTGAGATCCGGCAATGTTCCTTGCGACAATAGAAGGTTCCCTGTACCATCATTGATATACAGTTCGTCGCGAAGCGAATTGGTATTGGGTTCAAACAAAGAATAACCACCCTTCGCCAGGTAAAGATCAGGATAGCCATCGCCGTTAGCATCAAAAATTGCGGCATCTGAAGCAGCGGAAACATTTTCATCTCCAATCGCCTGTCCTCCTGGCTGAAAATTACCCGCTTTCTGTTGATAATAAATTCTTCCGGGCTTATTCTTGTCCCCGCTGATATAAAGGTCTGTCATGCCATCCTTGTTTACGTCTCCCTGAGCAATTACGGGTTCTGTTTTAGAGTACATGAATAACATCAGCAACTGTCGCTTGAAATCGTTCTCATTAAAATCTTCATGCTTATAATCCAGGATGGGGTCCACCCGCGAAAACAATGTGTTCATTTTGGTAGCTGCAATGGAGGCTGGTTCAGCCTGCGTACTTGAAGGGTAATCAATTCGCAATCTTTGGTTGATTGCAACATCATATAAACGCTGGCGTTTTCCGTCAGGCCAGATAACTAAGACTGAATCCGCTTTTTTTGCCTCTCCCATTCCGAAATGCAGGTCCGTGGTTACACAGGAGAGATATCCCCTGTTCGGATTCAATTCCTCATATTGAAGATGGCCATTCGCATATACATACACTTTAGCCCCTATCGCCTGCGTATTCACGGGCATTCCTTTCAAAGAGACAGTGAGGTAAGAAGATTTAAAATCCTCCCGGCTCATGTTCTTATATACAAAAGCTTCTTCATTGATATTGTTGATAACAAGGTCGAGGTCGCCATCGTTATCTAAATCGGCATAAACGGCACCATTTGAAATTTTTGTACGATCAAAACCCCAATCCATTTGCATGTTCGTGAAACTCAGGTCATGATTATTCCTGAAAATATAGTTGGGAACTTTGGTGGAGGGCATGGCCCGCACGAGGTCCATCAGCTGAACCGCTTCGTGGCTGATGGTTTTTTGCAATTTGTAATCACCCCAATATCGAAGAAAATCCTTGTTGGTATAATCACGTAAGTAGCCATTTGTAACAAACAGGTCTTTAAATCCATCGTTGTCAAAATCTGCGAACAATGGGCACCAGCTCCAATCTGTATTTGACACGCCCGAAAATTGCGCAATTTCACTAAAACTGCCGTCACCATTGTTTAGCTGAAGCATATTGCGCATATACTGCTGGTATAGATCCTGGGAAAGCATCAACTGAAAGGACTCATAATTTTCCTGGAGTTGCAATAATTTTTGTCTCCTGTTATCGGGCGGAAGCATATCCAGCGTCACGATATCTGGCAGTCCATCATTGTTGAAATCTGCTATGTCCACCCCCATCGAAAATTGTGATAGATGGCGAAAGCACTTTTCTGTTTCTGGCGTAAATGTGCCATCGTGATTGTTGATATAGAGATAATCGGGTTCGTTATAATCATTCGTCACGTAAATATCCTGCCAACCATCCTGGTTAACATCTGCGATGGCTACACCCAGGCCAAATGTGAGAGGATTCTGACGAATTCCTGCTTTCTTTGAAACATCAACAAAATGTCCATTTATGTTCTCGAAGAGTTTATCTCCGGCATGAACGTCAGTTTCATTCCGGTGTTTGGCTAACTCCATATTGTCGATCTTCTCGACGTTATGATTGAGCAGAAAGAGGTCCAGGTCTCCATCGTTGTCATAGTCAAAGAATGCAGCTTGTGTGCTATAGCTTGGATCATCCAGGCCATATTCCTTTGCCTTTTCAGCAAAATGAAGATTGCCTTGATTAATGAACAATTGATTTCGTCTCATGTCATCATTTCCCTTTCCGGAATAGCACACATAAATATCCAGGAGACCATCACCATTTACATCAGCCATCGTAACTCCGGTCTTCCAACCACCTGGTCTTCCTTCCAATCCCTGCCCTGCTTCTGCAGTAATATCTTTGAATTTCATGTTACCGAGATTCAGGTAAAGTTTATTCGGTTTCATGTTGGCTGTAAAAAACAGGTCCAGCAGACCATCATTGTTAATATCACCGACGGCCACTCCCCCACCATTGTAGAAGTATTCGTAGGCCAGGACATTCAGGTTTTCGTTTTCGTTAATATTATTCCTGAATGTAATATTTGTTTCGCCGGAGGGTAATAATTGAAAGAGTTTTTTTTGGGAAAATATGACTGAAGGAATGAATAAACAGCTAATCAGGAACATCAACGATGTCGAGTAGAGTTTGAAATGAAGCAAAGAGGTTAAAGCCCGACATTCGACAAGGGGTCGATTCAGCATAGTAATCTTGGTTGTTAGAATTGGCCAGAAACAATCTACATCGAATCTGCCAATTACCAAAAGATAATTTAGAAATTGTGGTTAATGGCACGCTAATAAAAAAAGAAGCCTGCCAGGAATAGCAGGCCGTCATCAAATTTGTCGCCAAAGATTACTTGATGCTAAGTAAATGACTTTATGTTACTTTATCATTAAGCCAGTTTTAATAAAATAAAAAACCCCGGGTATAAAAATACCTGGGGAAAAGCCTATGTTGGCTATGTACAACAGCCCACTAAGAATAATCGGCTGTTGTATTGATTCAATGAAATTCCCTTGGTACCAAAAATAAACGGCTTGTATTATCTGATTGTTATGAGGATTTTATTAAAATGAAACTATATTATGCTTCAAACCAGACGCCTTGAGATACTACAGCCTGCTGTGGTCATAGATTTTTAACCAAAGAGGGCGCTAGCGAGCCTCCGCGTCTTTTTTGCGCCCTCCGTAATTAAATCAGAATGATCAGCGTTATATTCATTCAAGATTTGCGAAACCCTGAACTATTACGCTCTCACCTGATTTTTCTTATGATAGAAGTAGTAGGATAGTAAAAGCACAATCAATGCCACTACAATAAACATTGTCCCCCCAATAGGATCTCCAACAGACCTCGATGACCAAATTGCGCCAATGAGATCATACGATAGACCAGCATAAGCCCATTCTTTTAACCTGGGGAAACCCGGTATTAGTATGACAATGACACCAAGCAGTTTTGCCAACCCGATAAAAAAAATGAAATATTTAGGAAACCCCAGGTGGGTCGAAAGAAATTGAACTGCCTGATCAGTAACCAGGATGTTAGGTATAGCTGAAAACAGCATCAGAGCTGCTATCAAAATCGTAAAAATCCAGTAGAAAACCTTTGCGTTTTTCATTGTTGTTGTTTTTTATGAATAAGATTGTCAAACTCAGATTTTGCATCAACACTCCAAATCCAACTGACAGATGGCGATCGTGAAAATTCTATTTCGATTCGACCTGGTTCCCTAACCGGTCAAGGCTTTGATTCCATCCTTCATCCATGCCATCGAGTGCAAATTTTATTTCGGGGCCAGCCTTCACTACCACGACATGTAAAGTTAGTTTTGTTTTCCGCTTTAAGCCGGCAAATGAAACTGTATTCAAAACTTGAAGTAAGGGTCTCCCTATTTCATCTTCAAAACCGGTTGTGGCAAATACCAGCCGGTCCGGAGGCGAAATTTCATGTATTACTCCGTTTGTCGGGTATTGGGTACCGTCAGGAGCTGTCATATTAATAAACAACAAGCCACCCCGGTAAGGGTCAATTATGCAAATGGGATTAGTGAAATCTTTTGGTCCCCACCATTTCGACAACAGCCTTGAGTCTGTCCAGGCTTTAAAGAGGAGTGCCCGGGGTGCATGATAAATTCTTGTCAGTACAAGTTCTATTTTGGAGGATTCATGTATTACAAGATTAGTTACCATAACATAAATTTAAAATAGAATAGGTTTTGAAAATATTGAAAGGCCTGAGTGATCAGACCATCGCTAGTAATTCCTGCTCGAGGCGATCCAGCGTCTGCATGCCCCCTTCGATGGCGCCAAATTCCCTGACGACGTATTCTTTAAATTCAGCTGATTTGAAGACTGAGTGCATGGTGAGCATAGTCTTGTTTCCGACTTGGGATAGTCAACACCGTTAGGTCCATGCTTGATGAACTTCCAATGCCCGCCAGTGCGAATATCTATTTCCTGGAATGTGTTAGTGAATCCTTTGGGTCCTCACCAGTGGATGAGGTATTTCGGATTAGTCCAGGGTTCGAAGACCAGTTCACGCGGCGGCTGTAGAAGCCGGCTAATTACAAGTTCTCTGTCGGCTGTGTTCTGCAGGTTACTTTCTTTTCCCATGTCTTTTATTTTTTGATTGTAAATGATTCAAATACTCTTCCAGATTATCTAATCGGGCAGTCCATATCTTTTTGTGGCGTTCTACCCATTCAGACACTTCAGTTAATTTCTCTAACCGGGCTTCACAAAACCGTTCCCTACCATATTGTTTGATGGTCACCAAACCACATTCTGTCAGGATCTTAACATGCTTATATACAGCTGTGCGGCTTACGGGGAAATTTTCCGCTACAGCATTAACATTGAGGGTTTGGTGTGCAAGTAGATTCAATATTTCCCGTCGGGTGGGGTCAGCAATACCCTGAAATGCGTCTCTTTTCATAAAAAATGTAACCTTTTGGTTTCAAATATATGAAACCTTTTGGTTGCATAAAATTTTTTTCTAAAAAGGGGGCGCAAAATGGACGAAGGTGCAAGAGTATGCACCCACAACGCACCTTCTGGTACGGGCAAGCCGCTAGCCTTGCGTCTTGCCCAATGCGCCTTCGGGGATGAAACAAAAACTAAGCGATATACGATTCTACCATCGCCTGAAAAAAGGAGGGATTAATCGATTTGCCCTTGGCAACTATCGAACGCAGCGAATCTCCGGTCATGGAGCTACTGCCAAAAGTGGAAGTGAATGCGGGATGATCACAGATGACCTGCGCCCTCAGATCAGGCTGGGTCACAAAATTCATTTCTTTGAAAATCCATTCCACCCTGTCACCCTGGTAAACGAATTCCATTTTGTTTCCTGAATTGATCATATGTTTTCAAATATAATTATCCTCTTTCTTAAAAAATTGTCAAAAAGGATCATCTAACGTAAAAGTCATATTGTCCCTGGCCACCTATAGGACGAGCTTGCCGGAAAAATGTTGCATCATTCTTATAAAAAATCAATATTAATTTTTTGTTTCCATTGTTATTGAGCTAGCCACCATATTATTGAAAAGCACAGCATTTAAGTTGTTTTAATCCACCCTCTTCCAGATCTTTTTTCCAGCCATTAGCCAAATTATCTTTCAATCGAGGCAACTTTTTATTTTAATGAGGTGTATAACTACCATATGATCCTTCTCTACTTGCATATCTGATCAGCTTATCGAAAAATTTTACGGACCTCCACGCCTAATTGCTTCGCCCATGTTGCTTACTGATTTGAAATCCACCTCCTAATAGTTCTTACTGTGGAACGATTGACCCACTGACTTCAACCGTGATTCACTTAAAATGCAGGGGCATAACACTTGCATCGAAAAATCAATATGAAAGGAATGCTATTTCCAAAGAATCTAATCATTTTAGCCTGTTTTATTCCCCTGTTGTCACATGCGCAATTATCACTGGGAATAGAAGGTGGTGTCAATAAAAATTATCTCTCCACTTCGGGTATTCAGCAGGCTTTTACCAGCTATACCGGCGCCTATGGTGCGCAGGTTGCCATTCCTGTTTCTTATCGGTTAAAAAATTGGCTTTCCGTGCAATCTTCCATCTCATATGTACAGAAAAATTACAACATCGTAAGAACAGGTTTTTTTGAAGGCATCCATCAAAATAATAAGAACAATTATATTCAAGTCCCGTTGATGGCTCATTTCTCATTTGGTGGAAAAAAAATGAGGGGATTTCTCAATCTTGGCGGCTATGGAGCTTATTGGGTTTCAGCAACAGTTCAAGGTACAGAACCGAACATTCTTAATCCTGTCGATTCTTCATTCACCACCAGCCAGCAACCTGTCAATGATTTTTCCCTCAGCAAACCTTATAGTTTCAATGAAAAATACACATTCGATTCGAGGAAGGACTGTCGATGGGAATGGGGATTGCTGGCCGGCGTCGGGCTGAGTTATCAACTTTCCCAATCGGTAGTAATGTATGTAGAAGGCAGGTTTACTCAATCACTGACTGATCAACAAAAAAATTACATGATTAACCAGGTGGGAAGATATAATCAAACCTATGCTGTATTAGCGGGAGCGATGGTACCAGTTAAAATTTTTTGTAAGAAGAAAGCAAAGAAGGAATGAAAAAACGAATTCAAAGATTTATCTTATTGACCAGTGCAAGCGCCATGTTGTTTTTCAGCGCCTGCAAAAAGGAGATTTCGACTCCAAATCCTCCGTCGAGCTATACCGGATCAAATTTCAATGATCTGTTCGATGCATTTTGGAATGGAATGAATAACAATTATGTCTTCTGGGATATTGACACGACTAACTGGGACCGTGTTTATAATCAATACAAACCCATTTTTGCAAACCTGAACATATATAGTGACAATGATGTAAGGTCTTCTGTAAATTATTTCAGGCAAATGGTTGCCGGATTAATAGATGGCCACTATAATATCACCTTTCCCAAATCACAACTTTTAAGTGATTCCAGCATTGATCCAGCCTTCGACAGAAAAAGAAATACACCGGGTTACCATGATCCGATTCCTCTTGGTTATTTCTTTTTTGATCTGCCAAAAATCTTTTTAGATAGCGGTTACGTAGAAGGAGTAGACAGTACCCACACGGCGCGATTAGCAGTGGCTGTGTCAGGGACTATCAACCATAATATTTTGTATTTCTATTTTAACACATTTGAGTTACAGGCATTGTATCTGACTCCTGGCAGCGCTGTGCAAGCTGTGATAAAAAACTTCATCAGCAGTATCTCGCCCATTTCACCTTCCGTCAAAGGAATCATATTGGATCTTCGAGGTAATGGGGGTGGCGATGTGAACGATCTTGATTTTTTGGTAGGTCGAATGATTGACAAACCTCTCAAGTTTGGATATACACGCGCTAAAAATGGGCAGGGGCGACTAGATTACAGTCCCTGGGCTCCAGCGATTGTCACGCCACAACCCGGATCTTCAGCTATCAGTATACCCATCATAGTTATTGCCGATAATTTTTCGGCGAGTTTGTCTGAGATCACCACCCTGGCAATCAAAACACTTCCCAATGGAAAGTTTTTAGGGGAAACGACCTGGGGTGCCAATGGGCCCCTGGCTCCTAATGTTTATTTTAACGGCGGACAGTTTACAGCTGGAACCATATTGACTTTGTCTGTGTTTACCTCTTCGACCATGTTTAAGTATATCAATGACCAGATTTATGAAGGAAAGGGCATCCCCCCCGATGTCGCCGTGCCGGATAATTTAAATTCTTTAAAAAGGGGAATTGACTTACAGGTAGCACAGGCAGTCAGTCTGATAAATCAATAAGTATTTCTCGCAAAGGCACAACGGAGGCGCGCCGCTATCTTGGTGCCTTTGTTTTCCCGCATCTTTGCTAGAAATTTTAAAAATGTACATTTGACGCTTATAATCCCAAAGCGACAACATGACAAGAACTTTCTTTTTTGCCTGTATGCTATTGACATTCGCCTCATCCCAAGCCAAAGTAATTTCCTTCTCAACCAATGACGAAGGAGTCAGTTTTCGGTTAGACAAGGGCTTTATGTTCATCAGGATCTGCCGACCAGATATCATTGAAGTGAAGTACACCATCCTGGATGCATTTCCTCAAAAAAATTCCCTGGTAGTCAACAATACCTGGCGGGAGAAAACAAATTTCAAAGTGGTAGAAGACAAAGAAAAAATCCTTATTTCCACGCCCAAGCTACAAATCACAATAGACAAGCAAACCAATTCCATACGATATAGTGACCTTCAGGGAAAATTGATAACAGCGGAAACCGGAGGCAATAAATCAATGAATACGGCAAACGTTGCAGGGATAGCGACGTTCAGTTGCCACACCCAGTTTGAATCACCAGCAGATGAAGCGCTCTATGGGCTCGGTTGCCATCCGGAGGATTCACTGTCCATTAACTATAAAGGTCGCGACCAAAACCTTGAAATAAAATATATGACGGGAGCCATACCCGTTCTACTCTCAACAAAAGGGTATGGATTGATGTGGGATAATTATTCAGCTTCCAAATTTTACGGCTCAGAATCAAACAATACCAGTTTTGAATATGTGTCGGAGAGCGGCAAGATGGTTGACTATTATTTTTTCTACGGGCCGGATTTTGACCGGATCATTCATCTTTATCGTATTGCAACGGGCCAGGCTCCCATGTTTCCCAAATGGAGCTTTGGTTTATTCCAGTCTCAAGACAGGTATAAAACACAAGATGAAATCATCCAGGTAAAAAATGCTTATCGTGGTAATCACATACCGGTAGACGTGATTGTGCAGGATTGGTACTGGTGGTCTCCCTTGCCCATTGGTTCACACGTAATGAACCATGAGCGGTATCCGGATCCAAAATCCATGATTGACGAATTGCATAAGTCAAACATGCACGCCATGATCTCCATCTGGCCTGTTTTCGGATCGGGTACGCCAACCTTCGATGACCTGAAAAGCAAAGGACTTCTGACCAGCATTACCTGGGACAATTTCGTTACGCACACTTTTGACACTTATTACGACGCACACAATCCAAAGGCAAGGCAACGGTATTGGGAACAAGCACGAGATAGTGTTGTCAAACGATATGGCTGGGACGCTTGGTGGGTTGACCAATGCGAGCCTGACAATGGCTCTCTTCTCGATGAACGCAGGAGAGCGGATTTTTCCGTCGGCAAAGGCATCGATTTTTTCAATTCTTACTCACTCGAACATTCTAAAGGCATATATGAAGGGTGGAGAAAAGATATTCCCAACAAGCGGGTATTCTGCCTGATCAGGCAATCATTTGCGGGAGAGCAAAGAAATGCCGCTGTGCTTTGGTCATCCGATATCACTTGCACATTTGCATCCTTGCGCAATCAGGTGCCCCAGGGAATTAATGCGTGCATATCAGGCATCCCATATTGGACTTCGGATATTGGTGGTTATTTATCCAGGGTGTCACCGGAAGGAATTCCTGACTGGAAACTTCCGGAATACCGTGAGTTGTTTACTCGGTGGTTTCAATTTGGCACGTTCTGCCCCATTATGCGCATTCATGGAAAGGGAGAAAGAGCGCTGTTTTCGAAGAACTGGGATGAGAATACCCGATCCATCCTCCTGAATTATGACAAGCTCCGCTATCGCCTGCTGCCTTATGTCTATTCATTGTCTGGAATGACTACCCTTGATGACTACACGATAATGCGTGGTCTGGCTTTCGATTTCAGAGGCGATTCAGGCATACAGAATATCCCTGACCAATATATGTTTGGCCCTGCTTTTCTTGTAAATCCCGTAACGCAATCACTGGCAAATGCTGATAGCAAAACCAGAAAAGTTTATCTGCCTAAAAAAGCCAACTGGATCAATTTCTGGAATGGTGAAAAACTACCTGGCGGTCAAACAATTGATGCCGCTGCGCCCATCGAGACAATTCCGCTTTTTGTGAAGGCCGGATCAATTATTCCGATGGGGCCCGTTGTTGAATATGCCACTGAAAAATCATCTGAAGGAACAGAATTAAGAATTTATCCGGGTGCTGATGGCGAATTCACATTGTATGAGGATGAGAATGACAATTACAATTATGAAAAAGGAAAGTATGCAATCATTCAGGTCAAATGGAATAATCAGCTAAAGGAGTTAACGATATCAGGCCGGAAAGGAAGTTTCGCGGGGATGGACGCTGAGAAGTTATTCAAGATTGTGCTGGTGAAGCCGGGTCATGGAGTGAGCACCGACGTTGAATCGCATCCAGATAGAGTAGTTAATTATAAGGGCTCTGAAATTAGTGTGAAGCTATAGACGATACTTTGATATCGCCTCAATATTTCGAACAAAGTATGGCTAAAAACCAAATGCGAACTTCTCAGCATCTTTGCACAAAACTATTTGCGATGTCTACAAAAAACACCAGGAAAGTGGTCCATTACCACAAGGATGGCTCAATTTGGGCAAAAGGTCAATTAGTTGATGAGCAAATGCATGGTTACTGGGAATGGTTTCGCAAGGATGGCGTTATTATGAGATCTGGTTATTTCGACAAAGGAAAACAAGTTGGGAAGTGGACGACCTATGATAAAAAGGGAAAAATTTATAAGGTCACGGAAATGAAAAAGTGATTTTGATTCATGCAAAGAACGAAAAGTTAACAGGCTTCTAACTTTGCCTCTTTGCGTGAAACAAAATTCAACGAGCAACAAACAACGCCGCGGCCTTTCCGATACTCTGCTCCAAGCCCATCTGCGCGAAATGAGAAATCTGCCCGAAGTCTGCAAATTCAGTCACAGTCATTTCTGTCTTTTCATTTCCTAAATTTTTAAATGTCACCAACGTTCTAACATCCTCAGGAAAATCGGGAGGCATGCCAACGGCAGTCGGTTTGACTTTATTTCCTTTTTCGTCCGACAAATTTTGAATAAACTCGATGCTTTCCAAAGGAACAATCTTCTTGTAGGTCCAGATATTATAGTGTGTCTGCCCTCCAAATTCATTGGGTGCCTGCATGCTTACCAAAGATGTTTCTCCTTCCCCGAAATGAATTTTAGCTGTTGGACAAGTGAACTTATCCGGCCCCCACCATTGCTTGACATATTCCGCAACAGACCACAATTTCCACACCTCCTCCACGGGTGCATCAAAAATCCTGCTGACTTTTACCTGCTTTTCCATGTTAAGCTTTTTTCAGTTTTTCAATGTTAAATTTTTTCATTTTCAGAAATGCCTGGACCACACGCCCTGCCCTGGCAGGGTCGCTCATTAGCTCCTCCAAAATTCCGGGAACTACCTGCCATGATACCCCGAACTTATCCGTGCACCATCCACACATGCCTTCCGCACCCTCTGCAGTGAGCGTGTTCCAATAATAATCAATTTCGTCCTGGTCTTCACAAGTGATAACAAATGAGACCGATTCATTGAAATTCTGTGGAGGCCTTTTATCATTTAGCGCCATGAAATGTTTGCCATTCAATTGAAAATTTACAACGATCGGCGATTCACTCAGAATCTTTGAATTTGGAAATATGCCGCAATAAAAAGTTGCAGCTTCTTTCGCCTGGCTTTCAAACCAGAAGCATGGATAAATTTCCTTAGTCATAGTGGATGGTTTAATGATGATTGTGGATCTTTTTTCATTGCTAAAATCCCGCCAAACATGGCACTGGGGAACGAAAGTATGGCGAGTGTAATGGGATACCAGTGTGGAGGGATATGCCACATCACGATAGTTCCGGTGAGGCTGGCAACAAGTCCCAAAATGCCCAAAATAATCACTAGTTTCATCGGGTTGCCGGGCGCCAATTTCGCTGTCACGAATGCTCCTGCAATATTATAAATGGTTCTGTAGGCAATGATAACGATGATCACCCATGAAGGATTTGAATCAAAGGGTTCTCTCATCATGAGTCCTGTTTTTTCAAACACCTGGTCTGTTACAATAGACAATATGGCACCCACTGCAATACCGACCAAAATGGCACCAATGCTTTTGAGTGTTGTCTTTTTCATTTCTTTGCTTTTTGTTTTTTTATATTTTTCAAAACAGTTTCCATCCTATTCAGTCTTCCTTCCCATAACTGCCGAAATTGTCCAGCCCAGTCAGATACTTCTTTCACTTTATGGGCATTGATATAATAATAGATCTCTCGTCCTGCCTGTTCCTGTTTCAGTAACTGGCATTCTGCGAGGATTTGAATATGCTTCGATATCGTCTGTCTGGAACTGTTGAAATGTTCAGCGATAGCATTGGGTGTCATGCTCTGAATGGCTATCAGGCTGAGGATAGCCCTCCTCGTGGGGTCAGATATGGCCTGGAAAACATCCCTGCGTAGATTCATAGTATGCAGTCATTTGACTGCAAATATATGCGCAACCATTTGACTGCGCAAATTTTTTTTCAATTTCTGGTACAGTAAGAAACCAGCAACTTAAGGGCTGCATTTCCACGCGATAGCCCTGTCGCGGGAATAATCTTTATGGTTGTGAGATTTGGTCACTTGTATTTGTATCCTCAAAAAGCTGATCCGTATTATCCCATTCATCGTAGTTTTTCTTCAGACTCCATAGAGAGCCCAGCAAAACAAAGGAAATGACAATCCCCAAAATGAGTCCGGCGAAGAAATAAAGCAAAAAAGCGCCAATAATCAAGTAAATTCTGATTCCGACCTTCTTATACTCGTCTTCATAAAGATGGTAATTGCTGAGCTGGTATCCGAGAATACTGGCCCAAATCAAGACAGCCCATGTGACTAGGCCCATATATATCAATCCGGATTTTTTCGCAATGACGATGAGTAGGATGGTTAATAAAAGTCCTAATGATGTCAGAATAATCGCAATAATTGATGAGATTCTAACTGCTTTAGGTGTAAACATGTAAGGTGATTTAGGGGTGAAAGTCCGAAGTCTGATAACGGCCATACGTTGGCGTTATATTTGACCCAATATAGTAAGAAATTCTATTATTCTTTTTTAATCAAAGAGGAGACAGAAAAAGAGCGAGAAAAAGAGCTGACAGCGCCAAACCCGTCGCTCTTTGCTCTGTTTCTCGCTCTGTCTCTTTGACTGTCCCAAATTATGTTACCAGGATAATTCTGCAATTACTTAGGCATAGTCGGAGGCTTACCAGGAACAAATTTTGTCAAAATAGTCCCGGTCGAATCCTTCAAAAGCAAATTTCCTCCCGCTAAACTATAATTTAAAGTCATCTGGAAAATTTTTAAAAACTGGTCCTCCGTAGTCATATCAATGCATAACATTCGTGTAGAAGCCACTCCGGAAAAAGTAAGCTGATTATCTCTCTTTAATTCGTATTTCCCCGTAAAATTATTGCAGCCGGCATTGCCAAAAACCCTGCTATCGATGGCTTTGAAAATCATGTGCGGTTCATTGTCGAATTTATCTGTTGTAGTTACTTGTTTGCCCTTCAGTTCAACGAGTTTCCAATATCTTTCTACAATGTCAGATAATTTTGTTAGAACATATTTATCAGCAAGGTTTCCGGTGATGGATTTTTTGTCTGCATCCAATTGTATCAGCCTGCCCTCCCCTACATGATAAAAAGTTGGCCTGGAATTTTTATCACTTGACTGCAAAGCCACAATGTTCCCGGTTTCATCCCAGCTGAAGGTTCCTTGTGTTTTGGTGACATCAGGAGATCTACCAACATATTGAGTCTCCATATTAAATGTAGAATCCTTATTCAATTGAATCATTGTTTGCAAACCTTCGCAGTCCGCGCAGGGCAGAACGCCATGATAGGCACCTGCCCAATCAAGGGAGAGCATACTGTTGTGGTGCGTTGTTACAGACGTGTCCTGCGAATTTGGCGATTGACATGCGGAAAGAACCGTAATGATTACCGGAAAGACCATCAATATTAATTTCTTACGCATATATCACAATTTTAGGTTTTGAATTAATGAATGAAGCCAGTATCTCGCTGGGGGATCGTTTTGGCTTTTTTAATTTCTGCCATCGGACTATCAGGCACAACAGCTTCCGTGACATGCTGATTCGCATTCATGCTTCCAGTGGCAACAAGGTCAAAATTGAAATCGTCCCCAGGTTTTTTTTCATTTGGTTAGCCGTTTTTGTCAGTTGGTCGTTACTGTTGGGAGTTCGTGTTGTTATTCAGTAAAATATTTCGGGTGAGGATATTAGGGGGGAACGGCCAATAAAGTTACGAAAGCAGGTGGAATTTGAGGTCACATACAAAGCAAAGAGGCACACCGATTTATTAGCGTGCCTCTATGCCTTCTCCGTGGCCTGTGTATTCTCTGGTTAAACCCTCAATAAAGTATGTTGTTAAACCCACTCCTCCTTCCGAATAATATATGCCACTCGTTCCGGATCTTCTTCATAATATTTCCGGAATTCATCATTTTCCAATCTTTTCCCTCCTATTTTCTCAACCGCTTTCTGTGACCGGATATTGTCTTTGCCAATTCGAAAAACGACTTCATCCAGCGACTCAAATGCATGGCTAATCATCAGACGTTTAATGGATCCATTATATTGCCCACCCCAATATGATCTCGACAGAAAGGTCCATCCTATTTCCACAGCATTCCCAACGCTATTCGACATTCTGAATCTTGTACTACCAATTACCTGCTTCGTGGCTTTGTCGATCGAAATAAAAGCACCTTTAGAATGGATGGCATCCCGGAAAAATTCTTTGAAATTTTCTTCTTTGTACCTGTCCGGGCTTGGGTGCTGTGACCAGATGAGTGGGTCAGAGGCAACCGCATACAAGGATGAATAATCAGATTCTTTCAAAGGGCGGAGGATGACTAACTCATTTTCCAGGGTAGGTTGTAGATCGAGCGGCATAATACTGGTTTTTGCGATTCGAAATTACAGATTCTCCCGTTTTTCAAACTAAAGCTGATGCTCTATAGAAATATTCATTCTTTTGATTCTGCCACTCGAATATAGTATCCATTTACATCAATAAACGCAAACTCCTTACCACCATAAGGATGCGTTCTTAATACATCCACAATTTCAATTTTCCTTGTTTTCCATTCAGCAAGGACTTCCTCAATGTTATCAACAAACCAGAGCAATGGGAGGTGGTGTTGATCATTATTGATATGGCTGACAAATTCTGGATCTTCTGCAAACAATAATCTCATTTCCTGGCGACGAATGCCACCGTCCTTGTCTCCGAAGGTCCATTCGTCATAAAATCCCAAAGTATCACGGTAGTAGTCAATGGTTGATTGGAGGTTTATCACAGGCAGATGAGGGTTGCTTCTTATAAATTTTTTTTCTTTCATACTCCACTGTTTGTTGAGTGTTAACTTTCACACGAAGACTCAAATGTTATCTTTTCAGCCATGATCAACTTTTTTTCATACGTTTCTGTGGTCTAATACTCCAAAGCACTCCAATGCCCAGAATATGAAACAGTAAGAAGGGACCCAAAAAATAAATGCCTTCTTTTGAGACATCGCCAGTCATAAAAGCCATAATCCAAAAACCCCAAACTACAAGCGAAATAATTGCCAAGAGTAATGAACGATCCTGGGATGATCTTTCCTTTCTTAAGTACAGAATAAAAGAAGAAGACAATAATATAGTGCAAATGAGCAAACCAGGCATGAGAACAATAAAGGCTAATCCTGCGTTACATGGACCTCCACTTTTCGATAATTCAAGTATTCCGTATGTAGTATATACAAGAGCGATAAGAAGTAAAACAGCGATCGCGATTTTAAAGCCCGTCTTTATGATACGGTTACGCATAATGGAAAACGGCGGAGTATTTCACTAAAAAGCTACATCAATCTTTCCAATACCCCCTTGCGTTTAACAATATTTTTGTAATCCCATTGAATCTTTTTGGATTTTTCAAGCCAGGATTTTAGATCCTGCACATTTACTTCTAATACATCCTTGTAGCGAGCTTCAGCAGCCTTGAAACTGCCCTCGGGTTGAAGACCCGGTTCATCGAATGATTGTCCACTCCAGAATAATAGCCGGATACAATCTTTCAGTTTGCAATAGCCGACAATTGGATTTTCATCAATAAACCATACGGGGTGGCGATGATAGATTTTATCTTCTGCGTCGGGAATATTCTTACCTATTTCTTTAGACAATAAGTCGCATATGGCTTTATCCGCCTTCGATAAACCATTGTTGTAAGATTGGATTTCTTTGTTCATGGCCTATTGTTTTGCTCACTAAAGATACAAAACCAGGACTTGAAGAAAATGGCGCGAGAATTGGACGATGCCACCATCGGTAATTATAAAATTTACTTATTTCTTAGGAAATGAATTTAAAACAGTATTGTATGCAGAGTAGAGCGCTTCGCGGACCAGGCTCATGTCTACTGTGTTCAAATCAAAAGTGGTTGCTCCTTTTTCACCCCATTTATTAGGTACCGGATAAATGCCTGATTTACTCATTTTGCAGAAGAGTCTTTGTTCTGCCGGGGTGAAAAAAATATTGCATGAATTGTCCTTTTCCAAATAGGTTGCAAACATCCGCCTCCCTGAGATCTTGAAACCAATTCTTTCAAAGTGAGGCACGGTCTCGGTGCCGGGAAATGAAAGAGCTAATTCGGAGAATTGTTTGCCAGTGATCATTTACGAAGTACTATAATTTTATCGCGAAAAATGTATTCCTGAATTTATCAGCATATTTTCCCCTATCCAAATCCCCGCTTAGGAAAATCAGGGCAGTCGTGCCTTTCATTACAACGGCATTAAAAACAAGGTTTTTATAATCTTCAGCCTTTTTAGTTTCTGTGTAAGAAATTAACTTGACCCTGTTCCCCTGAATAGTCGTGTCCTTTTTCGTCATGCCTGAAATCAAATATCCGTTGGTTTTTGAAGCTTCAATCAAACGATTCACCTGGTCAAGTGCTAATTCGAAAGTAGCATCCGGAATCAAAGTGAAAGAGAATGCGGAAGGATGTTCAGCACTTAAGTCGGCTTCTCCATTGGGTGTGTACACCCGAACGCCCATTAAATCGCCGGCAAAATGAAAACCAGTAATGGTAGTATCGATCTTAATGTCTTCGAATCGAATCTGTCCAGAACCTGTAACAGACCAGAATAGACTCAATAGAAATATCGCCAGGAGTAGTTTCATGACTAAGCATTTTCGTAATTATTTAAAGATAATTGTTTCATCTCTTATGGCGGATAAATCCTAATCTTTGAAAGAAATTATGATGTTGGAATTTTGCGAAATTTACGATCTTTAATTGTGGATCTGCATTGTTTACGCAGTGAAGAACTGAAAAGAAAAAGTATTCCAGTCAAAGGCGTTTCGTTGGGTCAATTAACCAATATTAAAAGTAAAAATGATCAAGAAAATTCTGTTAGCATTTGTTGTTTTATTTATCATCATTCAATTCTTCAGGCCCGCGAAAAACATATCAGGGGATACTACTTACGATATCTCCACACTATACCATGTGCCGGAAAATGTAAACACCCTCCTTAAAAGATCATGCAACGATTGCCATTCCAACATGACGCAATATCCATGGTACGCACACATTCAACCTGTGGGATGGTGGCTGAACAATCATATTGAAGAAGGCAAAAGACATTTCAACGTAAATACCTTTGCAAGTTATCCGGCTGCCATGCAAAAAAAGAGGCTGGAGGACTGCATGGAACAGCTCGAACATGACGAAATGCCCCTCGGTTCTTACACGCTGATCCACACTTATGCCAGATTAAGTGAAGCGGATAAACAAATACTTCATGAATGGTGCAGCGCAACAATCGATACCATAAAATCCAGATTTCCGCCTGACAGCCTGGTGTTGAAAAAACGCAATCGGGATTAACGCAAAATGAAGTTCAAAGAACCCTTGATCATATTTAGTGTGCATTAACTAGAAGCCCTGGTTGGGGATCAGCTTTGTTCTTTCGGGATGAACCTCTTGTTAGTTTACTTCTGCTATCGATGCTATCGCTATGGATTATATCTTTTATCGGAATCAAACAGATTAAAGTGGCATTCCTCTTCAATATTTTTTTTATATTTAATTCCACTAAAACCACCTTAACATGGAAGAAAATTATACCGTGTTTTATTCGGGCCCTTTCCTATTCATGATGCTATTGATTGGTGTGGTGATGATAGCTGCGTACTGGAGGATATTTGCCAAGGCAGGAAGACCTGGATGGGCTGCGATCATTCCAATCTACAACGTACTCGTCTTGCTGAAAGTAGTGGGCAAACCCTGGTGGTGGCTATTGCTATTTCTGATCCCGGTTGTCGACGTCATTTTCGCAGTCTGGACGATAAATATGTTGTCCAAGAGTTTTGGAAAAGGCGTAGGTTTCACTGTAGGGTTGTTGTTATTAGGAATTATTTTCTACCCCATCCTCGGTTTCGGCAGTGCAAAATATCTTGGTCCTTATGGGGATCCAGGTAAGTTTAAGGCTGCTCAGAACCCTTAGTAAAAATTCTAATTTTAAACTGCTTAGAAAATAGGGACGCCTACATAAGAGTAAACTAACCCGACAGAATTTCAGTACATAGTTCCCCAAATGTAAAATGGCGAATTGGCGTCTTCCGCATAAAATTGTAGATAATGATCGGGAAAGGCCTTAGTGATGACTTCGGCTATTTTGGACAAATTCGATTCATTTTTTACGCCAATTTCTACTATATAAGCCTTTTTCTTGGTAGGAAATTCGACGAACATAAAATACCATTCTTCTCCTGCAAATTCATTGATCTGTGAAATGACTGTGGAGGGAACTAGTTCCTCTTTTTCGTAAAAGCCTTCACGAAAGTAATCGCTATACCTTGGTCCACTTGGAGTAATGATTACCACATAGTTTTTGTAGACTTCACTCATCTTAACCAATTGATGATTATATCCTGAAGTTACAACAATCCCCCTTCCGCCGCCTTTTTATACCAATACATTGCCTGGTTGTAATCGACAGGAACTCCATTACCCTTCTCATACATTGAGCCCAGGTTTGTCATAGCATATGCATAGCCGTTACCTGCAGACAACTGGTACCATTTGAGTGCGGAATCATAATTCTTTCTGAATGGACTTAACCTCTTGACGCGCTGTCAACTCGTAGCAATCAGCTTCTTTTCTAAAAGAATTATTTAATCTGAATTTCGGTTAGACTCTCCCATTCTTGTGCTGAAATAAAAAAGTCCCGCGAATGAGCGGGACTACCCATAAACCATCTGTCCTATTTGAACCGTCCCTATTTCTTGTTTGGTTGTTCAAAATTGCAAAAGGAAATAAGTCATCAAAAATTTAACAGTGCAGTCAGTATAAATTTTGAATTGAAACGTAGAGAATCGAAATGGAAGCGACGGGGGAACCTCTGGCTAAGTGAACATATTTGAATGCGATCTCACTGCCGCAAACCACCATTCATTCGTATATAGATACCATTGAATGCGTTTTTAAGGCACCACGACGAGTAAAATTTCCGTTTGCTTTATGGTGAGATCATATTTGCACAAAATCTTTAACATGACAACTCATCAAATCGACCTGATCAAATCTTCGTGGAAGATGGCTGCCGGCGATCCGGTAGCAGTTGGTGGACTATTTTACGGACGCCTTTTTAAAATAGCCCCTGAAATTGAACCGTTGTTCAGTCATGCAACCATTGCCGAACAATCTGTCAAGCTGACCTCGATTCTTTCTTATATGATCAATAAGCTTGATAAGTTGGATGATATTGCTGTGCAAGTGGTTAGGCTCGCAAAACGCAACGTATATTATGGTCTGAAAGAAGAACATTATACCGCAGTAGGTTTGGCATTAATATGGACACTACGGCGAGCATTAGCGGAAAAATGGAATGAAGAGTTGCAGGACGCCTGGCTACTATGTTACAACACCCTCTTTTCGGCAATGATCGAGGCGTCGGAATATGCAAGCCAGAAAGTGGCCTGATATCGCTTCAATTGAATTTTACCACAATTCGGGCGGAAAATTGCTCTGATTGGATTTAATTGTTGCAATTTTATTATACCTAAGATGCTTAAATGATTGTAATGACCCAAGCCCAGATTGCTTTGGTAAAGAATACATGGAAACTCTTTCGTGATGTTGATCCTGTAGTTGTCGGTGATGTATTTTACTGCAAACTTTTCCTGGACTTTCCCCAAACAAAGCAGATGTTCCATACCGCTCCAGCGGTACAATCCAGGAAATTGATAGAAATGATCAATATCATCATTAGCAGGCTGGACAGACAGGACGAATTGACAGAAGATATTAAACAACTCGCAATAAGGCACGTTGGCTATGGTGCTAAACCTTCGCACTATAGATTTTTTGGAGAATCATTAATGTGGACATTGCAACAAGGCCTGGGCAAAGACTGGACCGATGAAGTAGAAAATGCCTGGAGAGCCTGCTATGCTATGCTCTCTGAAACTATGATAGAGGTCGCATACTAAGAGTGAAAATCAGAGTGGAGACCGCTCTCCACTCTGATTCTCACTTTAGTTGCCATAACCTCGAACATTATTATTTACTGCCCATGACCAACCTAAGGCTGGTTATTTTTCTTTTATTTCTTTGCCAATTGGCAGAAGCGCAGCTGCCTGCCTATAATTTCCGTCACCTAACAACCAGCGATGGTTTGAGCGATGGCGCTGTTCATGCCATAGCGCAGGACAAATTTGGCTTTATCTGGATTGGCACATCTTATGGCCTCAACCGGTTTGACGGAGTGAATATTAAAACATTCTTCGCTAAACAGACAGATACGAATGCCTTGGCGGATAATCTAATCCAGTCACTGTTTTGCGATAACAAAGGAAGGCTTTGGATCGGAGGCTTAACAAAGCTGTACAGGTACGATTACAGTACAGGGCAATTCATCAATTTTAAAGCTGGTAAAAATATTTCAGTAAATGATATTCAGCAGGACCCAAAAGGAAACGTATGGGTGGCTGCAGGCGATGGACTTTGGATCGCAGACCAGCAACACAATACACTTATCAAATTCAACGGAAATGGCAATTCGTTACTCGCCATTTCTCTTCAAACCAATATAGACAAGATTGTGCCGCACTTTGATAAATGGTACCTCGCCACTGGCAAGGGGATCAAGATTTTTAACCCCTTAACCTATAGTTATGATGAAATAAGGCATGATTCAACAAAAGATATTTCTCTCAGCAGCGATGCGGTCGTCAATCTTACTTTCGACGCTCACGGTTTTTTATGGGCCGTGTGTACGTTTACCGGCTCCATTCTGAATAAGATCGATTTGGTAAACCGCCGCAACACAGTATATAATCATTTCATAGACCCGCAAAA
Organism: Bacteroidota bacterium; assembly: GCA_003175695.1. Taxonomy (GTDB): domain Bacteria; phylum Bacteroidota; class Bacteroidia; order Chitinophagales; family Chitinophagaceae; genus Puia. The sequence continues at coordinate 495 of PSRA01000135.1, read as the reverse complement.
AGGCTGGTCAAATAACACTGTCAGAAATGTATTTTCAGACGCAAGAGGCAGACTTTGGATAACGTCAACAAATACTCGCCTGTCGTTGTATGATGAAGAGCACAACGATTTTCTTGATTACCGGAATGACCCGGTATTTCCTACAGGAAATCCAGGTGGCAGTGCTCTTTGCATTTTCCAGGATGCCAGCGGCAATATGTGGCTGGGCAGTGAAGGTTACGGAGTCAGTTATTTCCATCCTGACAGGAACCTCTTTTACAATATTCACCCGATTTTTCAACAGAGCAAATCTACACCGGAACTCTGGTGCCGAGCAGCCTGTGAAGACCGGCAAGGCAATTGGTGGTTGGGCACTTTTCAGGGTCTTGTGCGCTATGACCCCGCAGCAAAATCTTTTACCTTCTTTGAAAATGCACAACAAAAAAAACCTGTTTTATATTTCAATTCTGTCCGTTCTCTACTGGAAGATGATGCAGGTGATATCTGGATTGGTAC
>PSRA01000120.1 GCA_003175695.1 Bacteroidota bacterium | reverse complement strand
TTCAAGAACAACACGACGGGCAACGCGGCGCGCATCGTTCTGAACGATGTTCAGGTGCGCGACGGCAAGTTGCATCTCTTGCTCGGCGGCAACTAACACCTTGGTCGCTGCTAACACTGGGATCGCGGGATTCCAGCCTGCAGTCCTGAAACATTGGGAGGCGAGCTTCAGTGCTCGCCTCTTTTGATACTGTTGGCGATCTCATCTTCTTTTTCTTTTTGTGGTTTCAGGCACTCTTCAGCAGCTGCAGATGCGACTTTCGCGTCTTTGCCAATGGTGTGCCCAAAAGCCACTCGCCAAGTTTTGTGAAGTTGAGTGCGAGCGCTGTAAGTACATGCTCAAGGCGCACTTTTGCGAAGCCGCGGTATCTAGCTGTGCGCGTCCCGCAACTGCGGACTGCTTGAGAGATAGTGCCCTCTATTCCGGCCCGTTGCATGTACAACTTTTTTGTTTCCTCGTTTTTTAGACATTTTCGAGCTTTTTCCAGGACTTCGAATTCTTCACGAGGCCGCAAATGCAGGTGGCGTGCTTTCGGATGTCCAGCCTTCGTAGTACCTTGAACGCAAATTTCTCTGTAATGGCATCGGTAGCAATCGCTCGGTCTAAAGCTAACTTCGGTGTAGCCATTCTTCTCTGGCGTCCACGATCGGCTCACTTTGCCATTCGGACACGTGGCAGTTTGTGCTTCCCAGTCAATCTTGAAATAGCTAGTGTCATAGCCACCAGTCAGAGCTTGCCAGCTGTTGTCGGGCATCCCAGGACCAATCAATCTGACGCCATAGGTCTGCCGGCTGTCCAGAATGTTTGCAACGCTTACATATCCCGTGTCCGCCATGTGATCAGCTGGAATGACAGCCCTGCTGTCCAGCGCATCGTGTATCGCTGGCAATGCGAGCCAGTCGGGCTGTGTCGCCACTGTAGTTTCGACATTGGTAATGAGCCTGGGAAGTCCCTCATCGCAAGTCTCCGTGAGGTGGACTTTGTATCCAGCCCACTCCAAGTCCTTCTTAATGCTGAATCGTGCATCTGTATCGTGCGGCGAAGCGATGCGCTCTGCAGCGGGCAGTTGCTCCTCCTGGTTAAGGAACCGTGGCGGGGACGGCGGTTTGGTGAACTGCTGATCCCACACCGCGCGTAAAGTTACCACTGCGGGTATCTCAGACAGCCAGCTCATGTGGTGGGCTTCGTCAATCCATCTGAGCAGATTCCAGCCGTCTTCAGCGATTGTACAGGCTAGTTTTTCTCGCTCTTTCTCGGTTTTAGGAGAGTTGAAACTGAAGAGGCGTCTGCCATACCGCTGGTACCACTCGCCGGGAATTACCTCTGTTACCCATGCTTCAGCTGCTACCGCCAAGGACTCCAGCGTGGACCTCATGGTCTCGTGTACAAACTCTAGGCGATTAAGCTCCCGAATCGCTGCCAAAACGTGCGTCGAATCAGTCCGCTGTTTGCCACGGGACTTGATCAAGCCACGTTCCTTTAATGCGGCAATTAGCTTATCCAGCAGCGCGTGTGCCTTGTCGTGGTACAAGAGCCTCTTCCGAAACTCCGCCAGCAGGGTGTAGTCGAAGCCTGCGTCGTCTAAGTCTAGGCGAAGAAAGTATTTCCAGTCGATCCGCGAACGAACAGCCTCAGCAGCCTCGCGATCTGAAAGTCCTTCGGCAAATTGCAACGTTGTCGCAAGCAGGAGCCTCACGGGGTGTTTAGCGGACTGGCCTTTCTCAGGAAACAACTCGATGAAATCGGTGAAGTCGTAGATTTCACCAAGCTCGTCAGCGATCTTGATGTATAGGTTTCCCTTCTTGAATGCTTTCCGAGCCACCCTCGCTGTGTCCTCTGGAACTGGTCCCAATGACTGTTTTCGTAATGACATTCGCTTCCCCTCCCTCTGATGCCACCATATCCGGTATCAGTAAGGGTACAGAAACGACGGCGGAGAGGCCAGTGTTAGCAGGCGTGTAAAGCCGCAATTAAGCGGCGGTTTGCGCGTTGGTTAGCCGCCGTCGCCGTTTGTATATTCAGTCCATAGATTGCCCTGCGCAATACGAGCTGCGAATGTGCCGCTGGATAAAGGAAAAGGTCCCGAGCTCTTACCTCAGGACCCTTAAGCATCGTGGAAGACGACGCAGTGTTAGTGTCCTCGATCGTCGGCGCTTCTGTCTACCTCCTTTGTCCAAGCAAGGGTGGAAGAGCAACTAACTGGGCGAATCTTAACTTGTGCATGGTGTAACGAGATTGCTGTCTTCTGCGAAGACTGCGATTTTCGGCAGCGCTATTGCTCTGAAGAGTGCGCGCAAATGGGCAGACAACGCACAGTGCGCCTGGCTGGAGTTCGGTACCAAAAAACATTCGAAGGCGCTCAGAAACATGCCGCTCGTCAAGCATCGTATCGAATCAGACAGCGCGAGAAAGTGACGCATCCGTACTTTTCATCCTCCGATTCTTCTGAAATAGTGGAGCAGGCAGAGCAAGAAACGGCCGAGCCGACTGCATCACAACCAGAAACAACACCGGCGCCGCTGTTCTGTAACAAATGCGGCCGTCGCTGCGATTTCATTGTGCGTAGCTGGTCGCGGACGCGCTTGTCTTTGCGCGCATCACGAATTCAAGGAGAAGCAAATGACCGTTTCAAAAGAGATCGAAGCGGCAATCGCTCGCCTGTTCCATGCTGAGAACTGGCCGGTCAGCACGATTGCCAATCAGTTGCAGATTCATCACTCGGTGGTAAAGCGCGTATTGCAGCAAGAAGGAGTGCCGACAGAAAAATTGGTGGTCCGCCCATCAATGTCCGACCCCTTCATTCCGTTCATCCAGGAGCAGCTGGAGAAATTCCCCTCGCTCACTGCCACCCGACTTCACGAGATGGTGAAGTCGAGAGGCTATCAGGGCGGTGTCGATCACTTCCGTGACATTGTGGCCAGGTATCGCCCACACAAAGCGGAAGCATTCTTGCCACTGCGCACACTGCCCGGCGAGCAAGGACAGGTCGACTGGGCCCACTTTTCGAAAATTAAGATTGGGAAAGCCGAACGTCGCTTGCTCGCTTTCGTCATGGTGCTGTCCTGGTCACGACAAATCTTCCTGCGCTTTTACCTCGGCGACGCCATGCCCAACTTCCTCCACGGCCACGTCGACGCCTTCAACTGGTTTGAACATGTGCCACGTACACTGCTCTACGACAATCTTAAGTCCGCAGTGATCGAGCGACACGGGGATGCCATCCGATTCAACGAGACTTTTCTTCAGTTGGCAAAGTACTACCGCTTTGAGCCGAAGCCGGTAAACGTCGCGCGCGGAAATGAGAAGGGACGCGTTGAGAGGGCAATTTCCTTTATCCGCAAGTCATTCTTCGCTGCGCGCGAGTATACAGATCTCGACGACTTGAATTGCCAGGCATTGCAATGGTGCGAAGGAACGGCCGCCGACAGGCGGTGCCGCGAAGATCGAAGCATGACAGTCGGACAAGCATTTCAGCTAGAGAAATCAAACTTGCTCGCGCTGCCCGGCAACCCGTTTCCTGTATATGAGAAACAAACAGTGCGCGCCGGCAAGCTGCCGTATGTACGCTTCGATTGCAATGACTACTCGATTAGCCATGATTGCGTCAGGAAAACGCTGTCGGTGATTGCTGACCTTAAGACTGTCAAGGTAATGGATGGACTGAAGGAAGTAGCTTGTCACCAAAGGTACTGGGATAAAGGATGCCAGATCGAGGACCCTGCGCACATCGACGCATTGAAGGAAGCGAAGAAAGAAGCAAAGCAACATCGTGGAATGGACCGTCTACATCATGCGGCACCATCGTCCGGCAAGCTGCTTTGCTTAGCTGCAGAACGAGGACTGAATCTTGGTGGACTTACCACCGGTCTGTTAAATCTTCTGGACCTTTACGGAGCTGCCGAGCTGGAAGCGGCAATTGTTGAGGCGCTGGCCGCAGATGCAGCACACCTGCCAGCAGTCAAGCAAGTTGTCCAACGTCGGCGAAGGGAGCAGAGTCTGCCGGAGCCGGTAGCCATAGACGTGCCTGACGATCCGCGCATCAAGAATCTTGTGGTCGTGCCACATGACCTCAAGGTCTACGACAGTCTGCATAGAGAGGAGGTCGCCACCAATGACTGACGATCTCAAAGAAAAGGCCAAACGCCTTCGCTTGTACCACATGGTAAGCCGCTGGTCGGAGTACGCACAAAAGCCGTGGGTCAAGCCACTGCTCAACGAAGAGGAAGCAGAGCGTGTGCGGCGCAACGTGGAAAAGCGTCTGAAAGATGCTAAGGTCGGTGAATTCAAACCAATGTCCGAATTCGATTGGGCATGGCCAAAACGCATCGACCGCGAGCTGGTTGAGGAACTGTTTAATCTTCAATTCCTGGAGGACTGCGCCAACGTCGTCCTCATCGGACCCAACGGCATCGGCAAAAGCATGATTGCACAGAACATTGCGCATGCCGCACTCATGGCTGGCACTGCGGCTCGGTTCGTAAAAGCCAGCGACATGCTTGACGAATTGTTAGCGGCCGACGAAGCGTACAAACGCAAAGCATGCTTGAAAAAATACAGCCAAGTCGATTTATTGATCATCGATGAGGTCGGCTACCTCAGCTACGACAGCCGCTATGCGGATTTGCTGTATGAAGTGGTTAACGCTCGCTACAAGCAAAAATCGACCATTGTTACCACCAACAAGGAATTTCAACAATGGGGGACCATCTTCCCCAATGCCGCCTGCGTGGTGACCCTTATCGATCGACTTGTGCACAAGGCAGAAATTGTTGCTATCCAGGGCGACTCCTACCGCAAAAAAGAAGCGCAGGAACGCAAAGCCCAACGGGAAAAGGAACGGAATGCAAAAAGGAGAAAGAAAAATGACGATTAGAGTTCTTGCATACGTCGAGTGTAACGAGTGCCGCGCGCTTTATCACCATGTTGCTTCTGTGAATGGCTTACTGCACGACGAGATCGACAGTGAAATGCACGATGTGGTGCTTGCTGCAGAGGCGGACCGCTGGCAATGCCGTCGAAATGCAACTGAGCACATTTGCTCTCACTGCCTGACACCGTGGGATTGAGCCCACCTCAACACAAACAAAAGACCCGGCTTCGTGTCGGGTCTTTTGTTTGTGTTGGGTTTTCTGACTGGCATACGACTGTTCCGACCCTTAAGAAACCGCCCCCGCAGGCGGGCAGCTTTTGGCTGACCGCCGAGGAGGCGGAACGGCTGCATTGGCAATGCAGCCGCACCCATAGACATCCGAGTCCGGAAAATGAGCTTGAATCACCGATTAGGATTCCGTTGGCTTGCCCAGCCAACGGTTCCGCCGCAACGGCGCACGGCAAGCTACAGGCTATGCACCATCGCGGCGGTCAATAGATCTGCTAGCCGCAATTTGCACTTGAAATTACCCAAATCTATGCGCTTTTATCCAGCCGCCGACAGCTGCGAGTCGATTTACCGACCAACGTGGATCTTGAAGTGACTTTTGCCGTTCCGGGCGAACGGGGCGACACCGCGAACTCTTCGACGAAGCCTGCCAGGGTGGAAACCGGCGCCACGATCATGGTGCCATTCCATATTGGATGTGGCGATACGATTCGCGTTGATACACGCACGCGGGAATACATTAGCCGCGAT
>PSRA01000096.1 GCA_003175695.1 Bacteroidota bacterium | reverse complement strand
AGGAATCGAACCTGCACTCCCTTGCGAGAACCAGATTTTGAGTCTGACGCGTCTACCAATTCCGCCATCCGGGCGTTTGGAAAGGGGCTGCGAAAGTAATCTAAAATAGATTATCGACCAACTGTAACCGCCAAATTCTGCTTTTGATCAATGATTTTCGCCGGTCAAAGGGATTAGAATATCTTGCCGGCAAAAATTTCCTGAATGGTCAAGATCGGCTTAATCCGCGAAGGAAAATTTCCGGCAGATAACCGCGTGGCACTTATCCCATCACAATGCAAGTGGCTGCAGCGAAAATTTCCCTCCATCAAAATTCTTGTCCAACCATCTTCACATCGTTGCTTCAAAGACAAGGAATACGAAATGGCAGGCATTGAAGTCAAAGAAGATCTATCAGAAGCCGATTTTCTTTTTGGTATCAAAGAGGTACCTGTCGCAGACCTGATTCCCAATAAAGTCTACCTCTTCTTTTCTCACACTAAAAAACAACAGCTATATAATCAGAACCTTTTTCGAACCATCCTGCAAAAGAAAATTACTCTGATCGATTATGAATGTATGGAACATGAAGATGGACAAAGAATCCTTGGCTTTGGCTTCTTCGCAGGTGTCGTCGGCGCGCATAATGGCATGATGGCATATGGCAAAAGAACCGGTCAATATAATTTGCAAAGAGTCTATTTACAACCGAGTTTTCGCCAACTCATCCACACTTATTTCGGTCTTAAGCTACCCAATATTAAAGTGGCCGTCACCGGCTCTGGAAGAGTGGCCCATGGTTTACTTGAAGTCATGAACTTGCTTGGTATTATCGAAGTGGAACCCGATGAATACCTGGAACGCGAATTCAGCTATCCAGTATTTACACAATTAAAAGGAGTAAACCTTTACGAGCATAAGATCAACGGGGGGTACAACCGGGAAGATTTTCACCAGCATCCCGCTAATTACAAGTCTATATTCCATCCATACACGAAAGTGACTGATATTTTGATGAATGGAATCTATTGGGAGAAATCCATGCCCCGGTTGTTTGAATGGGAGGACCTCGCCGATCCTCAATTTAGAATCAAGACCATCGCAGATATCACAGATGACAAGGACGGATCGGTTCCCATCAATTTGGGTGATAACAGCATGGAAGATCCTGTTTATGGGGTAGACAGGAAAACCCGCCAAAAAACGGCGCCTTACTTACCGGGTTCGATAGATATTATGGCAGTCGGAAATTTGCCCAATGAGTTGCCCCGCGACGCTTCCCGGTATTTCGGTGAACAATTGATCAAATATGTGTTGGAAGATCTTATCAAGAGCCCTTCACAAGTTATTGAAAAAGCCACCATGGTGAAGCAAGGTCAACTCAGTGAACATTACCAATACCTTAAAGAGTACGCGGGTATTTAATTTCGATTATACATCACAGATATAAATAATAATCTCTAAGCAGTTCAACAAAATCAGGAGTATATTTTCCTTCCTGCTCCTGGATAGTCAGCTCTGCGCCCATGATAGTTGGCACTTTGTTCCGCGAAAAATGAATGATCGACCTGAAATAAGGATGGGCAGGTGTTTGCTTCACTAGTAATTTTTCCTGCGGATAAAAATGTCTGGCCGATGCTAATTCCTCAAATTCTTTTTCGCGGTGGAATGGCAGCAAAATGCCGAAGGATCCAGATGCATGGAGATTTTGATCAATCACGGAGATCAATTCCTGCAAGGTGAGGCTCTTGCTGTGTTTGGCCAGGTTCTTTTCTTCAATATCAGAAAGAAGATCGTTCTCAAAGAACGGTGGATTGACAATGATGAAATCATACCTGAAAGAGAAAGCATGATTTCTTACATCTCCCGGAAAAACCCGGAGATGTTCTTTCCATTTACTCTGATGGATATTTTCTTTGAGTTGCTTGAATGAGGGAAGGTCGAGCTCGATGCCGTCAATTTCACTTTTGTTTTTCTGCGCTAACATGAGCATCAACAATCCCGTACCGCTTCCTATATCAAGCACGGAACTATTGCTGGGAATTTTTTCAGCGAACCATGCTCCCAGAATGCAGGCGTCAGTGCACACTTTCATGGCGCATTGGTCCTGGTGAATGGTGAATTGCTTGAATTTGAAATAGGTATTGGGCATGGGACTCAAAGTTGAGATATTTAATGCAAAGACTCCATGTTTATGCATTATTCCCATTCCGCACGCGCACTCGCAGTCACGTCGAGATTAACAAAATCTTTGGCCAGAAATTTATAGTAACCTGTTATCGCAATCATCGCAGCATTGTCTGTGCAATACTCAAATTTTGGAATAAATGTCTGCCACTGAAGTTTCGTTCCCATTTCCTGCAATGCCACGCGCAAACCATTATTTGCCGCAACACCTCCTGCAATGCAAATATTTTTTATTCCGGTTTCAAGCGATGCTTTTTTTAACTTATTCAGCAGGATGGAGACTATCCTATTTTGAATAGACGCACAGATGTCTTCAAGATTCTCTTTGACGAATGCTGGATTGTTTTTCGTGCGCTCCTGTAAGAAGTAAAGAATAGAAGTCTTTAATCCGCTAAAACTGAAATTCAGCCCCGGGATTTGTGGCTCGGGAAATTTGAATGCGGCGGGATTCCCGGTCTTAGCATATCGATCAATTAAAGGACCTCCGGGATAGGGTAGGCCCAATAATTTCGCCGACTTATCAAATGCCTCGCCAGCTGCATCATCCATCGTTTCACCAATCACCTGCAGGTCCACCGGGCTTCTGCAGATTACAATCTGGGTATGTCCCCCGCTAACCGTCAAGCATAGGAGCGGAAATGAAGGCTTAGGAGCTGGTGATCCGTTTGTAAAAGAAGGTATAAGATTCGCCAGCACATGTGCCTGCATATGATGCACGGCAATTAAGGGAATTTGCATCGCTAATGCGAATGATTTGGCAAATTGAGAACCTACCAGCAAAGAACCAATTAACCCGGGTGAACGGGTAAAAGCAATGGCCGTTATATCTTTCTTGTCAACACCCGTCTGCCTCAGGGCAGCATCCACCACCGGAACTATGTGCTGGATATGAGCACGACTCGCCAGCTCAGGCACCACACCTCCATACTGTTCATGGATTTTCTGACTCGCAATCACATTCGACAAGATCATCCCATCGCGACAAACGGCGGCGGAAGTTTCATCGCATGAAGATTCAATAGCCAAAATATTTACCGGGGTTGGCAACGTGTTATTGTTTACCATTAATGAAATGTAAAGGTACTGACATCACTTCGACCTGATTGCAACTACAGGATCCATCCTGGCTGCGATAAATGCCGGAATTATGCCGGCTAAAACACCAACGAAAAGACAAATACCTACAGCCAAAGCAATGATATCCGGGGGGATGAATACGCGGAAACTGAAAAAAGTATTGAAAATGGTAGTCAAGATAAACACTGCGATCATTCCGATCAGTCCGCCAATGATACACAAGAAAGCGGATTCCAGGAGAAATTCAGACAAGATAGTTCCTCTTTTGGCACCAATGGCCTTCTTGAGTCCAATCTGGCTTGTTCGCTCCCTAACGGTAACGAACATGATATTTGCTACGCCGAACATGCCCACTACCAATGAGAGCGCTGCGATGGCCCAGCCGCCAATATTGATATTCGCAAAGATGCCATCCATGAACTTGCTAAAAGATTCGATGTCATTCAGTGCATAATCATCTTCCTGGCGGGGCGTAAGTTTATGGATAGAGCGCATGGCACCCGTCAATTCTTCTTTCAATGCCGGAATACTGACATTTTCCTTTCCTTCAACGAGTATTCTCGGTTGCCCATTTTCTTCCCTGATCATTTGTTTGAAAAATCCATATGGCATGATGATACTGTTGTCGTAGTCCCACATGTTCATCATGCTCTGTCCCTGCTTGGCAATGACACCGATTATAAGAGCAGGCTTTTGATTTTTGAGTCGAACCAGGTTTCCCACGGCTTTTTCAGGCTTTGTAAATATCTTTTCAGCCAGCGAGTAGCCGATAACGATGGAATTTGAAGAATGATCGAAATCTGACTGCTGGAGATATCTTCCAAAACCGATTTCGAATTTTTCAATGTTCGCGAAATCTTCCGTAACCCCATAGTAATTTACTCCGGTCAGTATATCGCTGCCAAGTTCGATGATTGAGTTGTCCGAAAGCATGAAGGAGGCATTCGCCAGGATGGGAACGCGTTCTTTCAATTCCTTCATTTCAGGATATTTCGGCACGGGGCGCTTGATAAATTTCCACCAGGGATAATTGTTATCATTCCGGTATTCCCATTTGTCGATAAAGATGGTTTTGCTTCCCAAAGACTTGATGTCATTTTGAATGGCAGTCTTCATGCTATTGATCGTTGCCAATACGCTGATGATACAAAAAATGCCGAATGTGATACCAAGGAGTGACAGGAAGGTGCGTAGTTTGTTCGAGCGAAATTCCTGTATCGCCATCTTGAAGCTGGTGGCCGCAATATTTAGAAAGCGAAACATGTTACGAAAATAAGCTTTATGAGCCAGAAAGTTGTTAGCAAATACATAAATGGCGGCGGGAGTTGACAATCGAGTGAACTTGACAGTTGAGTTAAGATCAGTCTGCGGAATTACGAGGATGAGTCAGAATCTAATCGCTGTCAACTGTCAACTCTTATCGGTAAATTGCTGTAAACTGAAAATATGTTCAAGATTGAAAATAAGGATCTGGAAGTAAAGATTGCGGCCAAAGGAGCGGAATTGCAACATATTTACCATAAGGGCCACAAGCTGGAATATATGTGGAAAGGAGATCGTTCGTTTTGGGCCAAACATTCTCCTATCTTATTCCCGATCGTCGGCACTTTGAAAGGCTACAGATATTTCTATGGTGGCAAGGAATATTCCCTGAGTCGTCATGGATTTGCAAGGGATTTGGAGTTTGATGTTGTAGGGAAGAAGGATGATTTTATTGAGTTTGTTCTTGTATCTGACGAAAAAATAAAAATGATTTACCCCTTTGAATTCAAACTGGCAATCTCTTATTCGCTCAACGAAAATAAATTGACGACGTCTTACTTGATCACAAATGCAGGTGAAGGTGATTTGTATTTTTCTATCGGTGGCCACCCGGCATTCGCCGTGCCACTGGTGAAAGATACAGAATATGAAGATTACTACCTTGAATTCAATAAGCTCGAAACAGTGCCTCGCTGGCCAATTTCAAAAGATGGCTTGATTGAGAAAAAACCTATTCCCTTCATGGATCATGAGAATCGGTTAAAGCTTTCCAAAAAACTATTTTACCAGGATGCCATTGTGTTGAAGCACCTGGCATCAGATACTGTGTCCCTCAAATCTTTGAAAACGAGCCATGGATTTGATTTTTCTTTTGGTGGTTTTCCTTACCTCGGTATTTGGGCAGCACGTGATGCGGATTTTGTTTGTATTGAACCTTGGTGCGGAATTGCGGATGGGGTTGACAGTGACCAGGAGTTGACACATAAGGAAGGGATTAATAAACTGGAGGCGGGCAATCAGTTTGAGAGGACCTGGAGTGTCTCGGTTCATTAATGTCGTTTTTGTAAACTTACTTGTTTTCGAAACGATGCGAGGAATCTATATGCCTGCGGATACCGCTGCAAATAGCCGGGAATTTAAATCCCGGTTCATTCATTCATAGCAAAAAAGCTTTTGATGTATATCACACTGTTTCCCGCCTGACAATAAAACCAAAAACAATAACATGCAATTCTCCGAAGAAATCTTCTTTAAAATTATACTTGCCATTCTTATTGGTGGATTGATTGGTGCAGAGCGGGAATACAGAAGCAAATCAGCAGGCTTTCGCACGTTGACAATGATTTGTTTGGGAGCCACTTTATTCACTATTTTTTCTCTTTCCATTGGAGGAGCTCATGGAACGCCTGATAGAATAGCATCTAATGTTGTCGTTGGAATCGGTTTTGTGGGAGCAGGTGTGATATTCAAGGGCGACAATCGCGTGAATGGAATTACGACTGCAGCTTTAATTTGGGTGACTGCAGCACTGGGGATGGGTATTGGTGCCGGGTATGCGACAACCTCCATAGTCGCCTGTATCCTTATCATGATCGTTCTCTACGTATTCTCGCTGATAGAAAAATGGATCGATCATATCAGCCAGATCCGGAATTACAAAATTGTCTGCGATTTCAAAAATGAAACCTTGCGTCGCTTTGAATTGATGTTTAAGGAATATCATCTCGACTATAAAAGGAGCAGGGAAATGAAACAAGGCAATCAAATCACCGGAGAGTGGACAGTGAAAGGCTCGGAAAAAAATCATTGGCATTTTATACGAACGATGCTGAATGATCCGACCGTGAAGGAATTTGAGTTTTGATTTCGCGCAAGGGCGCGCGGCTTACTTTGTTCGCCACGACGGATGAAACTTGAACTACTTCAAAGGTCTTTTCTTTATCATGCCTCCTTTTGTATCTTTCAAACTCTGCATCACCATAAATGCATGCGGATCTATGGCAGCCACTTCTGCCTGCAGGCGGGAAACTTCGAGCCTGGTTACCACAGTAAATAGTATATTGATATCAGATACATGGCCCCTTTTTCCATATCCATGCGTACCCCGATAGACGGTTATTCCTCTTCCTAATTTTTCCGTGATCATCGCACCTATCTCTTCCGATTTGGGAGACACAATGGTTATGCCGGTATATTCTTCAATGCCCTCGATAAGGAAATCAACCGTTTTTGACGCTGAAAGATAAATAAGAATAGAATATAACGCTGTTTCAATCGAAAGCAGGTAGGCAGCTACAGAAAAAATAATGACATTGAATACCAGGATGATGTCGCCGACCGATGCTGCCGTCTTCCTGCTGATGTAAATCGCCAGTAGTTCTGTTCCATCCAGCACGCCACCACCGCGTACAGCCAGGCCAATACCGGCTCCCAAAAAGAATCCACCGAAAACTGCCACCAGTAATTTGTCCGAAGTGATGACCGGATAACGAACAAACGATACGCATAATGCCAGGCCTATGATGGCAAAGATTGTTTTAACGCTGAACCATTTTCCTATTTGCTTAAAACCTACAATGACAAATGGAATGTTAACCAATATCAACAAAACAGAAACAGGCCATTTCGTGATGGCTGATATGAGCAGTGAAATGCCGGTGGCGCCGCCATCGATGAATTTATTGGGTAAGAGAAACCCTTTCAATCCAAATCCGGCGCAGAAAATGCCTGCAGTTATTAATAGGAAATCTTTTAGTGCGCGCTGCGAAAGGACTTTATAGCGATAAAGATATTTTGCGCGCTGGTACTTCGATTTGAAATTATTATCCAGCAGGTTCTTTTCAAATGTCTCTTTAATGATATTTTGAATGGGGTTCTCCATCTAATTGAATATAGGCTTTTTTGAGATGATGGCCATATCGTTCGTTAAAAAACTGAATCGCCAGTTTAATCAATTTCAAATCCCTTTATTTTGTGTGGTAATTCAATTTTGATGTCAATAAGAAAATTAATTAATGCCTCTGCTGTTTTCAGCTTCATTTTTTTTCTGATTTCATGTCAGCAGCCACAGCCGCCGGAATACCAGGGTTTTGACAATTTGCAACTGGATCATCTGGATTTGCAGCAATCGACTCTTTCTGCCAGAATAAAATTTTACAATCCAAATAGCTTCGGGATGGATCTTAGGAAAGTGGAGATGAGTGTTTTTATCAATGAAAACCTTGTGCAACACTATTTATTGGCTACGACTATTCCCATTCCCAAAAAAGATACCTTCTTTCTGCCAGTCAGTTTAAAGATAAATGCACAAAACCTTTTGAGCAATGCCTTACAGTCGCTCTTGTCGAATGAGGTGAGAATACGGATAGAGGGGAATGCCAGGTTGAAAAAAGGCGCAATAGGATTTAACGTTCCTTTGAAATATGATGCAACTCAAAGGGTGGACCAGTTATTTGGACATTAAAGATTCTTGTTTAACCCCACGAGGACGCGGAGGACGCAGAGAAAAGGCGGGGGCGTGCCGGAAATTGGTGAGCTCCCGCGTTTTTTTTGAGCGTCCTCCTGTGGGTGAGTAAAACGCTATGAGCAGAACGAAATTGTCGTTTTTAAACCGCCGCGATCGCCAATCACACCGAGAAGCGTCTTTGCACGAAATCAATAAATCGTACCTTCGCGCGGCCTTCGCAAGGCGTATTATGAAGTATAGAGACGAAATAGAAAAAAGACGAACGTTTGCGATCATTTCGCACCCCGATGCTGGTAAGACTACCTTAACTGAAAAATTCCTGCTGTTTGGCGGAGCCATTCAAACCGCCGGAGCCGTAAAAAGCAACAAAATCAGGAAATACGCCACAAGTGATTTCATGGAAATTGAACGGCAGCGTGGTATTTCGGTGGCTACCTCCGTAATGAGCTTCGAGTACAAGGGAATTCTGATCAATCTGCTCGATACACCTGGCCACAAAGATTTTGCTGAAGACACATACCGGACATTAACAGCAGTTGACAGCGTCATCCTGGTAATCGATAGTGTGAATGGAGTAGAGGCCCAAACCAGGAGATTGATGGAAGTGTGCCGGATGCGAAATACACCAGTGATTGTTTTCATTAATAAGATGGACCGCGATGGAAAGAATAGGTTTGACCTGCTTGAAGAGATCGAAAAAGAATTAAATATTCAGTTACATCCAATGACCTGGCCCATCAATAGTGGTAAGGATTTTAAGGGGGTTTATAACCTGGATGAAAAAAGCCTGGTTCTTTTTACTGCTAACACAAAAGCTTCGGATGAAGACATCGTGCGCATCGCCAACCTGCAGGATTCCCTGCTAGATAGGAAATTGGGAGAAAATGATGCGGCAACGCTCAGAGAAGACGTAGAATTGGTTGACGGCGTGTATGGAGAATTGAAGAACCAAGACTACCAGGACGGGAAAATCGCTCCTGTTTTTTTTGGCAGTGCGATCAACAATTTCGGTGTCAAAGAAATGTTAGACACTTTTATTCGTATTGCACCCGTGCCCCAATGTAGGCCGACTACGGTCGGACCCGTTTGTCCGGATAAAGAAAAACTAAGCGGATTTGTGTTCAAGATCCATGCAAATCTCGATCCTAAGCATCGCGACCGGATTGCCTTTATGCGCGTATGCAGTGGCAAATTCGAAAGAAATAAATACTTCCATCATGTTCGTTTGAATAAGGACGTTAGATTCAGCAACCCTTACACTTTCCTGGCGCGCGATAAAGATGTTATTGAAGAAGCTTATCCGGGCGATGTCGTCGGCTTATTTGATACGGGTAATTTTAAGATTGGTGATACACTTACAGAGGGAGAGAATTTCTATTTTACCGGCATTCCTTCTTTTTCACCAGAGATTTTCAAGGAAGTGGTGAACAGAGATCCGATGAAGACCAAGCAACTTGAAAAAGGACTGCTTCAATTGACTGATGAAGGTGTAGCCCAATTGTTTACTCAATTCGGAGGAAATAAAAAGATTATTGGATGTGTCGGTGAATTACAATTTGAAGTCATTCAATACCGGCTGCTTCACGAATACAGTGCTTCCGTACAATTCAATAACTTGCCATTCTATAAAGCCTGCTGGATCACCAGCAAAGATCCACGGAAGGTGGAAGAATTCAGTCGCTTCAAACAAGCTAATATAGCCGAGGACAAAGATGGCCACCTTGTTTATTTGGCTCAAAGCGAATGGTTCTTAAACACGGAGCGAAATAATAACCCGGATATTGAATTTCATTTCACTTCTGAAATCCACAAGTAATTCCACTGCTGCCCAATTTTCAGGAATCCGAATACCATGGAAATTGCGTTAAAATGATTCAGACAATTCCTAAATTGAACAATGGTTGAAACGGAAAGATTAATCATTATTCCTCTAAGCTATGACCAGTTGAACTTATACTTGCAAGTCAATGGCCGGCTGGAAAAAATGATGAATTTGAATGATAACGGGAGAACCATTTCACCTGATGTTAGAGAAATGGTGAGCGTTTTCACTTTGCCTAAGATGAAAAAAGCAAAAGGCAATGACTATCTTTTTTTCACCTTTTGGATAGTAGTGGAAAAATCTTCGAGAACGATTGTGGCGGAATTGGGATTTAAAGGTGAACCCAATGCAAAGGGAGAGATAGAAATTGGCTATGGTACTTTACCAGGCTACAGGGGCAAAGGATTTATGACTGAAGCGGTCGGTGGAATGATCGGATGGGCCAAACAATTAGGTTCAGTGAAATATATTCTGGCAGAAACTGATGAAAAGAACATTGCGTCAGTAAAAATCGTTCAGAAGAACAATTTCCAGTATTTGAAAAAAAAAGGAAAAATGCTTTGGTGGCGGGTTGGGCTGAGAGAGAACAGCGGAATTAAAGAGAATGAATGATATTATCTCAAAGGCAGTCCGGTGTAATTGTGAGGCGATATTCTTTTCAATTCTTTCTTAACAACTGTTGGGACTTTTAGGTTATCGATAAATGCGTGGATACTTTCTTTTGTGATGCTGGAATTTCCCCTGGTCAGTTCCTTTAGTGCTTCGTATGGCTGAGGATAATCTTCTCTTCTTAAAATAGTTTGAATTGCTTCGGCGACAACGGCCCAATTGTCTTCCAGGTCATCACGCATTTGTTTTTCATTCAGCACCAGCTTGCTGATACCCTTTTCAATCGATTTCAAAGCGAGAATGGTGTGCGAAAATGGCACGCCAACATTTCGAAGTGTGGTGGAATCAGTGAGGTCTCGCTGCAACCTTGAAACCGGCAATTTTGCAGATAAATATTCAAAGAGTGCATTAGCAATTCCAAGGTTGCCTTCTGCGTTTTCAAAATCGATTGGGTTCACTTTGTGCGGCATGGCAGATGAACCAATTTCTCCTTTTTTAATTTTCTGCCTGAAATAATCCATCGAAATGTATGTCCACATATCCCTGCAATAGTCCAGTAGGATGGTGTTAACCCGCTTGATACAATCGAACTGGGCTGCAAGATTGTCGTAATGTTCTATTTGAGTGGTGTATTGAAGTCTTTGCAGAGCTAATACGTCCTCAACAAATTCGTTGGCCAGTTTATTCCAATCCTTTTTGGGGAATGCAACATAGTGAGCGTTCATATTGCCGGTTGCTCCGCCAAATTTGGCCGAGAACGGAATTTGGATCAGCAACTCAATTTGATTTTCTAATCTTTCCACAAAGACCATCATTTCTTTTCCAAGAGTCGTGGGACTTGCCGGTTGTCCATGTGTTCGTGCCAACATGGCAATATCACTCCAGTCTTTTGCCATCAATTCCAGTTGACGTTTGAGATTGAGTAGCGCCGGGAGATATTCCATTTCAATCGCATGCTTCCAAAGCAGGGGAATAGCTGTGTTATTAATATCTTGTGAAGTAAGTCCAAAATGAACCCATTCCTTTGCTTCCTGTGCATTGGTTTCGTCGATTTTGGATTTAATGAAATATTCAACTGCTTTTACATCGTGGTTGGTAACTTTTTCAGTCTTCTTAATTTCCCATGCATCTTCCAGGCTGAAATTTTCGACCACCGATTGAAGTTGTTTTCTGGCCGCTGCAGACAAGGAAAAGAATTCTTTTTCTGACAAAAAAATGAAATATTCTATTTCAACAAGCACCCTGTATCTGATAAGAGCATATTCCGAAAAATACGCATCTAGCTGTTGAAGCTGGTGGCGATAGCGACCATCAAGTGGCGAAATAGCGGTAAGGGAATTCAGATCCATGAGCCTTGTTTGAAAATGACTGGGTTTATTAGCCTCAGTGCCTTAGTTTTGCATCCAAAATTAACACAAAGGTCTTGGACAGAAAAATACGCGTGGGCGCAGTAAGCTAC
>PSRA01000065.1 GCA_003175695.1 Bacteroidota bacterium | reverse complement strand
GGGCTATTAAACCTTTTGCTCTGGTAATTATCTGCCAAAGTTCTTTTTCCTCCCAGGCTCAGAGGCATTGAACTGATACGTCTATCACCATGTTCACAAGCAACCAGCTGACCTTGTTTGTTAATGATCAAACCATTGCTTCCAGGCCCCCAACTATAAGGCAATCTACCGGTGTAGCCTGAGGGTTTTAGAAAAACTGAGAGTCCTTCACCCTCTTTCCATTTGAAAATGGTGTTGTTAGGAATGTCGGAAAAGAGAACAAAGTTGCTATCTTTTACCCAGACAGGGCCTTCAGACCAACCAAATCCGTCAGCAATGATCTCAATCACTGCTTCTTTGCTAATTAATTTATCGAGAGCAGGATCTATGCGGACAATTTCACCAATTGTTCTTTTCTGAGAAAAACCTGTTTGATTGATATTGGAGAGGAGAGAAAAAGTCATGAGCGGAATCAAATATAGTCTGGGTTTCATAACTACAGTTGATGGTAATAGTTACACAATATAGCGAATAAAAATATTTAACGTATGCGAATTAAATTTGGGTTACTGGCAGTTGTTAACATGATTCAATTCAAAGTACCAACGTTGATCAAAAGCATGCCTTCCCAGCGGTCCAACTGGTAATACTTTTTTCCTATCAAAGGCGTTTACTTATTCATGGTTTTCTTCTTTGGAAAACACTTTAAATCATAGGATTTTTATTTCATTTTCTATATTTTACAACATTATTTACCCCCTTTGACCAATAAACCAGAATGAGAAAAATTACATTGGCCGCCTTGCTTTTCATTGGCATCAGTCAAACCCTTTCAGCGCAACTACAGACTTCAGATGGAGAAGGCAACACCCAGGCAGCCTATTTCAAAAAGCTGAATAAGAAAGCAAAATATGGAGCGACCCTCATCAATAAAGAATTAAGTTTTGGCACTGGGAAAGGCATTAACGGATTTCCCGTTGTTACAGCACAGGAGGATGGGCAGGTTGAAATGGTAGCCATAGAAAACAGATCTACAGTAGGCTATGTGTTGCCTTATAACCAATTTGTGAAATTGCGGGATTATGATTTTTATGTTTATTACAAAACCGGATTCAAGAGTCAAAAATATCCCCCTACCAAAATATCCCTGACCGATGAATCTATTTTCATGGATGACAATTATGGCATGCTCTATGGTTTTGAAGCTGCAGAATCTGGGCAGCGCTGTCGTTTTAAATATGATTACCTATACACAGACGCCAAATACCTCACCCGTTTCTTTTTTCATGAAGGATTTCCTGTTCGGGAAACCTCTATTAGTTTTAAAGTACCCTCCTGGTTAGAATTGGAAATTAAGGAAATGAATTTTGTTACCTATAAGATCCGGAAGGAAATTAAAAAAGATAAAAATTTTACCATCTATACATACACGGCAGAAAACCTGCCTGCTATACATCAGGAACCCGCATCATTGGCAAGACCATTTTACCTGCCTCATCTTGTGATCACGATTAAAACTTTTGTTGTCGATCAGGAAAAATATAATGGCTTCAAAAGCCTGGATGACCTCTATGCCTGGTATAATTATCTCTACAGAAAAGCAGACAATCATCCGGATGTAATCAAAGATCAGGTCAACACGCTTATTCAAAATAAGAAATCGGATGAAGAAACAATCAAAGCTCTTTACTACTGGGTCCAGGATAACATCCGGTACGTTGCTTTTGAAGAAGGCTATTCCGGATTTGTTCCTCAAACGATACAGGAGGTATATCAAAATAAGTATGGTGACTGTAAAGGAATGGCCAATTTGTTGACGGAAATGCTCAAGATTGCCGGATTTGACGCGCATTTTGCATGGATCGGCACGAGGGAAATTCCTTATGACTGCACTCAAATCCAATCGATGTGCGTAGACAATCATGCAATATGTGTACTATATCTCAAAGGCAAAACATATTTCCTAGATGGAACAGAAAAGTATGCTGCCCTCGGCAGGGACGCTTACAGAATCCAGGGTAAGAAGGTGCTTGTCCAAAATGGAGAGACGTATAAAGTGGAGCAGGTTCCCGTACCAAATCTCGAAGAAAATAAGATTCTGACCCAGGCCCAACTTCGTTTAAATGGCGACAAGATCATGGGACATGTGAGCGTGACATTCAAAGGAGCCTCAAATAATTTCTTCCATTATGTTTATAATTCGATCCCGGCCAACAAACGGAAAGAATTTACAAACCGGATTATTGAACTTAATAGCAACAACACGGAAGTTTCAAATGTAAAGACTTCAGATTTCACTAATCGGGATATACCGATTACGTTAGAGGGTGATGTTGAAATCAGTAACCAGGTGACACTGGTAGACAGCCTTTGCTATACCAACATTGATTTCTTTCCCACCAGCATTACGAGTTTTATTCCGGACGCAGACAGGGAGAACCCGATTGACATCGATAATGTGCTTATAGTTGAAGATGCAGTAACGCTTGAGATTCCCGCGAAAGCCAAAGTAAAATTCATGCCACCGCCCTTTCAGAATGGATTCAACAAGATCACGATGGATGCATCTTATAAAGCCGAGGGCAATAAGATTATTTTGAACAAGAAAATGCAATTGAATTCACCTGTGATTTATGCCACCGAATTTTCAGATTGGAAAACCTTCCTGAACAAGATTCGAGAATTCAACAGGAAAAATTTAACCATCCAGCTATAAAATACACTACCCCAAACCTGATAGTATGGTCAAAACGATCAAGATATTCATTTGCATTATAGTTACTCTGATTGCCCTGGAGCAAGCCCATTCGCAAAGGATCAATAAAAGAGAATTGGACTTGCTCACAAAAAACCTGGATGCACATCCTCTTCTCTTGGAAACGGATGCAGATTTCAAAGATCTCAAAAAAAATTCCAGATGGGAATCTGAAAGTGCAATCATCCTATGCAAGAAAACAGGTTTTGAATTTGATAAAAAAGGATTGAGCGCGGGAAAACGCATTGGCAGAAATATCTGGGCTGCAATTTTTGCAATACCGACACTTGGCACGTCATTTATTATGGCCAATGCAAATAATGATACTCGGATCCTCATCGAGGAAACAGAGCGTTGCAAGATACAGCTGAATGATAAATTTGCCGTAGAGCAATATGCCATTTTATATTTCAGGCTTTCATTTGAAGGGGATGCCTTTGCTGCCCAGGTGATTAAGAAAGATGGTAGTAAACAAAAGGTGGATCTAAGTAATTCTGCCAGGGTAGCTGATTTAAAATCAATACCTACTTTATTTCGCAGTTATACGGATAATCGATTATCATCGGCATACCGACCAGAGTATTTTAAAATAGCTGTTCCTGACTTGGAAGAAGGTGATATCATTGAATATGAATTCGTCAATTTTAATAACAGCCAGTATTCATACAACCCCAAGTACAAAGAATTTGACCCGGTTTATTACCTCTGCAACAGGGAACTTCCCGTGGCAAAGCAAATCATTGAAATCGCCACCAAAGACGATAAATACTATATCGGCTACAAAAATCTGAAAGGTGCTCCCGCTTTTACACAAACCAATAATAAAGACGAAAAGGTCTATAGATGGGAGGACAATGATAGAGAGAAAATTACCGACACCCGGTATGTAAATGAACTGATGGAGCTTCCTTCAATCAAATTTCAGGTAGTCTATGCCAGAAACAGTAGTAAGGGATTTGTTTGGTTCAAGGATGAAAATGATATGAAGCGGGAGATGAGTAATGAAGAGCTTGCTCAAAAAGCCAAATTGTTTTGGTTCGAACCTGATCGCGTGCAATCTACCGGAGATTATACCGCAGGCTTAAAGGCCAGCATTAACGCTACAGTAAAATCAATGTACAAAACCCTGAAGAAAAGCGGTATCACAGAGACAACTGAAGACGATTACGTGCGCAAAGCTTATTATTTAATTCGAGCTCAAACTTTGTACAATTCATGGAGTGATTTTGCTTTTGCAAAAGTATTTTCCGGCCTTTTGAATGAAAAAAGGATCGGTCACGACATTGTGCTAAGCGCATCTAATGAAAAAAGCACTTTGTCCAACATTGCCTTCACACAGGAAATATCCTGGGCAGTCAAATACAAGAATAAATATTACTGCAATCCTTATGAACATTTGAATCCGGAAGAATTGCCTGGATTTTTGTCAGGCAATTATGGAATTCGTTTCAGCAACGACAACGAAAAAGCACCGGCAGTCGATGAAGTGTTACCGCTATTGGACACATCGGCCAATTTGGTTACCACCACCATCAAAGCTGCGCTCGATACAGGAGCTGCCATGAATCTGACAATAGAAAAAAATGTTGAGGCCAGGGGTCTTGCCAAAGATGTTATTAATGAAGACGTACTCGCTTATACACCATTTATGGAATCCGACTACAAAAATTACGATGGTAGCGGAATGTGGGAGGGTTTGAATAGTGCCCAGGAAGAAAAAGCCAGTTCGGTTTTTGCAGACGAAAAAAAGCAATGGAAGCATGAAAAAATTAAAATGATGAAGAGTTTAGCGGAAAGTGAGTATGGACATGATGTTGACAAATATGGCTCTTTCCGCTTATTGCAGGACGGCAGGGAATACAAGAAGAAAGATTTGAAATATGCAGAATCCTTTACACTATCTGAAATGACCGCCACCGCAGGTGATGATAAAATTATTTCAATTGGCGGATTGATAGGAAGGCAAACAAAAATTAAGAAGGAAGAACTGAAACGAACTTTGCCAATCGATGTTTCTTATCCCCGCACCCTTACCTGGAACCTGATTTTTAGTTTGCCTCCGGGATTTACTGCCAAGGGTCTCAGCAACCTTACCAAGAACATCAACAACTCGTGTGGTGCATTTACGAGCACGGCCAAAATAGAAGGGAATAATCTTGTAATCAATGCAAAAAAAATATATCGATCAAAAAATTATTCTATTGAACAATGGCCGCAAATTATTGAAATGCTGCAGGCTGCTTACGATTTTTCTCAAACCAAGATCATATTACAGCGTCAATAGGAACGCAATTGTAGATTTTATTTTTTTCGGCCCAGCCAAAGAATGGCATCTTCAATCATGTTGTTTTGAAAACTGTCAGTGAGAACCTGATCACCATGCCCCATGTTCATGTATACCATTTTGAACTGCGTATTTGTCCACACAACCGGCAAATCACCATTTTTGATGATATCTTTTTTGCCAAGAGGGTAATTGGCGGAATCTAATGTTACTAGAACTTTCACATTTTTATTGAGCCTGGGACTTGGTTTCCATAAATACCATTCATTAATCGGAGAAATAAATCTGGCAGGTAGTCTGCGTGTGACCGGATGATTGCGATCATCCACAACCAGGCGCGCTGCCAACGGAGGCCAACTATTTGTATAAAACACTGCTCCACCGAGGAAATCAACTAACCATGGCCAATTCGTATCCTTGTCGTTATACCCGGCAACATGAAACCCCAGCCATGCTCCTCCGTGTTCCATGTAATGCTCAAAAGCTCTTCGTTGTGCTTCAGTGTGAGGAAATTCATTTACCCAAATTACTAGTTGATAATTTTTGAGCGTTTCTTCATTCAACTTGTCCCATTCAACCGTTGAATCAATGGTAAAACGATCCTTGCTTGCGAGATGTGCAAAGAAATGCAAAGCATCTCCTGCAAAATCGACGTGATCTTTTTCTACTGTTGTTGCATAAAATGCGAGGACCTTGAATTCAGGTGTCTGGGAAAAAAGTTTTTTCGAATGGGAGAAAAATGTAATTGTCAGCCAGCCAATAAGAGTAAGTGAGCGCATGGGGATTAACGATAAATCTCATGAAATATATTTCATTTTCTCATTATTGATCATTTTTATTTCCCGGCAGCCCAAAAAATAGCATTCTTTAACAGGGTTGTGTAACCGCTGTTTGAAAGGAGGTCGGGTGAATGGCCCATAAAAATATAAATATTCCTTGCCGGAACAGCCGTGTTGGTCCAGATCACCGGATGGTCGCCCATTTTTATTTTAGAGTCGGGTTCATATGACGATTCATCAACTCTGGCAATCACATGAAGAGTTGCGCGTGGGTTCTTGTCATACGTGTACCATTCATCTTTTTCTATGATAAAGGAAGAAGGAAGACGACTCGTAACTGCATGTAGACTATCCTCTACTACCACTTTTGCTTTGGCGAATTCGGGAATGTAATTGGCAAATCGGATATCGCCCATAAAATGATCGTACCATTTCCAAATGGGATAACCGTCGAATTCGCCCAAAAGGCTGGCATGGTGAAGGCCAACCCATCCACCAATTCCAGCTTCAATATAATGCTGAAAAGCTTTTTCCGCCCTGGCGCCCCAGGCATAAGGTGGGAAATCCAACTGAAGAAAAAGCTGATAATGACTCAAAAAAACGTCGTCAATATCCCTGGTATTTTGGATATAATCAATGGAGAAATTGCTGTCTGCAGCCAATTGATCCAGCCAGGGGATGGCGGCCTTTGAAAATTGGATGTGATGGCCTCCATTCTCATAAAGGACCAACACTCTGAATCTTTTCTGCGCCCGCGCCTCGTTTAATGCCAGGAAAATAAAGCATGCGGGGAGAAAAGACCTGAAAAGCTGTAAACCGATCCGATTAAAGCGAATCATGAATCCCGGTAACTTTTATCCGATCAAAATATCAAAAACGAAAAACCTGCTAAGTGCGGGAATAAGGGATGATCCCTCCTACCAGGTTTTTTTGAAATCTTTGATTAATACCGATTCCGATCCCGGTTAAAGCCACCACCCCGGTTGTTTCCACCTCTGAAGCCGCCACCGCCGCCGCCCGAAGATGGTTTTTTGTCTTCTGCTACTTTAACGGTGAGCGTTCTTCCTGACAAAGAAGCTTCATTCAGCCCTTTAATGGCAGCCTGGGCTTCTTCTGATTGGGGCATATCCACAAAGCCAAAGCCCCTGCTTTTACGTGTTTCCTTATCGAGGATCACCTTGGCAGAACTAACGGTTCCGAATTCTTCAAAAATTTGTTGTAATTCCTGATCATCTACATCAAAGGGTAGATTAGCTACAAATAGATTCATGGAGAGATAAAATTTGGATAAAAATACATAGACCAATTGAATTACCAATTTACAAATGACGATGATTCTGTATCTTTTGAAAATTTCTTTGCATTTACTATCTTAGGAGGGTAAAAACTTCTTTTTCCACCCTCGTGCTTCCCCTTTTATAAATTTTTCGTCAAATATCTGTGCTCATCCGCCCAGGTGGAACTGATGCCGCATTGAAGCTTCAACTGGAGTATTTCACTTTACTAAAAAACTTTATCTATTCTGCCATGCCACGATCTACCAAAAGAATCTCCCGGATTTTAAGTACATGTTTACTCTTATTGTTTCAATGCCCGAATCTGTTTGCACAGAATTCACACGACAGCTTGAAAAATGCAGATTTGTTCCTGGCTATCAGAAGCGGAAGTTCTCCTGAAATGATAAAGCAATTGGATTTGGGTGCAAGTCCCAATGCAGTTTCGGGCGATTATTCCGCGCTCATGGCTGCGTCTCTCTACGGGACGCCAGACCAAATGAAGATATTGCTAAACCGGGGAGCAGATATAAATTATTTAAATAAGGACAGTATTACTGCGTTATGGATGGCCGTGCCCGATTGGGAAAAATCCAATCTTCTCCTTGACCACGGCGCGAATCCCGCTTCCCAATCCAAGGAAGGGTATACTGTTTTGTATAAACTGGTCATATTTCCCGGGTCGGCACCTTTGCTCAAAAGGATGCTGGAGATGGGAGTGGATCCCAAAAGGGACAGACACTCAACTATGCTGCTATTTAACGCAGTTCAATCGTGTGATACAAATGTTGTCTCACAATTGCTGGCAACCGGTCTTAACCCAGACGACAGTGTTTTTTATGGTGAATACGCTCTCAACTCCGCCTTGTTTTACAGGTGTTCAGACGTGGTGAAACAACTCGTTGATCATGGGGCAAACGTTAATGTCTGCCCGAAGCATTTCAAGAATGATTTTTTGAATGGCATTACTCCGCTCATGAATGCTGCTATAAGCAATGACAAAGAATCTATACTCTATCTGTTAAATCACGGTGCGGACCCCAACGCCAAGAGTAAAAAAGGGTTTACCGCATTTATGTTCTTGCAACAGGCAGAATATGATAATCCTGAAATGACACTTGCTTTTATTCAGCATGGAGCCAATGTCTCAGAAAAAGCAGCGGATGGTACTGATGCTTTGTATTATGCTTTGAAGAAAGGCAATACAGAATCGGTCGAAATCATTCGTAAAAGCATGCATTAATACGTCTTAAAATAAAACCAATGCGTATCAAAATATTCACTACCATTCTTTCAATTGTTGCCAGCATCGCGGCACTTGTAGCGTTTGTAAGTTGGACGGAGAAGACCGAAAGAACCAATCCAGACGAATTAGCAAAATCGGTATCTAAAAGCCTGCCTTTGTTGCAAAAAAGCGGATACATTTTTATCAACAAAAGCCGGCAAAAATGCGCATCCTGCCATCATAATACATTAACAGCCATGGCCAATGCCCTCGCACGAAAAAAGGGCATATTTGTAATTGATTCACTTAGTGTGCATGCAGTAAAAGCAATGGAATCGACGATCAAATTCGCCTGCGACCCAAGTAAGGTGGATGCTTTTATAAACGCAAAATTTATTGCACCATATGTTTTGCTAGGTCTGAATGCAGAAGGATATAAGTCTAATTCATTTACCGATGCAGCGGTTGATATGCTAATCAACTATATGCTCCCCAAAGGTGGTATTCGAGCTGAATGCGCAAGAGTGCCACTTGAATCTGGTGATGTCCATCTTACGGCAATGACCATTCAGGCAATTCAGTTGTATGCACCCGCATCCAGAAAGGCCAAAGTGGATGATTTGGTGCAAACTACAAGGTCGTGGCTTGAAAATGCAACTCCAAATACACAACAGGATCTTTCATTTCAATTGCTGGGTATGCAATGGTGTGGAAGCAGCGATGAAATGAAAATGAAGATTGCGGGAAAATTGATTTCTCTCCAGCGAGCAGATGGTGGCTGGTCACAATTACCGAATATGAAAAGTGATGCATATGCAACCGGTCAAGCATTATACGCTTTGTTTGAAAGCAACATGATGAAACCTTCAGATCCCATTTATCAAAAAGCGCTTTCCTATTTACTAAGAACGCAGGACATTTCGGGCGCCTGGATCGTTCAGACACGGTCTTATCCGATTCAGCCATTTTTTAACAGCGATTTTCCCCCTTATGATGAAAATCAATTCATCTCAGCAACTGCAACCAATTGGGCATCTTTGGCTATATTGAATGCAATGCCGGACAAAATTAATTAGTTATAGGAAATTTGACGTAAAGATCCTGCATCCAGTATCCCGTATGTGACAAGAATATACTTAGAAAGCATCGGCATGAAAAAACTGTAACCGATCTATCGACATTGGATAAGCGACACTGCCGGGGTGATTCTTATCAACTTCAAAGCTCGTGATATTCCACTTGGATTCCGGTCCGGAAATTGAATCACTGACAGCATGGGTGCCGTCTAAAGCAGGTACCGTGCGCAGGTCATCATCCAAACCTTTTGCTGTAGCTTTCAGCATGGCTTCCTTTCTCGTCCACATGGTGTAAAATTGTTGGCGCGGGATATCTGCATTCTGTACGAATTGTATTTCTTCAGGCAGAAAGCTAAATTCCATGATATCGTGAAAGGCAAACATACCATCAATCTTTTCCATGTCAATACCAATGGCCACGCTTGCAATTGCAATCAATATCCAATCGCCAGCATGCGTCAGGTTGAATTCTAACTTTATTTGTTTATCATGAATGACATAAGGTTTTTTGTTTTCACCAGGGGAGATCCTGACTTTTGAGGGGTCTATGGCAACAAATTTTGCCAACAATAATTTCAGTGCAATTCGGGACGTGATGAACCGTTGCCTGTCTTTATCCTGGCGAAAACGGCTTGCTTTTTCAGCTTCCTCCACATCCAATAATGCGTGCCAATACTTTTTCAATTCGAACGTCGCTGACGCAGGAAATCTCCATATCAGAATCTCGCCCGCTAATTCCAATGGCGCATTCTTTGTGTTTTGCCAGTAAATTTCTTTGATGGAATTGCAATTAATAGTGGGCATGACTATACTCTTCTCAGCACACTGCTCTTGTGAGAAAAATCGTTGACCATGTCTTTCGTGCCGATGCATTCATTGATCGTGTTCCTCAAAATCTTGGCAAGTTCCTTATCATTCGGAGGCAATAGGAAAGTTTTATGGTCACCAGGAATCTCGTGAATCTTCACGCCCTTGAGCGCGAACGGCTTCCAACCCAGCCATTCAGGATCATCGAGAAAATACAGTCGTTTCTTGACTCTAAACAAGTGAAGGACACCATTGAAAGGCGTCATTTTATAGCTGAAAAAAGCCTTGTAGTGTTTCTCGTGAATCTGATTAGCATATTCTGATAACTCTTCTTCTTCTGTCTTGAGCCTGTCTACCAGGCCAGCTCTTTCAAACAAGTACCTGAGTTTATTCATAGCAAATTTCCACTGGTATTGTATAGTTTGCCAGGGATGGTTGCCCAATGATCTCAGAATAAAAAGCATTTTAGGAAACTGCCTTATTACTTTCTTCTTTAGTCTTGTAGAGGTGGGCATTAACGCATCTGAATTGTCCGCATTGGTGTCAAAAATCGCCAGCATACTAATTTCCTTACCCATGGCCGTTAGTTGCTTTGCCATTTCAAAGGCAACAATGCCACCAAGAGAATAACCGGCCAGGCAATACGGCCCATCCGGATTTTGATCCAGGATCTCTGAAATATAACAGGAAGCGATATCCTCGATAGTGTCCAAGGGATCTTCTCCATTAAGTCCTCTCGCTTGCAGACCGAAAACTGGTTGATCCGGATCCATGCCCTTAGCTAATGCACTAAAAATAAGAACCGTTAATCCCGAACCGTGAACGATATATAATGGAGGTTTACT
The DNA here is from genome assembly GCA_003175695.1 of Bacteroidota bacterium. Classification (GTDB taxonomy): domain Bacteria; phylum Bacteroidota; class Bacteroidia; order Chitinophagales; family Chitinophagaceae; genus Puia. The sequence goes on along the minus strand of PSRA01000065.1, from coordinate 9,556 downwards.
TCCATTGGGTTTAATGGGGACCAAAGACTTCCACGAGATCGCTTTTTTGTCAAGATGTAACATCAGGCTCAACTTCTCCACGGTGGGCGCTTCGAACAGAGCTGTTATGGGTAGTCGCTGCCCGGTTTTTTCTTCCAGTTTTTTCATCACCTTGATGGCGATCAGGGAATGACCTCCGAGCTCAAAAAAATCATCATCAATACTTACCTGTTCCAAACCTAACGCTTCCGCCCATACGCTAGCGACAAGCGCTTGTCCTTCGGTAAGCGGTGCGCGGTTTTTTTTCTTGCCTGTATCCGGAATCAGATCCGGATCGGGCAAAGCTTTCTTGTCAACTTTGCCGTTGGCTGTCAGCGGTATCCTGTTCAACTCCATCAATACTCGCGGAATCATATAAGCCGGCAATTTTGACTGCAGAAAATTTGCTATGGATTCTTTATTGAATTCACCTTCCGGTACGATATAGGCTATGAGTCGTTTGCCTCCCTCTTTGTCTTCTCTCGCGATGACCACGGCATGAGCTACTCCCGCACATTGCTGCAGAACATTCTCGATTTCTCCCAGCTCAACTCGGAATCCCCTGATCTTTACCTGGTCATCCACCCTACCTATAAATTCAATGTTCCCGTCCGACATGGCGCGGGCTAAGTCACCAGTCCTGTACATTTTCGCCAGTGGATCACGGCTAAAGGGATCGGGCAGGAATTTTTCCGCACTTATTTCGGGCAAATTCAAATATCCCCTTGCCACACCTGCCCCTCCAACATATAGTTCTCCCACAACTCCGACAGGACATATTTGTTGATCCTGATTAAGCACATACGCGGTCCTGTTATTTAAAGCGTGACCGATGGGTATCGCGCTTGAAATCTCTTGCGAATTAATTTTATAACTTAAGGAGAACGTCGTGTTTTCGGTTGGTCCGTAGACGTGAACGATATTAAGAGATGGAAAGGTCTTGCGGAGTTTTGAAATATGTCTTTCTGATATCTTCTCGCCACCTGTCAACACAGTTTCCAGATTTTCAAAGATGTTAATTTCCAGATCCACCCATTGATTAAACAAACCGGTTGTGAAAAACAGCTGGCTTACATTCCTGTTATCAATCTCTTTTTTCAGAAGACGGCCGTTCAACAAAGTTTGTTCTGAGCAAATGACCAAAAGGCCGCCATTGAGAAGCATTCCCCAGTAGTCATAGGTTGTCGCATCGAAAGATGGCGAGCCGGTTGAAATCAGCACTTCATCGGAGGAGAAATTGACATAATCAACACCCTTTACCAGGCTGACAACATTTCGATGTTCTATCATAGTGCCTTTGGGTCTTCCTGTAGAACCTGAAGTATAAATAATATACGCCAGGTTGGAAGGATCGATATTACTGCCGGTTGGATACACCTGCTCCTGGCCAATTTTTTCCCATTGATCGTCAAGTAGGATTAATTCCTGGCTCTTTTTACTGCCCATTTTCTGCCGACAGCTTTTGTTTGTAACGATCAGCTTGCTACTCGTATCTTTCAGCATGAAATCGATCCTGTCAGCAGGATATTCTGGATCAAGCGGAACATAAGCTCCACCCGCTTTTAATATTCCAAGAATCCCAATGAGCAATTCAATCGATCGCTCCATACATATGGGAACCAGTGTTTCAGTGACCACTCCTTTCCCAATTAAAAAATGTGCGAGTTGATTTGATTTCTCATCCAAATCCCGGTAAGTGATCTTTTGATCTTCAAAAACAATCGCAATCTCATTCGGCGATTTCCTGGCTTGAGAAATGAACAGGTCTACGATCGTTTTATCCCGGGGGAAATCATCCGGCTTACTCGTCGGCGTTATATCAAAAGGAGACCCAACAAGAATATCTTTTATTTTAACCTGTGGATTGCGGACGATCGTTTGCAGCAATGTTTCGAATTGATCCATCATCCGCCGGATAGTGAATGAAGAAAATAATCGGGTATTATAGGACCATTCGAGTACCAGCATTTGCTCAGACCCTGTCGCATTCAGGAAAATTTCGAAATTTTCAAAAGCACGTGGATTATATACCAGCTTATGCTTCAAATCATGGAAGACAACTCCCTTGTCCAATCCCATATCAATGTTGAATGCGATAGGAACTAACGGAATCCTTGAAGGATCCCTGGATACATTTAGTTTCTTCAACAAACTTCCAAATGTGAATTGTTGATGATCGTAATCAGAAAGTATTTTCGATTTTCGTTGTCTTAGATAGTCATTGAACGAAATTTCGCCTTCGGGAAAACTCCTCAACGGCAGGAGATGAACACAATGTCCAATGAGAGCGTGATGTCCCGTCGCTGATTGGCCCGCTGCAGGCAGTCCGAGCACAATATCAGTTTGACCTGTTATTCTGTTAAGGAAAACTTCGAATGCGGATAGCAAAGTCGTCACAAAGCTGCATCCGGCCTTTGCACCGATTTTTTTTATGGCGTTGACAAGTTCTGGTTCTATAGCAAAATCATCTCGCTGACTCTTGAAAGTTCGGACAGAAGGACGTGGAAAATCTGTTGGAACGTTCAGTATCGGGACATTGTCCTTATATTGATCAATCCAGTATTGCTCTATCTTTTTATATTCTTCCGTTTTTGTAAACTCCCAATAGTCGACTGCATAATCACTGAACCGGTAGACTTCAGGTAAAACAGCAATTTCATTTTTCGCGTGAGCGGAATATAGTGCACTCAGGTCCTGCATGAGAATTCCTAAGGACCACCCGTCACAGATAATATGGTGCGCAGTTATGGTAAGATAGTGTTCCTTGTCATTTAACCTAAACAATGTGAAGCGAAACAACGGACCGTTGATGAGATCGAAAGCTCTCTCACGATCCAGTTTTGCGTAATCCTCAATATGCTGCTGTTGGACGGATGCAGTTTCTATTGACAAATCTTCATATTGAAGGTTGACGGGTAATTCCCTAAAAATGCAAATTTGAGTGCCATCAGAGCTAAAAGACGCCCGAAGTCCTTCATGCCTTGCGATGAGATCTGCCAGGGCTTTGTTCAACGCATCCAGCTGAAAAGTGCCTGTCAGTAGTAAAGACACTGATTCGTTATAAGCACGATTTGCATCGTCTCCCCCTATCATGCAGGAAGCCCAGATTTCCAGCTGTGGTTCGATCGTAGGAGCAATCTTTAGAATTTCCGAACCAGCAAAAGGATCAAAATCAACTGGCAACAATTCGATATCCTTATTTTCTTTGTTCAATTTAATTCGAATTAATTCACCTGCAGGTATCTCCCCGGACGATTTGGGTCGGTTATATACCAGGCGGGATTTCCATCGCGGTCTCTGCCGAGTTTTGCACCAGGAACTGGAGGTTCTTCATTGACTTTGTGCCTACCATTAAAACCCTGATCCAAAATTGGAGCAGGAAATAATTCGGCCTTTATTAATTCTTGTATGCTTTCTTCAAAAACTTCTGTGATGCGGTTGATTTCCTTTTCGGTATGTGCCTCAGTCAAAAAGCAGGGAAATCCGTCCTGGATGTGAATGCCTTTCAGCCGCATCAAAGTAAATAATAATTCGCCAAATGGAATCTCATCTTTGTATTTTATTTTCCAGAGCGAACCGAACTGCGCCACATAACAAGGTAACTGATTTTTTCTGCAAATTTCGTTCATGGCATCCGCCATTCTCCTGGTTTTTTCGGTTAATGCTTGCTGCAAGCCTGGGCCACTGGATTTCATGTATTCCAGCGAGGCTTTGGCACATGCTAACGCCAAAGGATGACGGACGAAAGTGCCAGCAAAATAAGTGACACCTGCGTCAGGCGTGGAAGCATCCCCGTATTCCCAATACCCTCCGTCCAAGGCATCCATATATTTCTTTCTTCCTGCGATGACCCCGATGGAAATGCCTGCACCGATTACCTTGCCATAAGTTCCAAGATCTGCTTTTACGCCGAAAAGAGCCTGGGCTCCACCCGGATGCATCCTGAATCCGGTTATGACTTCGTCAAAAATGAGTGCCGTTCCAGATTCTTCAGTGATCGTTCTCAGCTTCTTCAGAAACTCTACAGGTTGAAATTCCGGTCGTCGGCTCTGAACCGGTTCTACCAGTACAGCTGCCAGTTCGCTTGCCTTTTCCTTAATAATTCTGAGACTTTCTTCCGTGCCATAATCAAGGATCAGCATATTTTGAACAGCTTCTGGCATGATACCCGGAGCCGCAGGAAATGATTTAAGCTTTTTTGTACCTCTTACAATAACTTCATCTACAATACCATGATAAGAGCCTGAAAAAGCCACAATGGTAGAACGGCCCGTCACCGTTCTCGCAATTCGCATGGCTCCCAATACTGCTTCTGATCCCGTATTGCACAAAGCTGCACGTTCGGATCCCGTGAATTCACAAATCATTTTTGACACAGGTCCTGCCAATTCATGTTGGGGACCGATCTCATAGCCTTTTTCCATCTGCTCCTGAATAGCTTTCAGGATGAAATCTGGTTGATACCCAAACATATTGGACCCAAATCCATTTAAGGCGTCGATGTATTCATTTCCGTCCAGGTCCCATAGACGGCAACCCTTTGATTTATTTACTACCAATGGATAGACGATTTCCTTGGTGGAAGGTTTAAATCCGGAAACTACCCGGGGATCGGCCATGTATGAACGATGCTGCTGTGTATAATTTTTACTGGATCTGGTTTTCTCGTTATAGTTTCTCACCAGTTGATCCAAAAAAGCTTGTTGCTTCTTATTCAGCCGGTCGGATTGTTTTTCGATCCTGGCGGTGGCACCAAAAGGCTTTTTCAGTTCAGTCATTTCTTCAGCACTGATCTCTGATTCAGCGGACTTGCCGGACCCTGATGTCGGCGAAACATTTGGTTGAACGGGCACATTTGGCAATGAATTTCCTTGCATGAGAGAAATCTGCTGTGCAAGTAATTGAACCTGCTTTGAAAGAAGTCCCAGCGCAGTATCGCTAGACCCCAAAGGCAATTGACTTAAAATTGGGTGGTTTCTTTGAGTTGACGTTTGGGAGACGGCAGATTGCGCAACAAATTTTTCTTTCGGCAGTTGCTCATCCAGATAAGTTGCCAGGAGATCCAGGTTACCATATTCTTCTGTAAGTTGCCTAAACGAAATAGGCAGGCCGAATTCCTTTTTCAGATTTAACGCAACTTGCGTTAACAAAAGAGAGTCAAACCCGATTTCAATAAAAGTCGTGTCGGTTGTTACTCCTTCCATTTCAATACCGGAAGCATTCTCCAGCATATTCCTGATCTTGTCAATAAGAGCAGTTTTCCTCATTGTAGTATTTTGAACAGTAAATTCCTGTAACGGTTGAGATGAAAGATTTGGAACTGCAATATTTTGCGAGGCACTATTTTCGGTTATACCTGACAGTGATATGGCGTGAGGGTTGACCCAGCAAAACCTTCTGTCGAAAGCGTATGTTGGCAATTCGACCTTCCTTCTCACTTGTCCGTCATAAAATGCATTCCAATCCGGGTTTACTCCATGAAGCCAAAGTTGACCCAATGCTTTCAAGAGTGATTCATATTCGGTATTGGTGTCGCCTGCATCCAGGCTAGAAATGGCGGCAGTTAATTTTTTTAATTGATGCTGCCGGGCCAGCGTACTTGCAACATTTCGGGGACCGCTCTCCAACAATATCCTGTTCTCGTCTTTTAGCATGGTTGTAATACCGTCAGAAAAGCGAACGGTGGATCTTAAATGGTTAGCCCAATAATTGGGGTTCACAGCCTCGGCGTCGGTCAGCCAATTTCCAGTGACAGTGGAGACGATAGGAATCCGAGGCAAACTAAGTGGAATTGACTCCACCAATTTTCTGAAAGGTTCAATGATCGGATCCATCATGGCGGAATGAAAGGCATGACTTGTATGGAGGACTTTGTTCCTGATCTCTTTCTCGTCCAGCAATTTTGAAAAAGCTTCAATCCTTTCATTGGGGCCCGCCACTACGCAGAGCGCAGGGCTATTGATAGCGGCAATCGACAACTCATTTGGAAGATGGGGAGTGATTTTATTCAGTTCTGCCCGCACACTCAGCATGCTGCCACGTGGCAAATCTGCCATCAGGCGTCCCCTCGTGGCAATCAATCGCAATCCGTCCTCCAATGAAAAAACTCCGGCCAAATGTGCCGCAACGAATTCACCGATGCTATGCCCAATGAACGCAGTGGGATGTATTCCCCAACTCATCCAGAGTTTGGCCAGCGCATATTCGATCACGAACAATGCCGGCTGCGTATAATAAGTGTTATTGATTTTTTTGTTCGATGCTTCATCGGTCTCTGAAGAGAAAATAACCCGACGAATATCTTCCTGCATTATTTTTTCTAACAGTGAAGAACAAAGGTCAACTGATTCCCTGAATACAGGCTCATTTCTATAAATCTCAATGCCCATATTCGCGTATTGGGAACCCTGACCCGGGAACATAAAAGCGACATCTGCAGCTGATTCCTGTAATTGGCGCGACTCATCCGGAAGTATAGTTGTTGACTCCAGCTTTTCTATTAACTCTGCGGGTTCTGAAGCCAAAACAAATCTCCTGCAGTTGAAATTTTCACGACTGGTGTTTAAACTAAATGCTGCCTCAGCGATAGGGAGTTCAGGGTTGCGAAGGAAGGCTTCGGCCAGTTTTTTCGCATACGCATCCCTGCTCGAAACGCTCTTGGCCGACCATGTGAGCAGTTCAACCGGACGTTGATCTGAAATTGCTTCGGATTCCGGATGCTGGCATTCCTCCAGTACCACATGAACGTTGGTACCCCCTACTCCAAATGAACTGACGCCCGCCCGGCGCGTGGCTTCAGTCCATGGTCTTAGTTCAGCATTGACGAAGAACGGGCTACCGGCAAAATCAATACTTGGGTTAGGCCTTTCAAAATTTATGGAAGGCAACAACTTTTGATGGTATAATGAAAGCACTGTCTTAATAAAGCCGGCTACTCCTGCTGCTGCGGTTAGATGCCCCATGTTACTTTTGATGGAACCGATAGCACAATATTGCTTTTTATCCTGCTGCCCAAATGCCATGGTCAAGCCTTCCAATTCAATTGGATCTCCCAGGGGTGTTGCCGTTCCGTGAGCTTCCACATAAGTTATCGTGGATGGATCAACGTTAGCATCTTCAATGGCCATTCGAATGGCACCTGCCTGACCTTCTGCACTGGGAGCAGAAAAACTTCCCTTACCTCCTCCATCATTATTGATTCCGACACCCTTAATCACAGCGAATATGGTGTCACCATCTTTCTTTGCCTTTTCAAGATCCTTCAATAATACGACTCCGGCCCCGTCGCTGAACACGGTTCCATTTGCATCAGCATCAAAGGAGCGGCAATGGCCATCTTTACTGAACATGGCATCCGGCTGATAAACGTGCCCGCTTTTAATAGGCACAGTAACAGCAGCTCCGCCTGCTAATGCCATCACGCATTGTCCATTTCTGATACTCTCTACAGCTTCGGCAATGGCGAGCAATGAAGTGGAGCAAGCTGAGTGAATGCTAACAGCCGGGCCTTTCAATCCTAATTGAAAAGCAGTCCGAGATGCCACATAATCTTTTTCATTAAAAGTCATCACCTGGAAACTCCCCAAACTATCAACCATTTCTCGATTGGTCAATACATTATTGAGATAATAAGTGTTGTTGCCAATTCCTGCAAATACGCCAATGTCCTCTCCATAACGAGATGGCAAATAGCCTGATTTCTCCAGGGCCTCCCACGCTATTTCCAGGAAAATGCGCTGCTGCGGATCCATTAGTTCCGCCATTTTTGGATTGACACCAAAAAATGACGCATCAAATTCCTGTGCATGGTTGATGATCCCTCTTGCCCTTACATAATCAGGATCATTTTTTTGCTGCACCGGTACAAAAGGATCCAATTCTTGCGGAGAAAAAAATGAAACTGTTTCTATTCCTTCTTGCAAAATTGACCAAAGTGCTTCGATGGTATCCGCTCCCGGAAACCGACCCGCCATTGAAATCACAGCAATGTCTCTTGCGCCTTCATTATTCTTCTTTTGCTTTCCCTTCAATCTTGTTTCCACGTTGCTTTTTCCTTCCAGTACATTGGTGATGCCACCCACAGTTGGAAATTGATATAGTTTGGTGATAGGTAACTCCAGACCATGTTGAAGACGAAGTATGGAAACTGTTTTCAATGCCAGTAATGAATTTCCTCCGAGTTCAAAAAAATTGTCGTCCACACCTACTTTATCTAGCTGCAGCAGATTTGACCATAGATCGGCTACAAGTTTTTCAGTCTTTGATTGTGGCGCTCTGAATAATACTGATAACTCAGGTCTCTTTACTTCAGGTTTTGGCAAAGCATTTTTATCAACTTTGCCGCTGCGTGTCTTTGGAAGTTCATCAAGCCAGACGAATGCACCCGGCATCATGTAATCCGGTAACTCCAATTCAACTGCTTTCCGGATCGAGGTTAAATCCCTGTTGCTGTTTGATGAAACCAGGTAAGCAACAAGCCTTTTTTGACCTGGAATGTCTTCTCTTGCTATAACGACCGCCTGCTGAATTCCTCTTTGTTTATTGAGTAGTACTTCAATTTCTCCCAATTCTACACGATAGCCCCTGATCTTTACCTGGTCATCTTTTCTTCCCAAGAATTCAATATTTCCATCGGCCATAAGCCTGGCCTGATCGCCCGTGCGATAAAGTCGCAGGCTATTCCCATTTTCATCTTGCCAGGAAATAAACTTTTCTTCAGTCATTTCGGGTCTGTTAAGATAGCCCTCAGCGAGACAAACTCCACTTAAATACAATTCGCCGGCTTCTCCTTCTGCCAGTATTTTCATTTTTTCATCTAATACCAGGAGACGGGTTCGGTCAATTGCTTTTCCGATCGAGGGAAGTGCCGGCCACTGATCAGGATCTCCAGTTAATTTCAATTCTGCAACCACATGAGCTTCGGTGGGACCATATTGGTTGTATAAAACAGCATCAGGAACAGCCTTAAAAAAGCGTATAACCTGTGGCGTTATCTTGAGTTGTTCTCCTGCTGTCATTACTTCTTGCAGGCTGGAAGGGAATAAATTGCCAGCATCTGCTGCTTCAGTTAAATATTGTAAAGCCACGAAAGGAACAAAAATCCTGTTCACAAATGTAGCCTGAATAAAATGCAGCAGTCGTATAGGGTCGAGGCGAAGGTCATCTTCTATCAAGACCAAAGTTCCTCCCGTATATAGCGTTGCGAATATCTCCTGGAAAGAAACATCGAAACTTAAAGGTGCGAATTGAAGAGTCTTGGATCCGACGCCGGCTTTTGAATGCTTTTCCTGCCATCTGATGAGATTGACCATGGCAGAATGCCCCATGCATACTCCTTTCGGGACCCCGGTGCTGCCTGAGGTGTAGAGAACATAAGCAAGTGATCCCTGTTTTACTGGCTGAAAACTAACCTTGGACGAACGCTTTCCAGGACAAATCAATTTCAGACCCAATTTATCCCACAAATCCTTTTCACTGTCAGACGCCAGGCAAAAATCTAGTCCCGCGTCATCGATTATCTGTTTCAAACGATCGGCAG
>PSRA01000193.1 GCA_003175695.1 Bacteroidota bacterium | reverse complement strand
AACTATCTCTCTTGGATACATAATTGAAAATCGTTTGTTTAAGAACGCAAAATTAGTAAAAAAGTTCGGTGGAAACTTGCCTTACAACCCCGCCCCCTGCTCTACTCTACCTTGTTCCGTGAAATATTGTCAGGCCGAATTTAAGCTTCATGCATTTATGTCGCTAAATAAAATCTCTTTTAAGCCGAATTTTCCGGCATTTCATAAAAAATGGCAATGGTATACCATTTGTCGATCAAGTACCGTCAACCAATTATTGAATAGAAAAAATATAAATCTATGACGCTCGTAAAAGTTAACAACAGACCTTTTGGCAACCTGGTAGATGAATTTCTGAATGATTTTCCAGTAGGTAAATCATGGCTCCAGGACTCTTTCAATTTCCCTCCGGTGAACATTCATGAAACAGCCGATGCTTATCATCTTGAATTTAATGTTCCGGGCAGAAACAAAGAAGACTTTAAGATCAGTGTTGAAAATGGACTACTCACGGTTAGCTATGAGAAAAAAGAGGAAACTAAGACTGAAGAATATAAAACAGTCCGTAAAGAATTTTCTTATCGCAGTTTCAAACGCAGTTTCAATGTTGATAATGAAATTGACAGCAATCGTATCCAGGCAAAATATGAAAATGGTTTGTTAAAATTATTTGTGCCTAAAAAGGAAGAAGCAAAGCAAATTAGTAAGCAAATTAATGTTGATTAATAATTTTTAACAAGATTTAGTCAACCAATAATGTTCTCATAAGCAGTTGGTTTTGGTTTTATATCCCCTTTATTCTTAAAGGGGATATTTTATTGTCTTTGAATTCTTAGCGCGCTTTGTTAATTTCGAGCACAATTTCAAATACCAACCACTAGGAAGACCCAGACTCTGATGCTAAATCGTATTCTACTATTTACTATCGGAATGGCCTGCGCCAGTTTCGCCGTTCCCTGCTATAGTCAATCGCCAGGATTTTTTATCCCAATGGCGCTCGATTCTCCATCGGCCACCACTGGGAATGCAGATACGGTTCTCCGCATCCGTAACCTTAATCCTTATTTTACCCTCCATGTTGATTCAACACTGACTTATAACCTGGAAATTAACAAGAACCCGACGCAATATTTTTGGTACCTCAAAAATTCTCCCCTGGGGCTCCGTATCAACAAAGACAACGGGCAATTGATTTTCAGGGCAGACAGATCTTATTTCCTGTCGGGGAGACTGAAATACGACAACCCATATAAAGTGAATGTGGGCGTTCAAAACCTGAACAATCCTTCCGAGAAGATCGACACTTCTTTCACGATCGTTTTTTTTACGACCGAAATTATTCCATCCCGCGTCAAACCTTCCGTGAGCAATACTATATATATTGAAGAAGGTGATACTGTCAATTTTAAAATCGACTGCGAAACAGGCAGCTTTCCGATAGATAACATCACATTATATTCCAACGTTCAACTTAAGAATTATACCCCCGTCAAAAAATGCGAAGACGAATTTATTTGGTCACCGGGTTTCGATTTTATAAAAGACCATGATTCCGTCAAGCAAAAACTCGTGATCCTACAATTTGTGGGAATGAATAAATTCTATGTCAAAGACACGGCCACGGTGAAGATCTACGTGCGGGATGCCCTGAATTATCCATTCATGCTGGATGAGTATAACAAGACCGTAAAAGCCGTCTCGAATTATATTCTGCAGCTAAAATATGCCTTTGTAGAATTGGATAAGAAAGTGAAGAGCACGAAGCATACACGCACTACTTTCGACATGACGACAGCAGGCTCTGCTTTGGGTGGCACTGTGCTGTCCTCTACTGCATCTGCCGGCGCACAAACAGCCGGAAAGATCCTTCCCAGTGCAGGCGTTGCGCTGGTTCCCGTAAAAGAAGCAGTTGCCCCGACAAAGACTGCGGAACAAAATTCTGCTTCCCTGGTCCGCTCTTCCATCAAGCGCCTTGAGTACATGAAGTCGGAAAATAGTCTCGTCGGTGAAAAAGATATGGATATTGTGAGAAAAGTTACGAAGCTGAGGGACGAGATGAAACAGATCCAGATCCAGCTAATCGATCTTCCCACCGATGAAAACATGACGATGAATGAAGAGCAGCTGAATGAATACTTCAACAGCAAAAAAGTAGACAAAAAATATCGCCTGAAAAGTAAGTAGCGGCCCTGTCAGTTAATGATAACCGAGGATCTTTAGCATACTTTGAGCTGTTTGCTCCTTCGCGTATACCCAGTCCGTCAGTTTTCCATTCTTGTCATATCCAACAATGATGTGCTTAGGAGACGGTATCAGGCAATGTTTGATTCCACCATAACCGCTGATCTGGTCCTGGTAGGCTCCAGTATGAAAAAAGCCCAGATACAAGGGCTCGCCGTTATTCAACTTTGGAAGAAACACTTCATTGATGTGCTCTTCTGAATCGTAGTAATCGTGACTGTCGCAGGTAATTCCTCCCAAGACCACGCGCTGATATTCTACATCCCATTTATTAATCGGCAACATGAGGAATCGTTCTCCAATTCCCCAGGTATCCGGTAAGGTGGTAATAAAGGAGGAATCGATCATATACCATATTTCGCGATCATTCTGCATCTTCTGGCCAATGACGCTATAAATGTGTGCCATGCTTTCGCCGACCGTATAACTGCCAAATTCGGTGAAAATATTGGGCATAGGGACATTGCTTCGCTTGCAGGCTTTTTTGATGTTTCCTACAATCTCATTGATCATGAATTGGTAATCATATTCAAACCCCAGTGAGTGTTTGATCGGAAATCCGCCACCAATGTTGATAGAATCCAACTCTGGGCAAATTTTCTTTAGCTGGCAATAAAGGTTGATCACCTTATTTAATTCACTCCAATAATATATGTCATCTTTAATTCCCTTGTTGAGAAAAATATGAAGCATTTTCAGCTGAAACCTGTCTTCATTGCCCTCGATCTTGTCTACATAAAATTCCAAAACATCACGGGCACGAAATCCAAGCCGGGATGTATAAAAAGGAAAAGTCGGCTCTTCTTCTGCCGCCAACCGGATACCTAGTTTAAAAGGAACTTTTACAGATTTTTTATATTGGTTCAACTCTTCCTTATTATCCAGGATTGGAATGACATTCCTGAATCCACTATTTAACAGGGAAGCAATCCGGCTGGTATAAGGCTTTTGTTTGAAGCCGTTGCATATAATGTAAGTGTCCTTGGTGATCTTTTTTCGCTCATACAACTTTTTCACTATCTCAATATCATAGGCATACGAAGTTTCCAGGTGGATATCGTTATTCAAAGCTTCTTCTAAAACGAAAGAAAAGTGGGAACTCTTGGTACAATAGCAATAAAAATACTTACCCTCATAACGGTGTCGCTTGATCGCATTGGCAAACATTTTCTTTGCCTTCCTGATCTGCATCCCAATTTTGGGGAGATAAGTCAGCTTCATCGGGGTGCCATATTTGTCGATCAGGGCTTTCAGATCGACACCATTAAATTTGAGGTAGTTCTCTTCCACTTCAAAACCTTCCTGGGGAAAATTGAAGGTTTGTTTCACCAAGTCGGTATAGGTATTGTTCATTGACTGGTTCATATTTTGCATCAGCGAAAAATGAAGATAAAATACGGGATTTTTAAAAAAACATACAAATGTAATTTTTTGAGCAATGCAAAAAATAAAAAAACCGGGCCATGCCCGGTTAATTTTTTGTGATGAATGGATGAGCTCGGTGAGCTACCAATCATTTTATTTTACTGAATTCACCAGTTCCTTAAAAGTCTCAGGTTCATTCATAGCAAGATCGGCCAGAATCTTACGGTCAAGAGCAACGCCTTTTTCATTCAATTTATGAATGAAAGTGGAGTAAGTCAGCCCTTCTGCTCTCACGGCAGCATTGATACGGGCGATCCACAGTGCCCGGTATTCTCTTTTCTTTATTTTACGACCTACAAAACGATAAGTCAATCCTTTTTCCAATACATTCTTGGCAACGGTATAAACATTTTTCCGCTTGCCATAAAAGCCTTTGGCTTGTTTTAAGATGCGTTTTCTGCGAGCTTTGGAAGCAACAGCATTTACTGAACGAGGCATATGAAATAAGTTTTAATTTTTAAAATTTCAAATTGAATAATAACGGAGATGCTATTTTAGTCTGAGTAACCTCTTGACAAAATCTGAATTTGCTCCGCTGATCACTCCTTTCTTGTTCAGGTTGCGTTTGCGTTTAGTGGATTTCTTGGTCAGGATGTGGCGTTTAAAAGCCTTCTGATAAGTGATTTCTCCTGTGCCTGTTACTTTGAACCTTTTTTTGGCACTGGAATTTGTTTTAACCTTGGGCATATAATCTCAGGTTTACAATGATACCCTGCTGGCGGATCTGCACTGGCTGATCACTTATGGAGCCGTTTGGGCAATGCTGTTTTTATATTTTCTTTCAAACGACAAAAAACAGGATAAAAATCGGAGCGCAAAGGTAAGTCATTCATTCTTAACTGGCAAAGATATTTTGCCCCCAGATAATGGCCATAATCCTTGTAAACGACTGATTTAGAAGGACTATTGAATTTCGAGCTCAGTTCCTTTTTCCACCAATCATCGGTACAAAGGAAAAATTATCAAATATTTCTTCTTCCAATACATTGTCGGGGAATTTACTGATGCGGACCATTTGTTGAACTTGTCCTTCTCCAACCGGGATGACCATCTTACCTCCTACTTTCAATTGTTCGATTAGTTTAGGTGGAATGGAGGGTGCCGCTGCGGTAACTATAATTTTATCAAAAGGAGCAAATGTGGGGAGTCCTTCATACCCGTCACCAAAGAAAAAACGAATCGTCGGATATTTTTTTAGAAAAGGAAATGACTTGTTGTTCTCAAAAATCTTTTTCTGTCTTTCAATGGTATAAACCTGTGCACCCAATTCAGCCAGCACGCATGCCTGGTATGCACTTCCGGTACCCACTTCAAGAATTCTGTCATGCATTTTTACTTCCAGCAATTGCGATTGGTATGCAACCGTGTAAGGCTGTGAGATAGTTTGACCTTCTGCGATGGGAAAAGCCCTGTCTTCATAAGCAATCTTATCAAATCCCGAATCCATAAAGAAGTGACGGGGAATGTGCAATATCGCGTCCAAAACTTTTTCATCTGTAATTCCTTTGTGCCTGATTATGTCTACCAGCTGCCTGCGAAGTCCCTTATGACGGTAACTATCGTCAAATGTTCTCATACTGCTGCAAGATAAATGAAGAAATATTTATGCAGAATATTTTTCGTTTGTAACTTTTCAGCCTTAATAAATTTTCATCTACATTGAATTCTCTTCCCAAATCAAGAATGCAAATCTTATAACAACATGAAAGCAGCGACATTCAGCCTCCTTGCCCTTATGATGTTCTTACAGTATTTTATCTGGGGTTCCTGGTATGCAACGATGGGAACCTATATGGCGGAAAACCTGCATTCCACCGGCACCCAAATTGGAGCTGCCTATGGTGCACTTGCAATCGCCACGATGATTTCGCCTTTTTTTGTAGGAATGGTCGCCGACCGCTTTTTTGCCGCCCAAAACATCATGGGATTTCTTCACCTCGGAGGAGCCGCGCTGCTTTTCCTGGCAAGCAGAATTACAGCGAACGGACCGTTTTATTGGGTAATCCTTTCTTATTCCCTTTTATACATGCCGACCATCGCCTTGTCCAACAGCGTTGCATTTAACCAGATGGCTGATCCGGGACGGCAGTTCCCCTGGGTTCGGGTATTCGGTACCGTTGGATGGATCATTTCCGGACTTGTCATTGGCTTCCTCAGGTTAGAAAAAACGGAAGCCATCTTCCACCTCGCCGCCGCCGTTTCTGTCGGGTTGGGGTTGATTAGTTTCGCGCTGCCTGATACACCACCCAGGGCCAAGGCAGGTATGACGGCTTCTCAGGCGCTGGGAACAGATGCTTTTGTGTTGTTCAAAAGCAGGCCGTACACGATTTTCTTCATCGCGGCCATATTGGTTTGCATTCCTCTTTCCTTCTATTTCAGTTTTGGAAATCCCTTTCTCACAGAAATGGGCATGGATAAGCCTGCGGCGAGAATGATCCTGGGACAGGTTTCAGAAGGTGTCTTCATCCTAGCCATTCCCTTCCTGTTCAATTCAATTGGCGTGAAGAACATGATATTGCTTGGGATGACAGCGTGGTTATTGCGATATATTTTCTTTGCTTATGGGAACGCAGACACCAATCTCTGGATGCTTTATGCCGGGATCATTCTGCATGGCGTTTGTTACGATTTCTTTTTTGTAACGGGCTATATGTATACCGAGAAAAAGGCGGGGGAAAAAATCAAAAATGCGGCCCAGGGTTTGTTCACGTTTGCCACTTATGGAGTAGGCATGTTTATCGGAACTGCCTTCTCCGGATTTATTGTAGACGCTTACCGCACAGGTGAAAATACACACGAATGGCTCAGGATTTGGTATGTTCCTGCTTATATTGCCATAGGAGTATTTTTCTATTTCTTGTTATTTTTCAAAGAGAAAAGAGTTATTCAACAGGCAGCATAATATCATGCTGATCCAATAAAGATCTTTATTCCTTACATCAAAAACACAAGTTATGATACGAATTGCTATGCTGGGCTCAGGTTTTATTGGCCGCTTCTATGCTGACTCTTTATTGGGTCAACGAAGCAAAGATAAAATCGTGAGCATTTACTCGAGAAGGGAAGAAAGTGCCAGAAAATTTGCAAAGGACTACGATTGTAAACATTGGACAACAAATATGGAAGAATCCATCGCTCATCCTGAAGTGGAGGTCGTTTGTATATCTCTTCCCAATAATTTGCATGAAGCAGCAGTTCTCCTTTGCTGCAAGCACAAGAAGGCTGTGATTACTACCAAGCCGCTAGGAAGAAATGCAGCCGAAGCCAAGCGGATGTTGGAGGCAGTTGAATCCGCGGGCATTTTTAATGGATACCTGGAAGATCTGGTTTACACGCCAAAATTTTTGAAAGCACATGAAAGTGTGAAGAATGGTGCGCTTGGCAGAATCCTTTGGGCCAAGTCAAGAGAAACACATCCCGGCCCTCACAGCGATTGGTTTTGGGATATTGAGCAGGCGGGTGGCGGCTGCATCCTCGACCTGGGTTGTCACTGCGTTGAAATTGCAAGAAGCTTTATTGGAAAAGACATTAAACCCATTGAGGTCATGTGCTGGGCAGACACCCAAGTAAAACCCATCGACGCCGAGGATCATGCCATTGCCCTTGTTAAATATGAAAATGGTGCAATCGGCCAGTTCGAAGTAAGCTGGACCTTCCGGGGTGGATTGGATCTTCGCGATGAAGTGATGGGTACCGAAGGAACTATTTGGATGAATAATTTTTTGCGTACGGGTTTTGAAATGTTTACTACCGGGAAAGACACCGACTATGTAGCAGAAAAAGCGGAAAGCAATACAGGTTGGTTGTTTCCTGTCGGTGATGAATTAAATGAACTAGGGTATAATCATATGTTCACCGATATGTTTAATTCACTTGAACAAAAGAAAGCTCCGAAAGAAACTTTTTATGACGGATATGTGGTGAACGCTGTGCTGGATGCAGCCTACCGATCTGCAAAAAGCAAGCAATGGGAACCAGTGAAGCTCGAAATCTGGAGAGGAAGAACGGGCGTCAGTAAAGACAGTCACCTGGTTGATTACGACAAGGACCATTACCTGGTGAAAGAGGAGTTAACACATTATGGGGCAAAAAAAGTAATCCTTAAGGACAAGAAGAGTGGAAAGATAAGTGAGAAAGTGCTGGATTAATTAAAAGAGTCTCATGCAAAGGCGCAAAGTAAGCAAAGGCGCAAGGGTGGCCGCGTGTTACCTTTCGCCTTAGCTTACTCTGCGCTTTTTCATAAAATCTCTTCATAGAATTAGTTAGTAAATTGTAAAGCATTTGATCTGACTAATGAGTGGCAATCCCTATTTATCGCTGCTAAGAACTGCCTGGAAATATGCCAGGAATGAACGAAAAAAATACCTGCTTGTATATGGCATGTTTGTTTTTTCCAACCTGGCCAACGCCAGCAATCCATTATTATTCGGTTGGTTCGTAAATAAAATTCAAAAAAATAGCGGCGATGTGCTGAAATATACGCTGATCTACATATCAGGTTACCTCGTATTGAAATTGCTGGAATGGAGTTTCCATGGTCCTGCCCGAATAATGGAACGACAACTCGCCTTCAACTTAAGCAGGAATTTTCTGCATGAGCGATACCACCAGGCTTTGCATTTACCTGTTAAATGGCATCAGGATCATCATAGCGGTTCAACGATCAACCGGATCAGAAAAGCTTATGAGGCCTTAAAAAGCTTCTTTGACGGCGGATTCATGTACCTGCATGCCGTGCTGAAATTCGTTTTTTCGTTTGCAGCAATGCTCTACTTCTCTCCTTTGTTTGGCTCGATCAGCGTTTTACTCGGGTTTTTTATTATTTGGATCATTTTCAAATTCGATCGGCCAATAATCAGGACCCAGGAAGAACTTAATGAAAAAGAGCACATCGTATCCGCCAATTTATTTGACAGTCTTTCGAATATCCTCACTGTGATCACGCTGAGGCTGGAACGCAGTATGGAAAACGGACTTATGGCCAGGGTCAATGACCTTATCAAACCCTTCAGAAAGAACGTAATCATCAATGAATGGAAATGGTTTACGGCCGACGTGCTGATTGTACTAATCTATGGCGTGATTACTTTCGGATTTATCTATCAAAACTGGGAGCCGGGAAAAACTTTTTTTGTGGGAGGACTTGTGGCTTTGTTGGGATTCGTCAATCAATTCACCAGCGTTTTCCATGATGTGGCCTGGCAATATAACCAGATCATTCAATACAACACAGACGTTCAAACGGCTTCCAATATTGAAAGAGAATATGCCGCCAACCATCTCCCCGATTCAGAGGCCACTTTGCCGGCAGGCTGGAAGAAAATTGAAATCAGCAAGCTGAGTTTTTCCCACGGCGAAGCTCATGCGAATCCAGAAAGAATCCAGGACCTGAAAAACCTCAGTTTTAATTTGGAAATCGGGAAAAAAATTGCATTTATTGGCGAAAGCGGGAGCGGAAAAACTACGCTTCTCGCTTTATTGAGAGGATTGTATCAGCCGGAGCGCGAGGTAGAAATGAAGATCGATCATCATGAGTATTTGTTTGACAGCATTCATGAAACAGTTACCCTTTTTCCACAGGAGCCTGAAATATTCGAAAACACCATAGCATATAACATCACATTGGGCCTACCCTTCAGTGAGGAAGATATCAACAATGTTTGCAAGACGGCTCAATTTTCAGAAGTGATCAGGCATTTACCCAGGGGGCTGGAATCGTCCATCCAGGAAAAAGGAGTAAATCTATCGGGCGGTCAAAAGCAAAGGCTGGCCTTGGCAAGAGGTATCCTGGCTGCCCGCGAAAGTAAAATTGTATTGATGGATGAACCAACCAGTAGCGTAGATCCGAAAACAGAGGCGGGCATTTATAAAAAAATCTTTGACGCTTTTTCCGATAAAGCTATTGTTTCATCTTTGCACAGGTTGCATTTGTTGTGGATGTTTGATCACGTGTATATTTTGGAAAACGGGCGGATTGTGGACGAAGGAAATTTTGAATACCTCAGAGAACATAGTCCCGTTTTTCAAGCTCTTTGGAAACACCAGGAACATATTTACAAGAGACCTACTGCTTAATCCTTTTCGTTTCTATTTGCCTATCACGTACTGAATTCCCTGCGTCACTCCTTTCCACTGGTCAGTCCGGAATGGAACAGCGGGAAATCCGTCACTATTAAACAAATTTGCCTCGCCGGCATCATCTGACCAGGCATACCTCACTTCCAGCGGATCAGAGACTGAATCGCTTTGCAAAATAATTTCACTGCCATGAATGGCAGCTTTTGCATAATAAAAACGTTGATCCTTACCCGCAATCTCAAAACCCTTCACATAACCGTATTTGTCTGTTGTCACCAATCCCCCACCCAAATGCGTAAATGATAGAATAACCTGGTTCCCATTTATTTTCATGGACTGATAGACGGGCCCGCTGAATTCCATCGTTTGCCCATATACGTTATTAAGGGCAATGGCTGCGAGTCGCTTGCCAACATCCTGCTTGTTCTTAGGGTGAACGTCATGGGACAGCCCAATATCCGTCGTAACAGCCATGCCTGTATTCGGTAAGGCAAGCGTGCTCGTCTGGGCTTCTCTTAATTCGGCCCAGGAACTGCCATGGCGACTGTCTCCGTTATTGTCATTGTAGCTGGACAGCTGCACAAAGTAGAATGGAAAATTACCCTGGCCCCACTGATCTCTCCAGTCTTTTATCATCAGCGGAAAAGCATGTCTGTATTGGTACGCCCTTCCAACATTAGCTTCACCCTGGTACCAAATTGCACCGCGAATGCCATAGGGGATTAAGGGATTCACCATTGCATTGAAAAGCAAGGTGGGATAACTGTTAGGACCAATGCCGGCATACTGTCCCAAAATCGATTCTATCCTGAAAGACCATTCGCCGACCAGTGGTATCACTTTATTTCCAATCGAAAGTTTCAAAAAAGCAGAATCACCATAAATACCGCCACCTCCACCAGTGTCTTCCACCCTGACGGCTATCACATTCCTGCCTGGTTTCAATACACCGGGAGGAATGACGTATCTTCTTTGCTCATTGTACTGGTTCTTCATCGATCCCACTTTGGTTCCATTCACATAACTATCGTCTGAGTCGTCAATTTTGTCGAGCTCGAGGACAGCCTGCTTATCAGCATCTTCCGGATCAATTGTTATTTCTTTTCTGAACCAAACCAGTCCGTCCAGATCTTCAAGACCCATTCCCTTGCTTTCCCAAAGGCCTGGCAAATTCATGTGGGCCCATTTGCTATCGTCGAAGTCGGGATTTTTCCAAGCTGTCGCATCCACTTTCTCTTCCAATGTGGGCTGCAAGATTTTTAGTTTTTTTGCCATCTCATCCTTTTTCACTTTCGCCAGGGAGTCGAGATTGAGCGCCGGCATATTGGCAATCATGTTTTTGAATTCCGGATCTTTCTCAAATGCTTCGCGACTCGTCCAGGTTTCCACTATAGTTCCACCCCACGAAGTATTTATCAAACCAACCGGTACGTGCAATCGATTGAACAATTCGCGCGCAAAAAAATATCCGACGGCTGTAAAATCACTGACAGTTTCAGGACTACAGACTTTCCAATCAGCATCAGAAATATCACCCTGA
This sequence comes from Bacteroidota bacterium, assembly GCA_003175695.1. GTDB lineage: Bacteria > Bacteroidota > Bacteroidia > Chitinophagales > Chitinophagaceae > Puia. The sequence goes on along the minus strand of PSRA01000193.1, from coordinate 9,590 downwards.
GGTGAACCACTAACCGCATTCGGAATTTTGATATGCCTGATCATGGGATAATCAGCAGTCTGCATTTCTTCATCGGAATGAATGACATCGCGGACATGATATTCCATGTTAGACTGGCCGGAACAAATCCAAACTTCTCCGACGAGCACATTGTTGAAACCAACAGTATTTCTTCCGACAATGGAAAGCGCATAGGGGCCACCGGCAGGTTCGGGATCCAATCTTACCATCCATTTGCCAGACTTGTCTGTTTTTGTCGTCTTGACCTGTTGATTGAATTTAATCGTGATTTTTTCACCCGGATCTGCCCAGCCCCACACAGGAATGGGTTGTGCCCGCTGGAAGACCATATTGTCGCCAAAAATTTTTGGAAGGCGAACGTTTGCAAACAATGAGATCGTTGTAATGGTCGCAAGAATGGAAAGCAGAAGTTTTTTCATGAAATTACCTGTTGAGATAATTGATTGGCTAATTTAATACGTTAAAAAACTTTTAAGCAGGTTCTTTTATTCAATTCCATTTACTATTGCAATTTCATATCCTTGATTATACCTGCAATCCTTTTATCAAGTGATCCGCTTGCGTTGTCAAATGTTGTGGAACTGTCCAATTTTGTGTGTACGCTGAAATAAAATTTGATTTTAGGTTCAGTACCAGAAGGTCTTGCTGAAATTTTACTTCCATCTTCCAGGATAAATTGCAGCACATTGCTGACAGGCAAACTAATATCCCAAGTCTCTCCTGTTTGCAAATTCTTCCCCTTACGCAATTCATAATCGAGCAATTTTACAACACGGGAGCCATTGATGCTGGCGGGTGCATTCTTTCTATATCCTTCCATCATATCGGCGATCTGTTTTTGTCCATCCATACCTTTCTTCGTAATAGAAATGAGATTCTCTTTATAGAATCCGTATTGCCCGTAGAGATCGATGAGCTTTTCGTACAAACTTCTGCCTTTGTCTTTTTCATAAGCGGCCATTTCACATAGAATGGCGACAGCACTCACAGCATCTTTGTCACGCAACCTGGAACCAATCATCAGTCCGTAACTTTCTTCGCCACCAATCACATAATTTTCAGTCTTCTCCTTTTCCTTGATCAATTCGGCGATCCATTTGAAACCAGTGAGCACATTGTAACAATGAATTGAATTCTGTTTCGCAATTTCATCGATCATATCAGTGGTGACGATGGTTTTCACTACCATATCGTTTGCCTGTGCAATTCCTTTTGCTTTCCTGGCTTCAATCAGATAGTTAAAGGCAAGAACCGCGGTTTGATTTCCGTTCATTAGCACCCAATTTCCCTTATCGTCTTTAATGCCAATCCCTACCCGGTCAGCATCGGGATCCGTTCCAAGCAGGATATCAGCATCAATCTCTTTTGCTTTTTTGAGCCCAAGGCTCATGGTTTCTTTTTCTTCCGGGTTCGGGTATGCGACGGTAGGAAAATTTCCGTCGGGCGTGGCCTGCTCGTCTACTACATGCACGTTGCTGAATCCAAAACGTTGCAACACTTCCGGCACGAGCTTGATCCCTGTTCCATGAATGGGCGTGTATACAATGCAAAGATTGTGTTGCTTCTCGATAATCTCAGGATATACGGAAAGATCACGGACCATACTGATATATGCTTCATCGATTTCCTTACCTACGATGGTGATATTCGCCTCCCCCCCGCTCCACTTCACCTCATCCACAGATCCGATCTTCTCCACCTCCTTTATTACATTCGTATCATGTGGAGGGACCAATTGTCCACCATCGTTCCAATATGCCTTGTATCCGTTATATTCCTTCGGATTGTGTGATGCGGTGATAACCACGCCGCCCTGGCAACCCAGGTGGCGAATGGTGAAACTCAATTCCGGCGTGGGCCGAAGAGATTGAAATAGAAAAACTTTTATGCCATTGGCCGCAAAAACCTTGGCAGCAGTTTCTGCGAAAAAGCGGCTGTTATTCCTGCTGTCGTGTGCAATCGCGACCCTGACCTGTTGACGCGAAAATGAAGATTTAAGATAATTCGCATATCCCTGCGTGGCCATTCCGACTGTATATTTATTCATGCGGTTGGTTCCAACGCCCATGATTCCACGAAGACCGCCGGTGCCAAATTCAAGATTGCGATAAAAACTTTCGTTTAGTTCAGCTGGATTTTCTTTTTGTAGTTGAAGGATCTCATTCTTGGTAGCCTGATCATAGTTACCCTGTAACCATTTATTCACTCTTTCCTGGACAGAAGCATCCATATATTGATTCTTTTATTTTGAGAAATGAAGATATTGAATTTTGGAAATAGTTTTCATTAGTTTCATCCGCGGCGCCAGACAGAAGCGATAGTGAAACTCCTTTGTCCGCCGCGGCAGAGAATCATTTTTCATAAACCAGAATCAAACCAAACTTATTCACCGTAAATCAATTAATATTGTTGGATCAGATCAATCTCGTCACGTCCCATGATCAAATGGAACAATTTTGTCATCAAGGCAGCTTTATTTCTGGTTTTTCTGACTTCTTTGATTCCATCCGCAGAAGGTCAAAATAAATTCCTCCCTCCTTCCGATCAATATAACCCTGATCGGCTCCGTGGGGTAGTCATAACCGAAATAGCCGGGGGCGTGCTCATCTCTGTAGGTCTTTATTATCTCTGGTACAGAAAGCATCCTCGTTCTTCCTTTCATTTCTTCAACGACAACAATGAATGGCTGCAGGTCGACAAAGTCGGACATATGACCACCGCTTATAATATTGGTGTGATACAGTATGATTTAATGCGCTGGTGTGGAGTCAAGAATGATGCCTCCATTGCCATAGGATCCCTGACGGCTATCGGGTATATGTCAATCATTGAGGTCCTGGACGGCTTTTCGTCAAAATGGGGTTTTTCGAAAGGGGACATGGTGGCCAACCTGTTAGGAACAGCAATTTTTGCGGGGCAACAAAAATGGTGGGGCGGACAAAGGGTTTCTCTGCGGTTTTCCTATCATCCTTCCATCTACCCGTCCTATTACCCACAGGAATTGGGAAAAAGCTTTGTCTCCAGGATACTGAAAGATTATAATGGTCAAACCTATTGGTTATCATTTAATATCAAGTCCTTTTTGTCGGCAAAGAATGATTGGCCGGACTGGCTGAATATAAGCGCCGGCTACGGTGCAGAAGGCATGATTGGAGCCGTTAAGAATCCGGAAATTATCAATGGAAGGCCGATACCCTCATTCCCCCGTTACAGGCAATTTTACCTTGCTCCCGACGTTGAACTCATGAGAGTTTCTTCGAATAGCGACTTCTTTAACGCGGCGGCTTACCTGACCCGATTTATCAAGTTCCCGGCACCTGCAGTCGAGTGGAATACGCTTAAAAAGACGAAATTTCATCCAATCTATTTTTAAACCTATAAATATTACCTTATAACGTTGCCTTCACAAAAAAAGATAATAAATTTGTTTCCCCGCCCCTGTCAAAGCCACCTAGCCCCTTCAATCGATTGATGTTTGTATGAGCACTTATTTATTGTTAAGAAACAATAAGCAGACTGGGCCATTTACGCTGGATGAAATCAAAGGAATGGCATTAAAAGCTTACGACCTTGTATGGGTTGAAGGGAAAAGTGCAGCCTGGCGTTACCCCTGTGAGATCGAAGAATTGAAATCGTTTGCTCCGATAGTTGAAGAACAACCCTTCGATCGCTTTTTCAAAAAACCCGTTCCTCAGGAGCACGCGGCGTTATCTTCACAGAAAAAACAGCATACTGCAGAAAATGATCATCAACGTTATGCGCCTGTAGCTACTGACCAGCAACAATCAAATTCCAGGGGAAACAAAATAATTTTTGTTGACATGCCTTCGGAATCCCCCAAACCGGCAGAGGTGGAATACAAACAGCCGGAAAAAAAACAAATTCAAATCGACAAGCCGGTTCTGCGCGAAACGCAGAAAAAAGAAACACCGCAAAGAACAATGGTTCCCTTTCCATCAGAAGACAGGAAAGACGCTATTGATTTAGAAGAAAAATATTCAACATCCCTGGATGATCTGAAGAGACAATATGCTGACAACCTTCAAAAGAAAAGAAAAGGAAAAACTAAGTCACTGCGGCAATATGCGCAACCAGCAATTTTAGTCGGCGTTTTATTGGCGGTTTTGGGCGGAGGAATATTTATTGGCCTGAGTATTAATGGTGGCAGCAATCGAGTAATTAATTCCACACCGAAGGATTTGGTTATTGACCAACCTGGGAATTTCGATCAACAAAGTTCCATTCCGACTAAGAGAATGCCTGTGTCGAATTCGCTGCCTTCCCAATCACTTGATCCTTCAATTTCAGAAAACAATTCTCAGAGCCAGGAAGAAATCCAATTAAAAGAAGAGCAGGCCCTGGAAAGAAAAAGAGCAAGAGCAGCCAGGCAGAAGATACTGGATTCAATTAAAGCACAAAAAGAAATCGCCGTACCAAAATTTGATAGTGATGCCGAGATCCGTGCCAGGCAGGATGCTTCACGCGCGGCGGCAGAAAAGCAGGAGAAAGAAAATATCAAAAATAATATCGAGGACTATGTCATGCTCACCGCGAGCAAATTCAATGTTGGCACTTTTGGTGGTATTTCAGACTTACAGCTAACCGTTAGTAACACCTCCCCTTATACACTAGACCTGGTGGTAGTCGAAGTACAGTATGTTCAAAGTAATAAAAAGATTTACAAGACGGAGAACATCTATTTCCGCAACTTGAATGCGGGATCCGCGATCATGGAACAAGCACCTAAAAGTTCACGCGGCGTAAAAGTGAAGTATCGGGTAACCATGATCAACTCCAAAGAAAACGGAATTTCCTTTTCCGACATTTAGATCGATCTAACTGTTTACACGTAGTTACTGTGGAATTTCTCCACATTCTTTCTAATTGGCATAGTACTTGAAATTAGTTTCTTAATCCTTCCGTACCACTTGCTAGTCAAAGCTTCAACCAAAATTTTAAGGACTACCTGACGAAGTTAAAAATTGAATCATGAGAAAGGCTTTATTGGAATTATGCTTGTTGATCGCTGCAATTGCTGGAATTCACACAGTTAGGGTCATGCGCAGTGGTTTTATTAATGGTAAATTATATCCGGCCACCACGAGTGAATCAGTCTTGGCCATCAATGGCAGTGACTCTGTAAGAACAATCAGTAAGAACGGCTACTTTGGAATGAAGGTCAGGCCAGGCATATGGAAAGTGATTGTTGCTGCCAAAAGTCAGACCGGTGGTATTATCAGGGACAACCTCGAAGTTAATGAGGGGCAAAGCGTGAACCTGGGAGAAATCAGGTTGACAGAGTAAAGCTGAAAATTTATATACATATATATAGGGACGGTTTAGGTATAGGGGCAAATCAGTCAGCCAACAAGCTGGCTGATTTTTTTGTGCTGCCGCCGGCCAGAAGGTTGTATGATTTTTTCATTTTGAAAAAGTGAGTTCCCACTGACTTCACTCTCCCGAGTTCTGATCAATTTATCTTATCATTGTTTATGCATAAGATTGTCTTGTTTGGCGCGGGAAAATCATCCGGCTCGCTGATCAATTACCTGGCAAAAGAAAGCAGAGCTCTAAGTTGGTCATTTAAAGTGGCTGACGCTCACCCGGCGGCATCAACCATCGAGATTTTGATAAAAAATGAGATACCAATTATCAAATTGGACGTGCAGGATGCCCAAGCAAGAACCGAATTGATCAAAGATGCTGACATCATCATTTCATTACTTCCTCCGGGCCTTCATCAGATCATTGCTCAGGATTGCCTGGAAATGGGCAAAAACCTCCTTACCGCCTCCTACGTGGATGAGCCATTAAGAAAAATGGATGGCGCGCTAAAATCAAAGGGTATTTTGTTCCTCTGCGAAATGGGCCTGGATCCAGGAATCGATCACATGAGTGCAATGCAATTGATTGACCGGATAAAAAAAGAAGGAGGCCGGATTTCTGAGTTCAAATCTCATACAGGTGGGCTGGTCGCGCCCGAAAATGATAACAACCCCTGGCATTACAAAATAAGCTGGAACCCCAGAAACGTAGTCCGGGCAGGCGCAGCGGGCGCTGTTTTCAAACAATCCAATGTTATCAGGAAGCTTTCCTACAAAGAAGTTTTTGACAATTGTGTCGGGGTGAACGTGCCTGGCCTGGGCAACCTGGCTTACTATCCAAATAGAGATTCACTTAGTTACATGAAACTTTACGGAGTCGAGGAAGCCAAAACATTTCTACGCAGCACGTTACGATATCCCGTCTTCTGCAAAAATTGGAAATGGATAGTGGCTGCAGGATTAACGGACGATCAGAAAATAATAAAGGATAAAAAAATCAGATTCAGTGAATGGTCAGAGCCCATCCTGCCTTTTGTAAAAGAAGACAACAGGCAGATGTTTTCTTTTTTGGGTTTTTTTGATGACAGTCCTATTCCCGGAACTGTGAACACAAATGCAGATTTGCTCCAGTATTTGCTGGAAAGCAGGCTGGCGATGCAGCCCCATGATAAAGACATGATCGTGATGCTTCACGAGTTGGATATTGAAAAAGAAACAACGACTGAATTTGTCCGCAGCTCCCTGCTTGTAACCGGCGAAGACAGCGTCAAAACCGCCATGGCCAAAACGGTCGGATTACCGATCGGGATTGCCGCGAAATTAATACTGGAGAAAAAAATCCGATTAACCGGATTGCACATTCCAATAATACCTGAAATCTATGAACCAGTACTAGATGAACTGACAAAACATGGAATCCGTTTTCACGAAGAAATAATCCATTAGTCGGGTTCAGCTTACCTCTACATGCTGGGTGTACAGCATCTTATACTGCATATCCCTGAAGACAATTATATATTTTCCTTTGCGCAGGAACAGAAGATAATTTCCTTTACCCGTTGGATTGAAGGATTGATCAGCAGGCACAACCTGACCTGGCCTACTGCTAAAAGATTCAATTTGATAATATGCCTGAACCAGGAAAGTAGATTTATTGGTTGGTTTAATGTAAAAAGGCTGCCTCCTTCCATTTAATCCAAGCCAGGTGGGGCGTAAGTCCTTGTATTCTGTTGGAGGGTGAATGACCGTTAGATCGTAGAGCTCGCTACTTGTTACGTTGACCGGTTGCCCATCCCCACCGAGGGCAATCGACGGACTCGTAATACCAAATCTTCCAACGTACGCATTGTAGAAGGCTTTGCCATAGGCAAATTCACTTTCCTCCGTCATATCTGTCTGGTCGATCGTCAATGGATCGATTCCTGAGATTTTTTTAAATGCTAATCCCATCGGAACATATTGTTCATCCATTGCTTTTTCCGCTATGTGAGCATAACCTGCCACAACAAGCACTTTCGAATTAGGGTCTGATTGAATTACTTTATAAATATTCAAAGCCTGAATGGAATCCCTTTCTCTGGCCGTGTGACGATAAGCCAACGTGTCTTCATAGGGGACCAGTTTGAATCCCAGGTCAAGAGCCGTTCTGACAAGTTCGCCTGCCACTGGTTCCCCGCAATAGTGTCCAGTCATAGGCGTCAATCTGGTCAGGCTGTTATTCGAATAATTATTTAGCATCTCCATGGCCAGGTAATGGTAACCTTTCCGGTAAAGAGCGTCCAGTAAAGTAATAATGAAAGCGCGGTGAAGCGGCTTATTGTGCGCTTCATTGATCATGATTACCCTGTAGTCTTTGGCGAGGAATGAAATATATTTCCTGGCGTCTACATGTTGTAAATCCTTATAGCCCTGCATGATCTTGTTGATCTGGCGAAGCGACACTTCATCTACCGTTGAATCATAATTCAACTTTTGATAATCAAGTGCGCTGGAGTAATCACCGCAAAACGAAACCGCTTCGCTTAGGGCTGTATTGTATTCAGTATTTCCTAGGTACTTCCTGAAATATTTCTCTCCCCTGTATAATTGGTACAAAGGATACAAATAATGAAAATCCTGTCCGACAGTATAGCTGAGATCTTTTAGCGTGGAATCATAACCGGGAGGTCTATTGGTCTGTGCCCATTGTTTCAAACTTTGCAGGCTACGACTGGATTGTGCAAATGAATGGCTGTAGAAAGTAAAAAAAATTAATACCGGCAGCAATGCCTTCAATTGTCGCATCGGCTGCAATAATAGCTAAACTCTTGTTAGGGAAACCTTAAAGATGCCATCTATTGATGCAAGGGAAAATCAGGAAGCTATGTGCTTGGTTTGCAGAATCCTAACCAAATCTGTCACGCCTTCTGTAGCAGGTTTTTCAATGGCATGCAAGTCGATGTCCGCAGAAGTAAAAGGAATTCTCTTGTCGACAATGAATTTTGGAATATGACCAGGCGCATAATGAATTAAGCCTGCCGCCGGATAAACTGCCAGGGAAGTACCCACAACGACAAAAATATCAGCATCTGCCATTTCCATAATGGCATTTTGTATCATGGGGACAGGCTCTTCAAACCAGACTATGTGAGGCCTCAGCTGAGCACCATCCTCTGCTTTATGCCCCAGCTCAATATCACCTCGTATTTCGTAAACCAGTTCTTCATTCCATTCACTTCGCATTTTAAAAATTTCTCCATGCAAATGAAGAACGCGGGAAGATCCTGCGCGTTCGTGAAGATCATCAATATTCTGCGTAACGATGACTACATCGAAATCTCTTTCCAACCCCGCCAAACCAAAATGTGCTGCATTGGGCTTTGCATCAAGCACGTTTCGTCGTCGCATATTGTAAAAATCAAGAACCAATCCAGGATTTTTTTTCCATGCCCCGGGCGTTGCCACTTCAGTTACATCATAGCCTTCCCACAGCCCGTCACTATCACGAAAAGTTTTTAATCCGCTCTCGGCGCTCACGCCTGCACCCGTGAGAACAACAATTTTTTTCTTTTGATTATTTTTCATGCCCTTACTTGCATGTTAGCAAATTATTTCTCACCTGCCAATTCCATGATCGCTTCCCATTCTTTGTCTGTTACAGGCTGGACTGATAGTCTTCCGATTCTTACCAACGCCATATTGGCGAGGCGTTTATCTTTCTTGATCAGATCCATTCCGACTGGCTTCTTTAGCTTCCTGAATGGCTTCAGGTCAACTGCAAACCATTTATCTGCTTCTTCGGAAGTCGGATCAGGATAAAACTCTTTTGCAACCTTGGCAATTCCAACAATGTCGAGTCCTTCGTTGCTATGATAAAAAAGTACTTCATCACCTTTTTTCATATTCTTCAAATGTAACCTGGCAGCATAACTCCTGATGCCATCCCACCTGGTTTCTTTGTCTTTTTGCAACTGTTCAAAACTATAAACTGAAGGTTCTGATTTAACAAGCCAGTGTGCCATAATGAGGAATTTGTATTGTAAAAGTACAAAATGAGTTGACAGTTGTCAGTTGCAGGTCATCGTATCGATCTTTTCGAATTTACCCAATCTGGTCGATCCAAACATTGTCAACAGGCTAGCGTTAACTCGTAACCGGCTAAAAAAAAATTTGTGCGGTCAACATCTTTTTTGACAACTTCTCCGTACTAAATAGAAGTGGGTTTGTTACACCTTATTCAATTTTTGCGACAGGTTGTTTTAAGGT